>JANNED010000294.1:0-19744 GCA_031388245.1 Variovorax sp.
AGACGAAAAATCAAAGCAATGCGTAAGTCGTCGTTGCTCTGCACACGCTTTGGCCATCCGCTGTGCGAATATCGATGTCGCCGAAAGCCAGATTTTTTCCCGCTCGCAGAACGCTCGCCGTGATCAAGCCATCTTGCCCGCTGAGCGGCTTTAAAAAGCTTGTGTTCATCTGCACGGTTGTGCAGGGGCGGAATTCGCCGAAATGTTGCATGAGGGCGAGCACCATGGCTGTGTCTGCGGCAGCCATCATGGATTGGCCGCAAACCATGCCGCCAACACGGCAAAGCTCTGGCGAGAAGGGCAGCCGCAGTTGCACTTGGCTGGCTTGGCTGCTTTCAACGCGAAGATGGAGTGCTTGCACCCAAGGTGCGAAGTATTCGGGGAGGGCGGCTTGCAGTGTTTGGATATCCATGCCGCCGAGGATAGCAAACTCAAATCCCCGCTGGCTTCATCATCGTGCTCATGCGATCTACGGCTTTTAGCGTGATCGTCTTCAAATCTGCGCCTTGCAGCACCGTGAGCTTGATTTCGCCTTCTGGTGACGCACGATCCCAGACTTTTTTGTAAAACGTCTCTAGCGTGGCCACTTTTGCACCATCGACGGCCAGCACCACGTCGCCAACTTGAAGGCCGGCGGCCTGTGCGGGGCTGTCTGGGTTGACTCGCACGATCTGCACGCGGCCACCTTGCTCGCTAGACGTTAAGCCCAGCCAAGGGCGTTTAGACAATGCGCTGCTCCCGTTTTGCAGCATCTCAGCCATGATGGGTTTGAGCAGATCGACAGGAACGAACATGTTGCCAGGCAAGCGCACGTTTTGCCCGATGGCATCCATCACAAAAAGGCTGCCAATGCCCAGCAGCTCGCCTTTTTGGTTGAACAGCGGCGCACCCGAATGGTTTTGCATGGGCGGGCTGGTAAACAGCGCACTGTCGATGTGATATTCCCAGTAGCCCGAGAAAGCGCGCTTGCTAACAAGCTGCGTCATGGCGACATCCGCATCGTCATCGCTGGATGCGCCTGTGCTGGTCATGAGGGCTTCGCCGGTTTGGAGGTCTGCTGTGCCGCCGAGCGTCACGGGCGCGATGCCTCGCAGTGGCACCACAGGGCGGATCAGCCCAAATCCGGTGGCCAAATCGTAAGCCACCACACGCGCAGGCACGGTTTTTTTATCGATCGTCGTGATCTGAATTTGATCAGCTTCTAAGACAAGATAGCCAATCGTCACCACCAAGCCATCTGAACCAATCACCACGCCTGAGCCGCTGCGCTCCTTGCCCAGCGTCTGCGCTGAGCGCGCACCCTCGGCAGCAATCACTTGCACGCCCACCACGGCAGATTGCGCTCGTGTGAGCGCATTGATCGTGTCTTGTGCGGTGGCGCTTGGGCTGCCAGCTTGCGGCGCAGCAGCATGCGACGGGATGGAGGCTAACGCGCTGCAGGCAACAAAAGCGAGAAGCAGGCACCGCCTCGAAGCCAGAGCAGCGGGCAGACCAAACATTGAAGCTGAGCGCATGAATTGTTCTCCTAAAAGGGCAACTCATCTTGCGCTCAATTTGAGCCACTGGCAAGCAATTTCCTCTCGTGCGCAAGCAGATCTGGCCGGCGGACGCGGGCTATATTTTTCATAGCATTCTCTGTAGCAAATACGCCGGGGAAAGCACACTTTTTGTTTAAAAACCTGTTTGTCAAGCGTTTTTTTCACAATGCACCAAAAGCCACACGCGGCCTAGGGAATGTGGCTTAGATACAAATAGTTGCATTCAGGACACATGATGGGTTCAAGGCAAGGAATCTGCAGCATGAAAGTATGCTCATACCCAAAACAGCTAAAATTGAGGCATTCGATCAACCAAATTGTGTATATCAATTGCAATCAAAAGGTGTTGAACCTCATTAAACGGGAATGCGCACAGGCTGTCCACCAGCCATCCACAGGCCATCCTCATGCAATACATGTTTTGCCCACAGAAAATGTGGATAACCTGTTAATAATTTCTCGTTGTTACCTTGCAACGCACAAACTTTAGAGAATTTTCCCGTATGTCACCTCAGCGCTTGCCCTACAATGAAAGTCCAACTATCGCAGTTGCCAATAGATTGTTGGTTTGTAGGGCGCGTCTCGAAAAGGACGCGCCCTTTTTCTTGCGCGTCACGCTTGCACAGGCTTAAGAGTCATACGGATCAAGCACTTAAAGAATTAGTTTGAGAATTTTGTTGATGAAGCACATTAGAAATTTTTCCATCATCGCGCACATCGATCACGGCAAATCCACGCTCGCTGATCGTTTGATTCATCGCTGTGGCGGCCTGTCTGATCGCGAGATGAGCGAACAAGTTTTGGATTCGATGGACATTGAGAAAGAGCGTGGGATAACTATCAAGGCACAGACCGCTGCGCTGCAATACACAGCGCGTGATGGGCAAATTTACAACCTCAATTTGATCGACACGCCGGGCCATGTGGACTTCTCTTATGAAGTGAGTCGCTCGCTGTCTGCCTGCGAAGGCGCGTTGCTTGTGGTTGATGCATCGCAAGGCGTGGAAGCGCAAACGGTGGCGAATTGCTACACGGCACTCGACCTCGGCGTTGAGGTGTCTTGCGTGCTCAACAAAATGGATTTGCCGCAGGCTGATCCTGAAACGGCGAAAAAAGAAATTGAAGAAGTGATTGGCTTGGATGCGAGTGATGCGATTGCCATCTCGGCCAAAACAGGCATGGGCATCGATGAGGTGTTGGAAATGGTCGTGGCCAAAGTGCCACCCCCAAGGGGTAATCCTGATGCACCGCTACGCGCCATGATTGTGGACAGCTGGTTTGACAGCTATGTCGGTGTGGTGATGTTGGTGCGCGTGGTGGATGGCCGCTTGGCCAAGGGCGACAAGATTTTGATGATGGCCAACGGCTCGCAATACAACGCGGACAGCATCGGCGTGTTTACGCCGACAGACGAGCCGCGCAAATCGCTCGAAGCGGGCGAGGTGGGTTACATCATCGCTGGCATTAAAGAGCTGAAGGCCGCGCGTGTGGGCGATACCGTGACGCGCATCGTCACGCGTGGTGATCTGGGCATGATGAACATTGCGCCAGCCACCGAGCCGCTGCCAGGCTTCAAAGAAATCCAGCCGCAGGTGTTTGCCGGGCTGTATCCGAGCGAATCGAGCGAGTATGAGCAACTTCGCGATGCGTTGACCAAACTTCAGCTCAACGATTCTGCGCTGCGCTTTGAGCCAGAAGTCTCCCAAGCTTTGGGCTTTGGCTTTCGCTGCGGCTTTCTGGGCCTGCTGCACATGGAAATTGTGCAGGAGCGCTTGGAGCGCGAGTTTGATCAGGATTTGATCACCACCGCACCGAGCGTGGTGTATGAAGTGGTCACAGGTGGCAAAAATCCTGAGACGCTGCTCGTGGAAAACCCTTCCAAGATGCCCGAAGTCTCGCGCATTGAAGAAATTCGCGAGCCGATTGTGGAGGTGCATATTTACGTGCCGCAAGAATATGTGGGCTCGGTGATGACACTGGCCAACCAAAAGCGTGGCGTGCAGCTCAATATGGCCTACAAAGGCCGCCAAGTGGTGCTGACGTATGACATGCCGCTGGGCGAGATCGTGCTCGATTTCTTTGACAAGCTTAAATCCGTGAGCCGGGGCTATGCCTCGATGGATTACGAGTTCAAAGAATATCGGGCCAGCGATGTGGTCAAAGTCGACATGCTGCTGAACAACGAGAAGGTTGATGCGCTCTCCATCATAGTTCACCGCACGCAGGCAACCTATCGCGGCAGAGCAGTCGCGGCCAAAATGCGCGAGATCATCAGCCGGCAAATGTATGACGTGATCATCCAAGCGGCCATTGGCGGCAACATCATTGCGCGTGAGACAATCAAGGCCTTGCGCAAAAACGTGCTCGCTAAATGCTACGGCGGCGACATCACGCGCAAGAAAAAGCTCTTGGAAAAGCAGAAGGCGGGTAAAAAGCGCATGAAGCAAATTGGCACAGTGGAAGTGCCCCAAGAAGCGTTTCTGGCTATTTTGCAGGTGGAAGATTAATGTCCGAAAAGTTAAGCAAGTTGATGCCCAGCATCACGTCCGTGGTGCTCGGATTGTTTTTGGCCTATGTCGCGGCGTGGTATTTCAACCGGATCGATGGCAACTTCTCTTTGCTGCTGTTTATTGCCACAGTAGTGACGGGCGTGTATTGGCTGCTGGAGCGCTTGATCTTTTTGCCTGCACGCAACTTGGCTGCCAGTGCCTTGGAAGAGCAGGCGATCAAACGCCAAGCCGAGCTGGCCAAAATGGGTATCACCAAGACGGAGACACATGCGCAAGAGATGGTGGCCTCCAAAAGCGCTGTCTTGCAGCAGCCTTGGTGGTTGGATTGGACGGCGGGGCTCTTCCCGGTGATTTGCATCGTGTTTTTGTTGCGCTCGTTTCTCTTTGAGCCCTTCAAAATTCCCACAGGATCCATGATTCCTACGCTGCATGTGGGAGATTTGATCTTGGTCAATAAATTCACTTACGGCGTGCGCCTGCCTGTGATCAATCAAAAAATCCTGGATGTGAACAACCCAGAGCGCGGCGATGTGATGGTGTTTCGCTACCCACCGAACCCAAATGTGGATTACATCAAACGCGTCATAGGTCTGCCCGGTGATGAAGTCAGTTACTTGAACAAAAAGCTCGTCATCAATGGGAAACCGCTGTCTAAAGATGTGTTGCCTGATTTCTTGGATGAAGACACGATGCGCTACAGCAAGCAGTTTGAAGAGCTGATTGAGCTGTCTCGTGGCGGGAGCAAAAAACACAAGCTGCTCAACGACGAGCAGCGCCCTGCGATGATCCCGGGTGTGGAAGATTTTTCAGGTCGGCAAAATTGCCGTTACAGCACAGAGGGCGTGGTTTGCAAAGTGCCCGCTGGCCACTACTTCATGATGGGCGACAATCGAGACAATTCACTCGACTCACGCTATTGGGGCTTTGTACCCGAACAAAATATCGTAGGCAGAGCCTTTTTTGTGTGGATGAATTTTGGTAATCTACGCAGAATTGGTTCTTTTGATTGAAGTCAATGGTTAACACAAGGCAAATTATGAAATCTCATCAACGCGGTATTTCTGTGATCAGCTTGCTGTTCGTCGGCGTGGTGTTGGCTTTTGCCGGCGTGGTGGGGGCGCAGGTCTTCCCTACTGTGCTCGAATATTTTGCCATTGTGAAGGCGACCAAAAAAGTGGCCGCTGCTGGTGGCACGATTGCTGAAATCCGCACGGCATTCGATAAAGCACAAAACATTGACGATTTCAAAGCCATCGGCCCCAAAGACATTGAAGTCACCAAAAATGGTGACAAAGTGGTTGTCAGCTTTGCCTACAACAAAGAAATTCATCTCGGCGGCCCGGCCTATTTGCTACTCAAATACTCTGGCAGCAGCGATAAATGATGATGGCGGGTTTTTTTCTTGGCCAAACCCTTGTCTGATGCTGCCTTGCAGTTGCAAAAACGTTTGCAACATGAATTCACCAAGCCAGCTCTGCTCACACAGGCGCTCACGCATCGCAGCTACAGCGCGGATCACAACGAGCGCTTGGAGTTTTTGGGCGATTCTGTATTGAATTTGGCCGTATCTGGCATGCTGTTTCAAGCGCTTCGCACCTTGCAAGAAGGTGAGCTCTCGCGTGTCAGAGCCAATCTGGTGAAGCAAGACACGCTTCACAAAATCGCCCATGATTTGCATCTTGGCAATTTGATTCGTTTGGGCGAAGGAGAGCTGCGCTCTGGCGGCAGCAAGCGGCCATCCATCTTGGCAGATGCGCTGGAGGCGGTGATTGGCGCGGTCTATCTGGATGCGGGTTTTGACAAAGCCTCTGCACTTGTGCACCGATTGTTTGATCAGGTTGCGATCAACCCTGAGATGCCAGCCGCCGCCAAAGATCCTAAAACCGAGCTGCAAGAATGGCTGCAAGGGCGCAAGATGCATCTGCCACACTACGCGGTGATGAGCATCACGGGTGCAGCGCATCGCCAAACCTTTGAGGTTCAGTGCATGATTGAGCAAATGCAACGCGAAGCTCGCGGCTTTGGAAGCTCACGGCGTGCTGCCGAGCAAGAGGCTGCGGCAGCTATGCTCAAACTGCTTGCTTTGTCTGTGTAAGCGCCTCTCAAAAATGCTATTGATTCGATAGCATACTGTGTAGTATTTATGCCGGCAAACACCCTAAAATCATGAAAAAACTTGTTCCCCAGGCTGCCCAGCATATCGCATCTTCAGCCGAATCTTCAGCGCCCACTGATTTGCTGCTCGATGCTTTCTTCAGCCAGACTGCGGCCTCACAGAGCGCCGCTCCATCGCCCACAGCGCTGGAGGCAGCCCAGCGCTGCGGCATGATCGCCATCGTTGGTAAACCCAACGTCGGCAAAAGCACGCTGCTCAACGCCTTGGTTGGCCAAAAAGTCAGCATCACTTCGCGCAAAGCGCAAACCACGCGGCATCGCATTCTGGGTATTCGCACGTCAGGTGCTGCGCAATTCGTCTTTGCCGATACGCCGGGCTTCCAAACGCGTCATGGCACGGCGCTGAATCGTTCGCTGAACAAAACCGTGACAGGCGCAGTCAGCGGCGTGGATTTAATTTTGCTCATCGTCGAGGCGGGGCGCTTGTCGGGAGCAGATGCCAAAGTGCTCTCGCTCTTGGGCAAGCAAGCCAAAGGCGTGCCAGTGGTGCTGGTGGCCAACAAGCTCGATACGGTGAACCGCCGCGCTGATATTGCGACTTGGCTGCAAGAGGTGCATGCCAAGGGCATGGGCGCGATCAAGCCAGAGCCGCAGGAAAAGCCTGTTGCTGAGCGCATTGCAGACGACAACGCGCACGGTGATGGCATCGGCGTTGAGGGCGACGAGATCAATACAGCGCAGATGGATGAGCAAGACATCGAAGCCATCAAAACCATCCAGTTTGCCGAAATCATCCCCATGAGTGCCAAGCAAAAGAAGGATATCGAGCGCCTGCTCGTCATCTGCGAAAAGTATCTGCCTGAGCAGCCGTGGATTTACAATCAAGAGGAGATCACCGACAAATCCGAACGCTTCATGGCGGGAGAGGTGGTGCGGGAGAAGCTCTTTCGCTTCACCGGCGATGAGCTGCCTTACACCAGCACAGTGGTGATTGATCAATTCAAAGAAGAACCTGGCAAGACAGTTGGCCGCTTCGTCAAAATCGCAGCCACCATCATTGTCGAGCGGGATTCTCACAAAGCCATGGTGATCGGTGCAGGCGGCGAAGGCTTAAAGCGCATGGGCACGGAAGCCCGTCAAGAGCTAGAGCGCCTCATGGATGCAAAAATTTTCCTCCAGCTCTGGGTCAAGGTGCAAGGCGGCTGGGCCGATAACGCAGAGCGCGTCAAAAGCTTTGGGTACGAGTGAAACGCATCCTCCACGAGCCCGCTTTTGTGTTGCATCGCTACGATTGGAGCGAGAGCAGCTTGATCCTTGAGGTGTTGACGCGGCATCAGGGCCGAGTGGCCATTGTGGCCAAAGGCGTGAAGCGGCCCAGCTCGCAGTTTCGGGCGATCTTGCTGCCGCTGCAATTGCTCTCCATCAGCTATTCGGGCGATGCGGAGGTGCACACGCTCAAGGGCGCTGAGTGGCAAGGCGGCCTCACGATGCCTACGGGCGATGCGCTGCTTTCGGGCTACTATTTGAACGAGCTGATGATGAAACTGCTGGCGCGCGATGATCCGCATGAGCTGCTGTTTGATGCCTATGCGCAGGCTTGTATTTGGCTGCGGGATGCACCGCTTTTGGATGCGACGCTCAGGGCATTTGAGCTGGTTCTGCTGCGCGAGATTGGCTTGCTGCCTTCTCTGGATACAGACAGCTTTTCAGCCGATGCTTTGCAAACCGATGTGCGCTACAGCTTGATCGCAGAGCTGGGGCTGCGCGAAGCTGCAAGCGCAGCGCCTGAGGATGCGGCGCTGAGCGCAACGGCTTGGCAGAGCTTGCAAGCGGCGCTGGATCAACGCGCTGCTGTTTTCCCCGCCCGCGAAGCCGTGATGGCGATGAATGGGGCCGATCGCTCGGAGCTCAAGCAAATCCTGCGCAGCTTGCTAAACTACCATGCAGGCAGCCGTGGCTTTCGCACGCGGCAGCTGATGGTGGATGCACAGGCTTTGGCCTGAAAATCAAATACTATTGATTTGATAGCACTCTACGCAGTATTTATGCCGGTTAAACAGTGATTTCGTTATGAACCCTCGCACTCAAACGCTGCTTTCAGTCAATGTCAACAAAGTCGCGCTCGTGCGCAACACGCGGCATGTGGGCTACCCCAGCGTGACGCGTGCAGCTGAGCTTTGCCTGAAAGCTGGCGCAGCCGGCATCACGGTGCATCCACGCCCAGATGAGCGGCATATTCGTAAAAACGATGTGTTTGAAATCGCCGAGCTGATGCGCTTGTGGCCGAATCGGGAATTGAACATTGAAGGCAATCCGTTTCATAACTTGATGGATTTCATCCGAGCGGTCAAACCGGATCAAGCCACCTTTGTGCCCGATAGCGAGGGGCAAAGCACTTCGGATCATGGCTGGAGCTTTCCTCAAGACGCAGAGCGATTGACGCCCCTGGTTGATGAATGCCGCGCACTGGGCGTGCGTGTGAGTCTCTTTATGGATCCTGTGCCCTCTCAGATGGCTGCCTGTCAAGCCATCGGCGCACAGCGCGTGGAGCTTTATACCGAGACGTGGGCGAGCGCGTTTGGCACGCCAACAGAGGCAACGGTGCTCGCCCAATTCAAAGCCACCGCTCAGGCTGCACGTGATGCTGGCTTGGGTGTGAATGCAGGCCATGATTTAACGCAGGCCAATCTCAAGCCCTTCATTGCCGCGATCCCCTTTCTTGCAGAAGTATCCATTGGCCATGCCTTTGTCTCGGATGCTTTGGAGGTGGGTTACGCCGAGACGGTGAAGGCGTATTTGGCGGCTTTGCAGCCAGCGAGCGCATGATCTACGGCATCGGCACCGACATTTGCGATATTCGCCGCATCAAGACGAGCTTAGATAAACACGGTGAGCGGTTTGCAGCCAAGATCTTGAGCGATGCAGAGCTGATCGTTTGGAAGCAGCGCAGCGCCCGCTGGCCTGAGCGTGGTGTGCGTTACCTCGCTACGCGATTTTCTGCCAAGGAAGCGTTTTCTAAAGCGATCGGGATGGGCATGCGCATGCCCATGACATGGCGTTTGTGTGAGATTGCCAAGCTGTCCAGTGGTGAGCCACGCATTGTGTTGCATGGCGGCTTGAAAGAATGGTTTGAAGAGCGTGGCCTTAAAGCCCATATCACCGTCACGGATGAAAGCGATTACGCAGCTTCGTTTTGTGTGGTGGAGAAGGGCTGAGTTTTTAGCTCATGTCCTCCAGGCGCGCCCGTTTCCCCCCTCCTTCAAGCCCTCGTGTGCTCATTTGGCAATTGCCAGCTTGGCCTGCTTTCACTTGGGATGAGCAAGCTGTGCAAGCGGCTCTGCTAGGTGCACAAGAGGCGCATGCGCGGCTTGCGCAAGCGCTGCACAGTATTGGCTTTGATGGTGTGCAGGCCATCAACAGCGATTTGTGGTCGCAGGAAGCCTTGGCTACTGCGGCGATTGAAGGCCAGAGCTTGGATGTGCTGGCGGTGCGCTCCTCGGTGGGGCATCGGCTGGGTTTGAGTGTGCCGGCAGGTAAAGACCGTGATGTTGAAGGCTTGGTGCAGGTGATGCAAGAAGCCACCGAGCAGCATGCCCAGCCGCTTAACGATCAGCGCCTGTGTGCTTGGCAGAAGCTGCTGTTTCCTGGCAATGAAGACAAGCCGGCCAAGCTGCGTATCGCGGTGGGCAGCTATCGCACGCACGAAGACCCGATGCAAATCATCAGTGGCCCCATTAGTGAGATTAAGGGTCAAGAAGTGGTGCATTACACCGCGCCGTCAAGCAAAGAAGTGCCTCAGCAGATGGCGCAATTGCTGTATTGGCTGCAAGCCACGCGGCCTGATGCCGCTGCGAGTGCTGAGATAACCCGCCCGCCCAGCTTGGTGCGCGCGGCGCTCTCGCATGTGCCGTTCGAGGCCATTCACCCCTTTGAAGATGGCAATGGCCGCGTAGGCCGTGCGCTGGCCGATGTCGTGCTCGCGCAAGAGCTGCAAACCACGCAACGCATTTTCAGCCTCTCGCGGCAAATTCAAACTGAGCGCAAGGATTATTACCTTCAACTCAACGCAGCCACGCTCGCTGCGCCAACGCATACCAAGGGCATTGACGTCACGGCTGGGGTGCTCTGGTTCGTCGGCGTGTTCACGCGGGGCTGCCAGCATTCGCTCTCGGTAATCCGGCAAGCCTCTGATAGAGCCGCTTTCTGGCAGCGCTGTGCTCAGGTCGATTTGAATGCAAGGCAACGCAAAGTACTCGCGCGATTGCTGGAAGCTGGCGATGGTGGCTTCTTAGGCGGCCTCAGCGCTGAAAAATACATGAAGATCACCGATGCCTCCAAAGCCACCGCCACACGCGATCTTGCGCACTTGTACCAAAGCGGCCTGCTAGCCGCGCAGGGCCAAGGCAAAGCCACGCGCTATGCAGTGGCGGTGCGCGGCTGGCATGCGGATTTTGAGCCGTACGCAGTGTGAATCTGTGAAAAATAGAACAAAAAGGCCAATAGCCGGCATAGAATATGCGCAAGCTGCTATCAAATTCATAGAGACTCCACATGACCCAACACGCCCCCATCATCCTCGACGTTGCAGGCCAAGCGCTCACCAAAGCCGATAAAAAGCGCCTCGCGCATCCGCTCACAGGCGGCGTGATTTTGTTTGCACGCAATTGGAAAGATCGTGATCAACTCACACATTTGTGCGCCGAAATCAAAGCTGTGCGTGGTGATTTGCTGATTTTGGTGGATCACGAAGGCGGGCGCGTGCAGCGCTTCAAAACGGATGGTTTCACGCATTTGCCGCCTATGCGTGCTTTGGGCGAGCAGTGGATGCGTGATGCGTTAAAAGCCACCAACGCCGCCACAGCTTGCGGCTACGTGCTGGCCGCCGAGTTGCGAGCCTGCGGGGTAGACATGAGTTTCACTCCCGTGCTCGATTTGGATTACGGCGAAAGCTCGGTCATTGGAGATCGCTCGTTCCACCGCGATCCGCGCGTGGCTACGCTGCTCGCCAAAAGCTTGATGCATGGCCTCTTGCTCGCCGGCATGAGCGGCTGCGGCAAACATTACCCTGGCCACGGCTTCGTCAAAGCCGATTCACACACCGAAATCCCGGTCGACAAGCGCAGCCTCAAAGCCATTCTGGCCGACGATGCCGCGCCCTACCAGTGGCTCGCCACAGGCATGCAATCGGTGATGCCCGCGCATGTGATCTACCCCAAGGTCGACAGCCGCCCCGCAGGCTTTTCCAAGCGCTGGCTGCAAGAGATTTTGCGCGGCGATTTTGGCTTCACCGGCGCGATTTTTAGCGACGATCTGAGCATGGAAGGCGCCCGCCTGATCGACGGCAAGCGCGTGAGCTACACGAAAGCCGCAGTTGAAGCACTCACCGCCGGCTGCGACATGGTGCTGCTGTGCAACCAAAGTGTGGGCGATGAGGGCAGGGCAGTCGATGAACTGCTCGATGGCTTGGCTGGCGCAGTGGCCAAGCGTCAAGTGAATCTAAGCGAAATGAGCGAACAACGCCGCCTGAACCTCCTGCCGCAGACTGCGCCGATTCCATGGGATGAGCTGATGGTGAGCCAGCTGTATATGCAGTCTTTGCAGCAGGTTTTTTGATTAAAAATGGCTGGTAGCCGGCATAGAATATACGCAGAGTGCTATTGAATTAATAGTCATTCTCACCCCGTTCACCCTGAGCCTGTCGAAGGGTTAGCACTATTTCGCTCGACCTCATGTACGCTGGCATGACGAGCGATCCCCGACTGCCCGGCTAGCACCTCGCGCAGCAGTACGGTTGGCACGCTGCGGCGGTCTGCATCACCACCTCGCTAGGCAATCCAACTTATGTAGCCAGCGCAAATGGCCGCACCGTGCATTCAGGCCTCGCTCATCACGTCCTGCGGCTTGGTGGGCACTCAGATGTGGGATGCAACTTGATCCACTTGCGCAACAAAAAAAGTTATCGACAGCCTGGAAAATATGCTGAAACCAGCGCATAACTGCGGTATAAATTGGCAGACAAGCTGCGGTGTTTCACATTTCTTTTATACCTGTGTTTGAATTTGTTAAACCCAAGCTAAGCTCATGATTTAAAACAGGAATTTGAGATTTTATATGCCCAACTTATGCCGCAGTGCCATTTGTATACCGCAGGTTTTGCGGTATACATTACGTTAGACACCCGTATGAAAAAGTTTATGGGGTATTTGGTTTGGTTGATTTGCCTCGCGGGGAACGGGCTTATGTTGTTTCTTTTGGGTCTCTTATCCAGCAATGCTAAAGGTCCGCCAGAGAACTTCTTTTTAGCGTCATGGATCGGCGCGGGATTGGCAGTCGTGATGTCGATGTATTTTGTTTCGAAAGAAAAGTTCGCTGCTGGGGCGCTTCTCACTTTCCTCACAATGCCGCTGGTTTTCTTCTTTTTGTTCGCACTAGGACTGAAGTGAATGCACATGTCTAACTGTTCGGCCCACGCGGACACACAGCAGCAGGTTGCCGCTGCGCGGCGCTTGCTGCGTGCCGGTTGCCTCCAACGTTAAACCACAACATGCCTAAACACGATTGGCGCTGTCTTGTATGCGAGGCCTCGAACGTTGCGGCAGAGGATTCGTGTCAACTGTGCGGAGCGCCCGTGAGGCTTAGTGGAAGAGAAATTGAATCGTTGCGGTCTACTTGGGAGGGCTCCCACAACACCACGAAAAGCGTCGGTGGCAACTTGGGACTGCCAACAAAGCTTGCCTTATTTGCTCTCGCGTATTTGGTTGTCGTAGCCGTTCTCCTCGAGCTTGCGTTTTCCAGCGGCGCCAATCCGATTGGCATTGGTTTGGTGTTTGGACCCCTACTCATACCTGTCCCGCTTCTTGCCATTGCATGGGTAGTTGCTGTCATACATTCTTCGCTAAAAAGTAAAGGTGAAAAATGAGCACGTCCAAATCCTGTGGTTTAACTGGTTGCTGCATCCGACCGCCTTCGGCGTCGGCTGAGCGCCAACGTTAAAGTGCGCCCAAACTCGTACTATATGGATTCACCCGCAAAACCAATAAGCTGATTACTGGTGTGCTTTAAAAATCACTTTGATATTTAGGGCGATATCGAACGCCATCCGATGAACGCCAACCAAGCCGTAGGGCGTGAGGTGGGTGATGTGATGTGCAGCGGCCATTCGCGCTGGCTACAAAAGATGGCAGGCTAACCAAGGCGGTGATGCAAACCAAACTTGGATGCTACAAAAGCCTCTGCGCGGGAGCCAAGCGGAGCAGCGCATCGCGCCAGCGTGCAACATCATGCACGTAACGCGCAGTGCGCTAAATTTTTATCGAAAACCGAGCTGAAGTTGCAGCTTATTTCTTCTCAATTGGATCGAGCGTGATCGCCAAACCTGCTGCACCGATTTTGAAGGCACCAGGTTTGTAGCCCCAGCCTTTGGCGGCTTCCAAGTCTTTGTCGCTGACTTTGTAGAGCACTTGTTCTGAGAGCAGCTTTTGCGCAAGCGCCACGCCCAAGCGAGACATCGGGCGTTCCATCAATTCTGGCACACCATCAACACTGAGCTTTCCCAGCTTCACATCCGTCATGCGCACAGAATTGTCAGTGGGCTCAAAGCGAAGGCCGTAGCTCAAATCGATGCCGCCTTTGTATTCGCGCTTGGTGAGCAGGCCCACGATGCCGCTGCCGATCACATTCAAATCCAGCGAGGTATTGATGCGATTATTGACAGCATCGAAACTGATCTTGGGCGAGCTCACGCCCACATCGAGCACCTCCAGCATTTTGCTGTTGAAAGGAAATTGCCCGCCGATCAATTGCATCAAGCGCTCTTGCGAGATGTTGAGCGTTTTGGGCTGAGGGCGCAGGGCTGCGCAGCCGATCAGGCTGGTAGCGAGCAGGGCGGTGCTGAGCACGAGAAGAATGCGGCGCATGGTGATTTCCTTTGCAAACAAACCTATTGAACCGGCCCGATGAAGTCTCTACTTCCGTTCGGGCTGAGCCTGTCGAAGCCTTGGTAGCCCTTCGACAGGCTCAGGGCGAACGGTTCATACTTCAGGGCTAGAACAATATAACGATGAGAAAATGAAAAAGACAACAAAAAAGCCGCTGATTTTCACCAGCGGCTTCTCATCAAGCAATTTGCTTTAAATCATGAATACTTCCACGCGGCGGCCTTCTGCAGCGCTGGTGGAACCTTCCTTGATGTCGTTGGGGCGCACCAGCATGATTTGGCCTTCTGGCACGCCAGAAGATTTGAGCAAATCCCGCACAGCCATCGCGCGCTGCTTGGCCAGCTCTGCATTTTTGGCTGCGTCGCCGCTGGCATCTACATAGCCGCTGATGCCCACTTTTTTACCCGTCTTAGCGGCCGCCAAAACAGCCTCTAGTGCTTTCGCGCCATCTTGTGCAAGCTCAGCCTTGCCGGGCGCGAAGTAAAACTTCACCACGCCGCCGTCGACTTTCACACTGGCCGTATCGCCAGCAGGCGCAGCGGCAGGTGCGGTTGCTGGAGCGGCGGTCGGAGCTGCGGTTGCAGGCATTGCTACCGCAGCAGGCGTTGCTACAACTGCCGTTGCAAGCACTGGTGCAGCCGCAGCGGCCACAGGCGCAGGCTTGCCATGGATCGACATCATCAAAGGCACGATGAGCAGTGCCACGATGTTGATGATCTTGATCAGCGGGTTCACGGCTGGGCCAGCAGTGTCTTTGTAAGGGTCGCCCACGGTGTCGCCCGTCACAGCCGCTTTGTGGGTGTCGCCGCCCTTTTTGTGGGTCACGCCATCTTTGTCCACGAAGTTGTCTTCGATGAGTTTCTTAGCATTGTCCCAAGCGCCGCCGCCGGTACACATCGAGATCGCAACGAACAAGCCGGTCACGATTGTGCCCATGAGCAAGCCGCCCAAGGCAGCTGGGCCAAGAGCTAAGCCAACGACGACCGGCACGACCACTGGCAGCAGCGAAGGAATCATCATTTCTTTGATCGCAGCCGTGGTGAGCATGTCAACCGCAGCGCTGTAGTCAGGCTTACGTTTGCCGGCCATGATCTCGCCATCTTTGAATTGGCGGCGCACTTCCACCACCACCGAGCCCGCAGCGCGGCCCACGGCCTCCATCGCCATCGAGCCAAAGAGGTATGGAATCAAGCCACCGATAAAGAGGCCAATGATCACCATGGGGTTGGACAGATCAAAGCTGATGATCTTGCCGTAGGCTTCAAGCTTGTGGGTGTAATCGGCAAACAGCACAAGCGCGGCAAGGCCAGCTGAGCCAATCGCATAGCCCTTGGTCACGGCCTTGGTGGTGTTGCCCACTGCATCGAGCGGGTCCGTCACATCGCGCACAGACGATGGCAGCTCGGCCATCTCAGCAATGCCGCCAGCGTTGTCGGTGATTGGGCCGTAAGCGTCAAGCGCCACAACGATACCGGCCATAGAAAGCATGGAAGTTGCAGCAATCGCGATGCCGTAGAGGCCAGCCAACGCATAAGCGCACCAAATGGCCATGCACACAAAAATCACAGGCCAAGCGGTGGATCGCATGGATACGCCCAAGCCAGCAATGATGTTGGTGCCGTGGCCCGTCGTAGAGGCTTGCGCAATGTGTTTCACAGGCGCGTATTGCGTGCCGGTGTAATACTCAGTCACCCACACCAGGGCACCCGTCAAAATCAAGCCAATCGCGCAGGCACCAAACAGCGCCATTTGCGTGCCGCTGGCCTTGATCGCGTTATCGGGCATGATGGCCACGGTGACGAAGTAAAAAGCAATCAGCGACAAAACACCAGCCACTGCCAAGCCTTTGTAGAGCGCGGGCATCACATTCTTCATGCCGGGAGAGGCTTTGACGAAGAAACAGCCAATGATGGAGGCAATGATGGACACAGCGCCCAGCATCATCGGGTAGATCACTGCAGCAGTGCCGCTGCTTGAGACAAGCAATGCGCCCAGCACCATGGTGGCAATCAAAGTCACGGCATAGGTTTCAAAGAGGTCAGCAGCCATGCCGGCGCAGTCGCCCACATTGTCGCCCACGTTGTCTGCAATCACGGCGGGGTTGCGTGGGTCATCTTCAGGGATGCCCGCTTCCACTTTACCCACCAAATCCGCGCCCACATCAGCGCCTTTGGTGAAGATGCCGCCGCCCAAGCGCGCGAAGATGGAAATCAGCGAAGAGCCGAATGCGAATCCAATCAGCGGGTTGAGCATTTTTGCGAGGTTTTTGTCTGGTGTCATGGCGCCATTGCCGACCAAGAACCAATAGAACACGGCCACGCCCAAAAGGCCCAAGCCCACCACCAGCATGCCGGTGATCGCGCCGCCACGGAAGGCCACATCCAGCGCGGGGCCAATGCCTTTGGTGGCCGCTTGAGCGGTGCGCACGTTGGCGCGCACGCTCACATTCATGCCGATGAAGCCGCAAGCGCCAGAGAGCAGAGCGCCGACCACGAAGCCGACTGCCGACATGCCATCAAGGAACAAGCCAATCAAAATCGCCAGCACAATGCCGACCACGGTGATGGTTTTGTATTGACGCGCCAGATAAGCGGCTGCGCCGGTTTGAATCGCCGCTGCAATTTCTTGCATGCGGGCATTGCCTGCATCTTGCGAAAGAATCCAACTGCGTGCCCAAACGCCGTAGACCACGGCGGCCAGACCGCAAACTAGCACGAGGATCAGTGCTGCATTGCCTGTCATATTTATTTCTCCAATTTAATGTTTTACGTAGAGGGTACAACGCTAGAGGCTTTGCACCCACCGCGTTGCTTCCTTATCCACGCTGTAGAAAAGCAGGAGACAATTGGCCAACACGCGGAATTTAGCTTGAAAACGCGAGGAATTTGTATTTTCTGAGCTGTAGCGTCAGTAAAATCAGGGTTAATACTGGCTTCATTTCATTATATTTTTCTTAAAAAGACCACCATGTCCCTCGACCATGTGCCACCCGGCAAAAACGCCCCGCATGAATTCAATGTCATCATTGAAATTCCGATGAATGCTGACCCGATCAAATACGAGGTAGACAAAGAATCCGGCGCCATTTTTGTGGATCGTTTTATGAGTACGGCGATGCATTACCCCACGAACTACGGCTACATCCCCAAAACCCTGTCAGGCGATGGCGACCCAGTGGATGTCCTCGTCATCACCCCCGTGCCCTTGATTCCCGGCGTGGTCATCACCTGCCGTGCCATCGGTATTTTGAAGATGGAAGACGAAGCCGGCGAAGATGGCAAGCTGCTCGCTGTGCCCATCGACAAAAAATGCAGCTTGTACACGCAATGGAAAAAACCTGAAGACATGAATCCTTTGCGCCTCAAAACCATTTCCCATTTCTTTGAGCATTACAAAGATTTGGAAGAAGGCAAATGGGTCAAGGTGCTCGGCTGGGAGGGCGTGGATGCCGCGCACAAAGAAATCACCGATGGCATGGCCGCGTATCAAGCCACCAAGAAATAAACCCAGTGCATCGCACGATCTTCACCACGCCTGTGGTCAACGCACTGCTGCGCGGAGGCTCAATTGTTTTTCTCAAACTCACGGGCTGGAAGGTGGAAGGCAGCTTGCCGCCCGAGGCCTGTAAATCCGTCTTCATCGCAGCGCCGCACACCAGCAATTGGGATTTACCCAACACCCTGATGGTCGCTTTCGCACTGCGCTTGAATGTGTATTGGATGGGAAAGAGCAGTATCTTTAAATTCCCATTTGGCCCCATCATGCGCTGGCTCGGCGGCATTTCAGTCAACCGTGAGCAGTCGACCAACTTGGTGGCCGCTTCTGCGCAAGCGATCCAAAAGGCCGATGGCCCAATGCAACTGATCGTGCCACCCGAGGGCACGCGCAGCAAAACCACCTATTGGAAAACCGGTTTTTACTACATTGCTTACACAGCCAAAGTGCCCATCGTCATGGCCTACATGGATTACGCTCAAAAACGCAGCGGCCTAGGCCCCCTGTTTTATCCCACGGGCGATATCGAAAAGGACATGATCGTGATCAAAGCGTTTTATGCTGAATTCAAAGGCAAAAACGCTTCGCAGTTTGAGGCTTGACTGTTGATTGGTTGTGGGGCACATCCAGTGTTGTCAACCCAATTTAGAAATGTCCCCAGTTGACCAATTTACAGATGTCACCTTGAGTGCGGGTTGAAAGTCAGCCGTTTGCATTGAGCTGCGAAGGGCGTAGCCCGAAGCGGCTCAATGCAAACGGCGGCGGGCTGGGGTGAGTGTCCGGCGCAATGCCAGCCCGGCGCAAATCCTCCTGAAGGCGGATTTCAATCGCTACTTTGGCCACTTGGCGCTGCTGGCGACTCAAAGCATCCACCCGCGCATTGATCGTCTTCTCGCTCTCTGGGCGCTTTTTGCTCAAATGCTCATGCAACACATAATGCTTGGCTTTGAGCACATTGCCCCGATACAGCACCTCCAGCCGCTGGTCGGCATACTGCACGATGTCGACTTGCGCAGCCTTGCTAGGGGCGCCTTGCTGGCCCGGCTCGATCCAAATCTGCGAGCCCTCAAACTTACACGTCAGGCAGCTGCTGAGCTGACGCTGGTGATGCACAGCGCAGATGCGAGCCATCTCCTCTTGGCTGTGCTGCACAGGCCGGTGCGCATCCTCAGGCACTTGAGGCGGCACAGCAAAGCGCGCGTTGTGTTCTTTGAGATACTGAGGCAGCCAAGCATTGGCCTGAGCCATTGTGCTGATGCAGGCTAATCGCATGGCTTTGATCATCCTGTCCTGCAAAGTCTGAAACAGCCGCTCCACCCGACCTTTGGCCTGCGGGCTGTGGGCACAAATGGACTCAATGCCCAATTGCAGCAAAGCGCGTTCAAACTGGGTGGGATGGGGGTCTTCGCTGTCGTGTTTGGTAAAGATGCCGTGGCGGTCGCTGTAGTAGGCCAGCGGCGTGCCGCAGCTTGTGATGTGCTCTTGCAGCACGGCAAAGTAGCCTTGAGTGGTCTCGCCAGCGCTGAAGCGGGCGGCCAGCACACGGCTGGTGGCATCATCGATGAATGCAATCAGGCAGCAGCGTGGGTGGGTTGCATCGCGCCCTTCAAACCAATCATGGTGGCTGCCGTCAATTTGCACTAGCTCACCTGTGCGCTCACGCCGAGGGCGGCTGGGGTGCTGGCGCACTTTGCGCTTGAGCTGTGCCTTCCACAGCCCCTCTTGGATCATCCATTGGCGCAGCGTCTCAGCGCTGATAGCCTCATTGTGCGATTTGGCCAAGTACTCACAAGCCAGCTGAGGTCCAAAGTCGCTGTACTGGGCTTTGACCAGCGCCATGATGGTGTCCTTGCGCAGCTTGGAGGTGCGCCGGTTGCTGGGCTGGCCGCGTCGTTTGGAGATGAGGGCAGCAGCGCCGCCGCTGCGAACGGCTTTGCACAGGCGCTTGATCTGGCGTGTGCAAAGCTTCAGTTGCTGGGCGGCTAGTGCCTGTGTTTGCACGCCATCGATCACTCGCTTGATGATGGCGTAGCGCTGTGCCTCTGTCGTGCTCATTAATTTGCTCTCCTGCGCCATGACATGCCCTTCGTTTATTCAAAGGTGACATTTGTAAATGGGGCAGAGGTGACATTACTACTTTGGGGTCACA
>JANNED010000295.1:0-6957 GCA_031388245.1 Variovorax sp.
CGTACAAAATCAAATCACGCTCGACCAAAATCGGCACTTGCCCATACGGATTCATCACATTGATGTCTTCGGGCTTGTTGTACAAGTCCACATCGCGGATTTCAAAATCCATGCCTTTTTCAAACAGCACAAAACGGCTGCGGTGGGAGAAAGGGCATGTTGTCCCCGAGTACAGCACCATCATGACGGTGATTCCTTTAAAGTAAAAAGAGTGATCGGAAACCGATCACTCTATGTGTTCAAAAAAGCGACAGGCCGCCCTTGGCTTTTTTGACTCATTTTTCTGGAGAAAAGTATCGTGCGGAGCGCAGCGCAACGAAACTTTTCTCCAATCATTTGATGTCTTTCCAGAATGTCGCGTTCAAACGCCAAGCGATGATCGTGAAAAAACACAAGAAGATCAACACCCACACGCCAATGCGCACGCGCTGATTTTGCCCGGGCTCGCCCATCCATTGCAGATAGCTGACCAAATCATTCACAGTTTGGTCGTATTGCAGCGGTGTGAGTGTGCCGGGCTTGATTTGCTTCCAGCCAGAGAGCACCTGCTCTTCTTTACCATGGCTTTTGATGGTTTGGTAGATTGGCTCGCGCACACCTTGCAGCTCCCACAGCGGGTGAGGCATGCCAATGTTGGGATAGGCTTTGTTGTTCCAGCCAGTTGCCTTGGCATCATCACGGTAGTAGGTGCGCAGCAAGGTGTAGAGGTAATCTGCGCCGGAGCCTTTGCTCACATCCGCACGCGAGCGCGCAATCACAGTGAGATCAGGGGGGACGCCGCCAAACCACTCCTTGGCTTGCTTGGGATCAATCGCTGCCTTCATCGTCTCACCGACTTTATCGGTGGTGAACAACAGATTGTCTTTGATCTGCTGCTCGGTCAGGCCAATGTCTTTCAAGCGGTTGTAGCGCATGTAGGCAGCGCTGTGGCAATTGAGACAGTAGTTAACAAAGATTTTTGCGCCGTTTTGCAGCGAAGCCATGTCGTTGGTTTTTGGTGTCGCTTTGTCCCAAGCGATGCCATCGCCTGACGCAAAAGCTGAGCTCAATGACAACGCTGCTAAAAGGCTGAGGAGAATTTTTTTCATAGGTTATCGCTCCCTGAGTCTTAATGCGCCGCGAAGATCACGCGATCAGGCACTTCTTTGAATTCACCCATGCGGCTCCACACTGGCATCAGCACAAAGAATCCGAAATACAGCAAGGTGCCCAGCTGCGCAACGCGCTGAGCAATGTCTTGCCCGGCCACAACGCCCCATACGCCGGGCGCTTTGATGCCGAGGTAGCCAAGGATGAAGAAGTTGAATACAAAAATACCATACAACCATTTTTGCCAGCTTGGGCGATAGCGAATCGATTTCACCGGGCTGTAATCCAGCCAAGGCAAGAAGAACAAAATAATGGTGGCAGCGCCCATCACGACAACGCCCCAGAATTTGGCTTCAAAGACCAGCAGCAGCGCACAAGCAACCACTGCAGCAACCAAGACCACAGGCTTCAACACGCCAGTGACCACGTTTTTAATCACAGCAATTGCAGCACCACCCAAGATCAGCGCAACCAGCACATAGACCATCTCATCTGTGGTCGCACGCAGCATCGAATAAAACGGTGTGAAATACCAAACAGGTGCAATGTGTGCTGGCGTTTTCAGGGGATCTGCGGGGATGAAGTTGTTGAACTCCAAAAAGTAGCCGCCCAGCTCTGGCGCGAAGAACACGATGGCAGAAAACACCATCAAAAACACGCTCACGCCAAGAATATCGTGCACGGTGTAATAAGGATGGAATGGAATGCCATCGAGTGGAATGCCCGTCTTCGGATCTTTGTGGGTTTTGATTTCCACGCCATCGGGATTGTTCGAGCCGACCTCGTGCAGCGCAATGATGTGCGCAGCCACAAGCCCAAGCAACACCAGCGGCACGGCAATCACATGAAGCGCAAAGAAACGGTTGAGCGTTGCATCGCCCACCACATAGTCGCCACGAATCAGCAAAGCCAAATCTGGGCCAATGAAAGGCACAGCAGCAAACAAATTCACGATCACCTGTGCGCCCCAGTAGCTCATCTGACCCCAAGGCAGCAAGTAGCCCATGAAAGCTTCAGCCATCAAGCACAAGAATATGCCGCAGCCAAACAACCAAATCAGCTCGCGCGGTTTGCGATATGAGCCGTAGATCAGGCCACGGAACATATGAAGATAAACCACCACGAAGAAAGCGGAGGCGCCTGTGGAATGCATGTAGCGCACCAGCCAGCCCCATGGCACATCGCGCATGATGTATTCAACGGATGCGAAAGCTTGGGTTGCATCGGGCTTGTAATGCATCGTCAGAAAAATACCGGTCACGATTTGAATGACCAGAACCAGCAAAGCCAAAGAACCAAAAAAGTACCAAAAATTGTAGTTTTTCGGTGCGTAATATTCGCTCAAATGCTCTTTGTAGAGCTTGGATGCGGGGAAGCGGTTGTCAACCCAATTCAACAGCTTGTCGCCAACGGCGGCGTTGGGGGAGATTTCTTTCATTTCAGCCATGGTAATTTGCCTCAGGCTTGCTTGGTTTCACCGATCAGCAATTTCGTGTCGCTGATGTACATGTGCGGTGGGACTTCCAGATTGTCTGGCGCAGGCTTGTTTTTATAAACACGGCCTGCCATGTCAAACGTGGAGCCGTGGCATGGGCAAAGAAACCCGCCCTGCCAATTGGCATCAAAAGATTGCGCCACAGGCTCAAATTTATCGGAGGGCGAGCAGCCCAAATGCGAGCAGATGCCCACAGCCACGAAAATCTCGGGCTTGATCGAGCGATGTGTATTGCGCGTCTCGGGCATGGGCGTGGTTTCATCGGCCTTGCGCAGAGATTTGGGATCCGCCAGATCGGCTTCTGTCTTGGCCAAGGAGGCAATTTGCTCAGGCGTGCGGCGCATGATCCAGACCGGTTTGCCGCGCCACTCACGCACGACTTTTTCTCCGGGCTTGATCTCGGAGATATCGACCTCGATGGCTGCGCCCGCTGCTTTTGCCTTTTCAGAAGGCGAGAAGGTGCTGACAAAAGGAATGGCCACCATGCCAGCTGCCGGTACGCCGGCGCAGGCCGATGCAATGATCCAAGTTCGCTTGGATGAGTCCACGTTACTCATGGATTTCCTCAATATTGGGGGTGTTTAGGGACAACCCTGAATTGTAGCGGAGCGCAGGGCGCGTTTGCGATGTGTGGGCATCAAAAAAGAGCGTGAGCGCTTCTTGGTGAGCGCTTGACAGCGCAGATATTCAAGCGATACTCCGCGCAGCTGGGCCGTTGTATGGAGGTCTTTTGCTCTGGGTGAGCGCAGTTGCCTGGCTGTCTTCAACCACTAAAAGGAGTTAAACATGGGTATGTTGAAAGAATTCCGCGATTTCGCGGTCAAGGGAAATGTCATGGATTTGGCAGTCGGTGTGATCATCGGCGCCGCATTCGGCAAAATTGTGGATTCGTTGGTGAAAGACATCATCATGCCGATCGTGGGCAAGATTTTTGGCAATCTGAACTTCACCGAGATGTTCATCGTTTTGTCGCCCCCCAGCAAGGCGGTGGAAGGCGCTCAAACCTATGAATCTCTCACCAAAGCGGGCGCTAACTTACTGGCTTACGGTAATTTCATCACCATTCTTTTGAATTTCATCATCTTGGCTTTCATCATCTTTCAGATGGTCAAGCTGATCAACAGCGCCAAGCAGGCCGAACCAGCGCCTGCACCTGCTGCGCCGGCGGAAGATGTGGTTTTGTTGCGTGAGATCCGCGATTCGCTCAAAAAATAAGCAGCGCATGGATTGAAAAAGAGCGCTCAATCGAGCGCTCTTTTTTGGCTTGTTGGCATAAAATTACTACTGATTTGATAGCAAACTATGTACGTTTTATGCAGGCAAATCACTCCATACGCTTCAAAACTTTCAAACCCCTTTGCCCATGGCTTGGCGCTGCCGCTCCACGAATTCATCAAAGGTATTGATGCCGCGTAACTGCAAAATCGTGTTGCGCACAGCCGCCTCCACCAGCACGGCCATGTTGCGCCCAGCCTCGACCTGAATCACCACCTTGCGGATGGGAATGCTCAGCACATCTTGCGTGAGCGGCTCATAGGGGATGCGCTCGTAATCGCGCTCCATGGTGGCGCGGCGCACCAAATGCACGATCAATTTCAGGCGCATCCGGCGGCGCACGGCTGTCTCGCCAAAAATCGCGCGAATATCCAACAGGCCGATGCCGCGCAGCTCAAGCAGGTTTTGCAGCAGCTCAGGGCAGCGCCCCTCAATGGTGGTTTGGTTGGTGCGAAACAAATCCACCGCATCATCGGCCACCAAACCATTGCCGCGCGAGATCAACTCCAGTGCCAATTCGCTTTTGCCCAAACCGGATTCGCCGGTGATCAGCACGCCCAAACCCAAAATATCCATGAACACGCCATGCATGTTGGTGCGGTCTGCGAAGTGGCGCGAAAGATACGCTCGCAAGACATCAATCACGAAAGCCGCTGATTCCGGCGTTTGGAAGGCGGGGATCTGCGCACGCTCGCAAAGCTGCATCAATGTCTCGGGTGCCTCCAGCCCATCGCCGATGATGATGACCGGCGGCTCCAGCGTCACGATGCGCGCAATGCGACGGGCGCAATCTTCTTCGCTTTGCTCTTTGGAAGGCGTGAGGTAGGCCACCTCTCGCTCGCCGAGCACCTGCACGCGGTACGGATGAATGTAATTGAGGTAGCCCACAAGATCCGCGCCAGAACGCGCCGCACGCACGGCCACTTCGTCAAAATGCCGCTCCGAAGCGCCCAAGCCCGCCACCCAAGCCCATTTCAGGCGCTCGCGATGATCCTCAAACAACACATCGGCGCTGATGACCGAGGGTTTCATGCTTAAAAAATGTCAGGCCAAATGCCACCGCGCTAAGCGGCTAAAGGCATCGGAGCCACCGCAGAGCGCCAGCCTGCAATCAGGCTGTGCAGCGCGGCGGCATCAGGCGCGGCTTTCAGCCGCTCGCGCAATGCTGCATCGCTGAGCATTTCTGCAATTTCCGACAAAATCTCCAGGTGCTTTTGCGTGGCTGCCTCGGGTACCAGTAAAAAAATGAGCAGGCTCACACTCTGCTCATCGGGGGCATCAAAGCCAATCGCGCTGGAGAGCGAAAACATCGCGGCCATCGGCGCTTTCAAGCCCTTGATGCGGCCGTGTGGTATCGCGACACCATGCCCCAAACCTGTGGAGCCCAAACGCTCGCGCGCAAAAAGACTGTCTGTGACCAAGGCGCGGGAGAGGCTGTGCAGGTTTTCAAACAACAAACCAGCCTCCTCGAAAGCGCGTTTTTTACTCGTGGCATCCACACTGGCCAACACTTGGTTGGCCGGCAATATTGCAGCAAGACGGTTCATGAATAACTGATTTGTAACTGGCATTAACAGAGCCGGGAAACGCATTATGCACCCAAGGCCACGTAAACCCTAGGAATCGCACAGTTTCCGATAAATGGACACACGCTTGACATGTTGGCACCAACGCGAGGCGATGTGGCTGGCGAAGAAACAAAAAGCCGCTTTGCGAGATGCAAAGCGGCTGGGTTGTCGCAATGATGCCAAGGCATCGGCATGCTATTGCAAATAGCGTTTGGCAGATTCAGCCGCGTGATGATCTTGGCGCTTGGTTTTGTAGCGCCCAACCTGGCGATCTAGTTTGTCGACCAACTCATCGACAGCGGCATACAAATCAGCGTGGGCACTTTCCGCAAAAAGATCATCGCCCTTGACGTGGATGCTGCATTCGGCGCGTTGTCGTCGCTCTTTTTCTTTTTGCTTTTCCACAGTGAGCAGGACTTTGATGTCCACCACTTGGTCAAAATGACGCGATATTCGATCAATTTTGCTGGTCACATACGACCGCAATGCTGGGGTGACCTCGAGGTGATGTCCACTGATCGTCAAGTTCATGAGTAGCCTCCTTGTGCTCTCGTTTCACAAAAACTGCTTGCAGACTGACTTTTTCCGCAAGCAGCACCGAAATCGAACTGCTTGTGGATCATCATGCGCTTAATTTTCAAGCTGCGCAATCTTGCATTGCAACAATTGATGAGCCGCCTAGCTTTTGCCAGCGACGGGCCACTCCAGCCGCAGCTTGCCCACCAGCCAATAGGTGGCCAGCGATGCCGCCACGCCGACCAAGGCATTGCCCCAATAATGCAAAACCAAGCCCTGCGCATCGCGGCTGATGATCAGGCCGCCCAGAAAAGCCGCCACACTCATGCCCAGCGATTGCGCCGCTGAATTGAGCGCCATGAAGGTGCCGCGCTGGGGCGGATTGCAGGCTGAAGTGACGATGGCCATGCCAGGAATCATGCGCCCGCTCATGAACACAAAAAACAGCACCGCCACGCCAACGATGCCGTACACGCCCAGCGGCGCGCTCAGCGTCATGCCGACCACGGGGATGATGGTGAGCACAGCGAGTGCACGAAACATCGGCACTTTGCCTCGGGCATCGGTGGCGCGGCCAATCCAGCGCGCCGAAATCAGGGTGGCAACGCCGCCGCACAAATAAATATAGGGCACTTGGCTGGTGGTGAGCTGGCCGTTTGATGTGGTGTAGAGCGTGATGTAGGGGATCACGACAAAGCCGACAAACATCATCAGAAAGGTAAACAGCAATGCCTTTTGGTGATCTCGATTTTGCAAGGTGCTGATCAGATTGGCGAGCGGAGAAACTTTGCGCGAAGCCTTCAAATGATCGCGCATGGCAGGCAAGGTCTGCCATGCCACGACCAGCAGGAGCGCGCTGAATGCAGCAATCGCAAAAAATGGCACATGCCAATTGAAATGCGCTGCCAAAAACAGCCCCAACGGCACGCCGGCCACGGTAGATATGGAAAACGACGACATCACAATGCCCATCGCTCGCCCGCGCCGCTCAGACGGAATCACATCACCCACAAT
>JANNED010000297.1:0-4945 GCA_031388245.1 Variovorax sp.
CTTTGATATGCGTCGCTTGGTTTCGCAGATTCAGCAAGAAGAGTTGGCCAGCGCTGCCAAAGGCGTAACGGTTCTTCAACCGATGCCAGCATCCTTAGTGACGGCTGCAAACCGTTCAGCATTTCAGCAGATTCGGTTCACACATTCATAGGCCGTTTGCGAGCAGCTGCAAAGCATTGGTATTGCAAAAGAAATGAGTTTATTCGTGGTGCTGTCAAATCATTGTCATGATTTGCAAGTGTTCATTACTCGTCTGCTTGAAGTCCGTGTGCATCAATGCAAAAACGCCCCTGGCCGAATGGCACAAGGGCGTTTGTTTGGGGCTTGCCGATTTGATTGATCGGCTGTTATGGATCAACGAGGCAAATCGCTAAAGCCCATCAAAAATTCATCCACCGCCCGTGCAGCCTGGCGGCCTTCGCGGATCGCCCAAACGACGAGCGATTGGCCACGGCGCATATCGCCGGCTGCGAAGACCTTGGGCACATTGGTGGCGTAGCCGCCGGTGAATTCGGTGTGGGCTTTGGCGTTGCCTCGGTTGTCTTTGTCGATACCGAAAGCGTCGATCACGCTGGCCACGGGGGAGACGAAGCCCATGGCGAGGAAGACCATGTCGGCTTTGTGAATTTTTTCTGTGCCGGGGATCTCTGTGAGCTTGCCGTCTTTCATCTCGACATGCACGGTTTTAAGGCCAGTGAGCTTGCCTTTTTCGCCGATGAATTCTTTGGTGGAAACGGCGAATTCGCGCACGCAGCCTTCTTCGTGGCTGGAGCTGGTGCGCAATTTCAAAGGCCAGTAAGGCCACACCAAGGGCTTGTTTTCTTCTTCGGGCGGCTGGGGCATCACTTCAAACTGCGTGATTGGTTCAATCGGTGCGAGATACAAAGCTGTTTTTGATGAAAAGACACTCTAAAACGGGACAAGCTTGTAAACTGCGCAATTAGAACTAGCTAAGCATCATGAATCCTCGCGTTTACATAGAAACTTCGGTTTTTAGCTACCTCACCGCCCGCGACAGCTCATCGCTCACGGGCGCTGCACGGCAGCTCACCACACGCCGCTGGTGGGAGCGACGCGCTGAGTTTGAGTTGCTGATCTCGGAAGTGGTGGTGCGCGAATGCAAATCTGGCGATGCGCAAGCAGTTCAGCGGCGGATGGCAGCTTTGGAGGGAATTCCCCTCCTCAGCTTAAGCTCTCAAGCGGCGCAGATTGCCGAGCTGCTGCTCACCGAGGGCATCATGCCCGCTAAAGCGGCGGAGGATGCTCTGCATATTGCTATCGCTGCTGTGCACGGCGTTGATTTTTTGCTAAGCTGGAATTTCAAGCACATTGCCAACCCCGTCATCCAAGCGCAGATCGCTGCGCGTTTGTCGCAAATGGGTTTGGCGCTGCCTTTTATTTGTGCTCCAGAAGAGCTGCTAGGAGAAAACGATGAATGACGAAATCATTTTGGAATTACGCGCCGCCAAAGTCAAGCTCGCTGAGCTTGCGGGCTTTGATATGCGTCGCTTGGTTTCGCAGATTCAGCAAGAAGAGTTGGCCAGCGCTGCCAAAGGCGTAACGGTTCTTCAACCGATGCCAGCATCCTTAGTGACGGCTGCAAACCGTTCAGTATTTCAGCAGATTCGGTTTACGCACTCATAGGCCGTTTGCGAGCAGCTGCAAAGCATGCGCAAGCAACAGCGCATTGAACATCCTCAAGCCACCTCGGCAATCAAGCGCTGACGCAGTTTCAAGCTCACGGCGTAGCTGGTTTGCCCAATCTACCGCAACACATCGTTGTAAGCCACATCGCGTAGCCGCCTACCGTGATGAAGGTGGTGAAGGTTTGGAAGCGGCGATACAAGCGAGCTGTGCGCTGGCATAGGCGCTCGGCATAGCGGATTTCACTATGGTGATTGGCTCGCAAAAGGGAGATAGTCATGCGCTTCAGGGTAGCTCAACATTGACAAAAATGCTGGGTGGCGAAAGCAGTTCAATTTACAGTCAATGTCTTTTCTTTGGTGACTTATGAGGTTCTGTGAGCAATTCCCCGGCATTAAAGCTCAATAGTTTGCTATTATTTTCGAAGTGAGCGCAAAATCGGTAGCGGGATCAACATCCCAGTCCTTTCTACATATATCTCATATTCTTTGGCGAATGTTGACTTCTTGAATGCGCTCTCTTCTCGCAAAGCCGTGCGAATGTAAATGCTGATCAACACTGCGCAGATGGCTGCCGCGTACCAGCTTTGAAGCTGAATAAGTGAAGCAATCCACGCGGCGCAATACGCGGAATAAAAAGGGTGACGAATGTACCGATATGGCCCGTGAGTGACAAACTGAGTTGGCGCTTTGACGGACATTGCAAAATCAAGCGGTTTGGCAATGGTTGCTGCTTTGGCAGCAAAAAATATCCAAATGGCGTAAGCAAAAAGCACTGCACTGGCCAGACTTATCAGCCAAGATCCAGGCGCGCTCGATATCAACTGCCAACTGACATACAGCGCTGATCCGCCTGCCAAAACCGATATGAGCTGCTTTCCGCGCTTGGCCCCCCTGTCCTCGACTCGAAACAAGGTCACAGACACATAAGACATGGAAATGAAAAAGAAAATTGCGAGCGCAGTCACCAGCAAATGCGCAGTCTGATTGATGTCGATACTCATTGGATGTGCTTTCCGAATCAGTACTCGATCGGCAAACCAAGCTCCCAAATATCGCGGTAAGCCTCGTCCATCAACATACGCTCATAACCTCTTGGCTTGAGCAATGGCGTGGTCATATAAACATCCTCAATATGCTTGTTGAACTCGCAGGCCGTGAGATACATCGTGGAAGTCAACCCGGGATAAAGCCGCCCCTCCGACACGCGATCCAACTTGAGCACTCTTCTGTAAAACGGCAAATGATTCACCCGAACAGCCGCCAAAGCGAAATCCGCATGCTGGTGAGCAACGAGCATATAGTGTCTTAACAGCAGCATCGCTCACAAACTGTTGCGCTCTTGCCGATTGGGCTCGGTCACAAATCGGTTTCCACTGAGAATCTTCGCACTTGGCGGCACAGTTCGCGACACTTCGTCTGCATACCCCGCCATCTCTGGAATCAGCAAATGCTCTGCCGCAGGATCAAACCAAGTCGTACGAATGCTTCCAACCACCTGCTCATGCTCGGTCAATGCCCACAAGATGTGATTGGGCTGTTGGTCGTAATCATCTTCAAAGCGTTGATTCTCTGAAACCTCAATCGCGCCTTCACTCAGGTAAGCGCGATAACGCAGGGAAAAGATTTCATCTCTTAACTCACTGCTCACGGCGCGTTTGATTCGTAGCATGTTACTTTTCTGCTTAATGTATGAATTAGTGTGTGTATGAATTAAAGCACGAAAGGCACATTCAAGGGCGTGAAAACCTTGCCCCTCGCCGTCAAATTCGGAGCCTGCGTGCGCCAGCTCAGGCTGGAGCAGGGGTATACGCAGGAGGTGTTTGCCGAGCGATGTGGTTTTTTCCGCACATATCTGAGCCGTGTGGAAACGGGGCGTGCCAATCCGACGCTTAATGCGATTGAGGTGATTGCTGTCGCGCTGGGGTTGACGGTAGTGGAGTTGTTCATTGCGGTGGAGACGTAAGTCAGACGAATTGCCTGACACTGAAGTCTGCGCAATGCGCAGCTTGAACAGTTTCAGCGGGCAAGTGACCTTGTATCCCGCTGATCAGATCTGCATCAATAAACTGGCTCAGTTTGTGGGTTGCGCACAATGGAGACGTTGCGCCAAACTACTTCATCGCCATCAACCAGCTCCATTGTGTCAAACGGGGTAAACCCAGGCGCTGAGCCGTCAAAAGGCCTTGGAACTGCGGGCGAAACGTCAGGTAGTTTTATCTCTCCGTTCAGCTCTGCACCATTCCAGTAGTTTGAAACTACGCTTTCGCCGCGAATAACGTAGTACTGCCATGCATGCACAGTTACAGAATCCCTTTCGACTGAGGTTGACTCAAAAAGTTTGTAGTACCCAGCACTGCGTACTTTTGCACCCAGTGATTCAGGAATTCCGTCCCCGCGTAAACGATTGGCAAAACCAAACAAAGAATTAATTGCCTTAGGCGTGCCGCCGACAGTTTTGAACTTCACCGAGGTGACATAACTGAAGCTGCCCTGCTCCTTTAGAACTGCAACGTCAAGCAAATCCTTAATAGTCAAGATACCAGTGGGCGAAAACTCTGCATCATAAAAAACACCAACAACTCTTAAACGAATCATAAAATCTCCAAAGAAAATTAGGTACAGTTTGTGAAATCAAGTCATTACGAAATTTGTCACTACGCAACTACTTGAGTAACTAAACTTTATCCAAGGCTTGGAGTTTGTGCATCATCAGTTCAGATGAGCTGCGCTCAAATAATCTAAAAATAAATCTATGAGCTGTCATTGATTTGTCATCAGTGAGGATGCACTTTTTTGCCACACGAGTTCTGATTCAACAGAGGTGCGCAGTTGACAAAATAGACAAACCGTAGCCGAATTGCTGAGTAGCAGATTACTGTCACACCCACCACTACTTTATTGCAGCATGGTTGTAAAAATTGGAGTGCCTTCTTTTGTGCGCTCTTGAATATCGAGGCGCGGGGTGCAAGCTGCGTAGCGTAGCCGCACGCCCCGTGACATGGGCGTGCGGCTGGCACGAGACGTGTAGAACACTAAAATTTAAAGCAAAAGAGGCTGATAGCCGTTATAAAATCTGCGCGGAATGCTATCAAATAAGTAGTAAACCTTAGCGAGGCAAATCGCTAAAGCCCATCAAGAACTCATCCACAGCCCGCGCTGCTTGGCGGCCTTCGCGAATCGCCCAGACGACGAGAGACTGGCCACGGCGCATGTCGCCAGCGGCAAACACCTTGGGCACATTGGTGGCATAGCCGCCGGTGAATTCGGTGTGGGCTTTGGCGTTGCCTCGGTTGTCTTTG
>JANNED010000329.1:0-11138 GCA_031388245.1 Variovorax sp.
CCTGCTAGGCCGTCGCTGGTGCAATTTGGGAAACCAAGCACTGGAGGAACGTCCGGACTGCACAGGACAGCGCAGGAGCTAACGGCTCTCCAGTGAAAACCGCAAGGCATAAGCTGAGGATCAGAGCAACAGAGACGAGCCGCACCTAGGGCAACTTAGATGCGGGTGAAACGGGCAATCTCTGCGCGCAGCAATACCAAGTAGGCCAACGTTGATGTGGTTCCGCAGAGTTGGCGGGTAGGTAGCATTGAGCTGAGAGGCGACTCTCAGCCCAGAGGAATGACGGTCACGCCCCGGGCAACTGGGGTGCACAGAATCCGGCGTATCGGCAGGCTTCACACTTTTTTCTCATGAGACGTTACGATCCGGGTTAACCCTAAAGTCTGTAGGTGATACCCACACGCTGTGCGCAACCAGAAGCCTCCACAATGAAGTGGTCAGGATAACTCAGGAGAAAACAGTGAATATTAAAAGTCAAAGAGACTTCTTTGCCGGGCTGATGTTTATCATCGTCGGCGCAGCTTTTGCCATTGGCGCTTACAGCTATGGCATGGGCGATGGTGCTCGCATGGGCCCAGGCTACTTTCCGCGCATGCTCGGATTCTTGCTGGCTATTCTTGGCTCCGTCGTGCTGTTCAAAGCATTGACTGTGGCCACAGCCGATGGCGAAAAATTTGGCTCAGTGGCTTGGAAGCCTTTGCTTGCCATCATCTGCGCCAACTTGTTATTTGGTGTGTGTATTGGCGGTCTGCCTTCGATCAAATTCCCTGCTTTGGGCATGATCGTGGGCATTTATGTGCTGACCTTTGTGGCCAGCATTGCGGCCGATCGTTACAAGCCCATTGAAGTGTTTGGCCTGTCTACTGTGCTGGCCATCATCAGCTATTTGGCATTCATCGTGCTGCTCAAATTGCAGTTTCCTGTGTGGCCTTCGTTCATTGCATAAGACAAAAAGGAGAACCACATGGATCTGATCAACAATCTCTCACTCGGTTTCGGCGTGGCTTTCACGCTGCAAAACCTGATGTACTGCTTTATTGGCTGCCTGCTGGGCACATTGATTGGCGTGCTCCCCGGCATTGGCCCGGTGGCCACCATTGCAATGCTGTTGCCCGCCACGTATGCGCTGCCTCCGATTGCCGCGCTGATCATGCTAGCTGGTATTTACTACGGCGCGCAATATGGCGGCTCGACCACGGCGATTTTGGTGAATTTGCCCGGCGAATCGTCCTCCGTCGTCACTGTGCTCGATGGCTACCAAATGGCGCGGCAGGGCAGAGCCGGCCCAGCGCTGGCGGCTGCGGGCTTGGGCTCATTTTTTGCAGGTTGCGTCGGCACTTTGATCTTGGCGGCGTTTGCGGCGCCGCTGACCGAGCTGGCCTTTAAATTCGGCCCTGCTGAGTATTTTTCTCTCATGATTTTGGGCTTGATTGGCGCGGTGGTGCTGGCTTCTGGCTCGCTGATCAAAGCAATTTCGATGATTGTGCTGGGCTTGCTTCTAGGCTTGGTGGGTACCGATGTGAACTCCGGCGTCGCGCGTTACAGCTTTGAGATTCCTGAGCTCACCGACGGCATTGGCTTCGTGGTGATTGCCATGGGCGTGTTTGGCTATGGCGAGATCATCATGAATCTGGCCGTGCCAGAAGATGAGCGCGAAGTGTTCACGGCCAAGGTCACGGGCCTGTTTCCGACCATGGAAGATTTCAAGCGCATGGTGCCTGCTGTGCTGCGCGGTACGGCGCTGGGCTCCGTGCTTGGCGTGTTGCCTGGCGGCGGCGCATTGCTGGCTGCATTTGCGGCCTACACGCTGGAGAAGAAAACCAAGCTGCAACCGGGCGAGCTACCCTTTGGCAAAGGCAATATCCGCGGTGTGGCAGCTCCTGAAGCAGCCAACAACGCTGGCGCGCAAACTTCCTTCATTCCGCTGCTCACCTTGGGCATTCCTCCCAACGCCGTGATGGCGCTGATGGTGGGCGCGATGACGATTCACAACATCCAGCCTGGCCCGCAGGTGATGACAAGTAATCCCGAGCTTTTCTGGGGCTTGATCGCCTCAATGTGGATCGGCAATGCGATGCTGATTATTTTGAACCTGCCGCTGATTGGCATCTGGATCAAACTTCTCACCGTGCCGTATCGCTTTTTGTTCCCGGCGATTGTGCTGTTTTGCGCGATCGGCGTGTACTCGACAAACAACAACACCTTTGATATTTGGATGGTGGGCGCGTTTGGTGTGATCGGCTATATCTTCTACAAGCTTGGCTGCGAGCCCGCACCGCTCTTGCTCGGCTTTATCTTGGGCCCCATGATGGAAGAGAATCTGCGCCGCGCCATGCTGCTCTCGCGTGGCGATTGGAGCGTTTTTGTGACGCGCCCCTTGTCGCTGGGCTTGCTGATTGCAGCGTCTTTGTTGCTGGTGATTGTGATGCTGCCATCAATCAAGAAAAAGCGCGAAGAGACTTTTGTGGAAGAGTGATCTTCCGCACCTTCTAAAAAGCGATCTTCGGGTCGCTTTTTTTATTTAAGCCTCTAAAACAGCTTAAAAAGCCGTTCCAGCGCATTGTCGTCAATGCCCACGGCCAGCAGGCTCTCGTAGGTGCGCTGGGCGTAATCTCGCGTGGTGCCATAGCGGCCACAAGCCTTGCTGAATATTTGCCTGTATTGCTCAGGTTGGAGTTGGCCGCAATAGCTCTTGCTGCTGCGGGGCAGTGTAAAAGCCAGCGCGGGCACTGTGCCTTGCTTCGTTGCGCACTGAAGCCAGCGTGGCTCATACACATCGCCGGGCATCTCGCGAAACCACAAATCCTCCAAGGCTTGGGCGGCCTGCGCTGCAGGAATCCGAAACACCACGCCTTGGCAACTGCCGCCGCTGAGCAAAGCAAACACCAGCCCCGGGCAATCGGGCGAGCCTCGGTTGATCGTGCTCCACATCTGTAGGGCGCGATGCCAGCCATGCACCTTGGCAGCGCGCCGCTCGGTGAATTCAAATTCTTGCTTCCAAATCAAGGAGGCATAGCCAAACACCCACAAATCGTTGCTGTGGGTTTGGCTTTGCTCACGCCATTGCAATCGGGTTCGCGCAAGAGTCTCGGTGTAGTGTGACGGTTTGATATTTTGTTCAACGTAGGGGGCTGTCATCGGCTCAATTTACAATACGCGATTGTTTAAAACGGAGTTAGCAATGTTCTCACAAGATGACGAAGGCACGAATGTAGGCTTAGGAGCGGTTTTTGCGGTGATTTTTTTGGTGATCAGCATGGTCATTGGCATCGCGATTTTTCAGAAAAATAAATCTGCAAAAGCAGCGCAATCTGCAGCGGTTGCCCCGGTTGCTACAGCGATGCCAGCTGCTGCAAGCGCTGATGCCGCCAGCGTCAAGGTAGAAAATGGGGTGGTGAAGTTTTATTTTGCACCTGGCAAGGCAGAGCTGGCACAAGACGGCGCCAAGGCGTTGGCCGAGATTTTGGCCGCAGCCAAGACGGGCAAAAAAGTAGGCATCAGTGGCTATGTGGATGCATCAGGCGATGCAGCAAAAAACGCTGAGCTCGCCAAACAACGCGCGTTTGCTGTGCGCGATTTGCTGACCCTCTCGGGCGTAGCTGCTGATCAAATCGTGCTGGTGCGACCCAACGACATCAAAGAAGGCTCAAGCAGCGCCGCTGAAGGCCGCCGTGTAGAAGTCTTCATGATCTGAATCTGATGGCATGCGTCTGAAAGCCGCTCGTGTGAGCGGCTTTTTTGTTGCTCGGTTGTAACTGTGGCGCTGGTCAAAGAGGAATGATCATCGTATTATTGAGTTATCAAGTAATTAAGTTACATCCATTCAGGCATTTTATGAATCTCCACCCTGCCATTGTCGCCGTGACACAGCGTATCCGCGAGCGCAGTGCGGCCACCCGAAGCGCTTATCTCGCGCAAATCAAAGCGGCTGCCAGCAGAGATCGCGGCGCGGATCGCATGGGCTGTGCCAATGTGGCGCATGCTTTTGCTGCATTGCCCGCGAACGATAAATTCAAAGTGGTCGCTGAGAAAGCACCCAACATCGCCATCGTGAATGCTTACAACGACATGCTCTCCGCGCATGCGCCGTTTGCGCAGTATCCCGGCATCATCAAGGATGAGCTGCGCAAACACGGCGCGACCGCACAGGTGGCCGGTGGCGTGCCAGCGATGTGCGACGGCGTAACGCAAGGCACGGCGGGCATGGAGCTGTCGCTGTTTAGCCGCGACAACATTGCCCAGGGTACGGCGATTGCGCTCTCACATGATGTGTTTGACGGCGCGCTGATGCTTGGGGTGTGCGACAAAATCGTCCCTGGCTTGCTGATTGGTGCGCTGCATTTTGGGCATCTGCCAACGGTGTTTGTGCCGGCTGGGCCGATGACATCGGGATTGTCAAACAACGAAAAGGCCAAAGTGCGCGAGCAAGCCGCACAAGGCTTGGTGGGCCGCAGCGAATTGCTGGCTGCTGAAAGCAAGGCCTATCACGGCATGGGCACCTGCACGTTTTATGGCACGGCCAACAGCAACCAAATGCTCTTAGAAGCGATGGGTTTGCACGTGCCGGGCACGGCTTTTGTGAACCCTGACGAAGCCACGGGCAGCAATTTTCGCGAACTGCTCACGCGCGAAGCTGCGCGCACGGTGTTGCAAGCCACAAAACAAGCCAAGCGCATTGGCGAGCTGGTCGATGAGCGCTGCATCGTCAATGCGATGGTGGCCTTGTTGGCCACGGGTGGCTCGACCAATCATCTCATCCATTGGGTGGCCGTGGCGCGTGCAGCCGGCATCATCATTGATTGGGATGATTTTTCTCAGCTCTCAGAGGGTGTGCCGCTGCTGACTCGTGTGTATCCGAATGGCAGTGCGGATGTGAATCAATTCCAAGCGGCAGGCGGGCCGGGTTTTGTGATTGGGGAGTTGCTGGATGCTGGCTTGATGCATGCGGATGTCGCAACGGTATCCAATAGCCTGCGTGCATACACCCAAATCCCAACAGCGGTGGATGGCAAACTGATGTGGAATGATGCGGGCGCGAGCCAAGACACCACCGTCGTGCGCCCCGCCGCTGAGCCTTTCAGCAGCACAGGTGGCCTCAAGCTCTTGCAAGGCAACTTGGGTCGCAGTGTGATCAAAGTGTCTGCTGTGCCAGAAGATCGTCACATCACGCAAGCCCCCGCTCGCGTGTTTGACAGCCAAGAAGCCATGCTCGCCGCCTTCAAAGCGGGGGAGATGGAGCGCGACATGGTTGTCGTCGTGCGCTGGCAAGGGCCACGCGCCAACGGCATGCCCGAGCTGCACAAGCTCACACCACCGCTGGCGGTGTTGCAAGGCAAGGGTTTCAAAGTCGCACTCGTGACCGATGGGCGCATGAGCGGCGCATCGGGCAAAGTGCCTGCGGCGATTCATGTGAGCCCAGAAGCGCTGGCGGGTGGGCCGCTGGCGAAGCTGCTGGATGGCGACATGGTGCGGCTCGATGGCGTGGCGGGCAGCTTGCAAGCGCTCGTGCCAGACGCTGAGTGGCAAGCGCGGCCATTGGCTCAGATGCCACAAGATTTGATTCAATCCAACGGCGTTGGCATGGGGCGCGACTTGTTTGCCGCCTCGCGACGCAATGCGCTGACTGCTGAAGAAGGAGCTTGCTCATGGCTTTAAACCCTGCATTCAAATCGCTGCCTGCGCAGCTCACCTCACTCGATGTGATGCAAGACGCACCGGTGATCCCGGTGATTGTGTTGAACGATGTGAATCATGCCGTGCCGATGGCGCGAGCTTTGGTCGCGGGCGGCATTCGCATGCTGGAAGTAACGCTGCGCACAAGCGTGGCTTTGCAATGCATTGAGCGCATTGCCAAAGAAGTGCCCGAAGCCATCGTCGGCGCAGGCACCGTGCGTTCGCCGCACGAGGCTGAGGCCGCAGCGCGTGCGGGTGCGAAGTTTGCTGTGAGCCCTGGCTTGACGGCATCCGTTGGCCAAGCATGCCGCGATCATGGTTTGCCGTTGCTGCCCGGCGTAGCCACCGGCAGCGAGATCATGATGGCCAGTGAGGCAGGTTATAACGCGCTCAAATTCTTCCCCGCGATGCAAGCTGGCGGCCCCGCCATGCTCAAGGCTTGGAGCGGCCCTTTCTTCGATGTGAAGTTTTGCCCCACGGGTGGCGTGAGCGTGGGCAATGCCCAAGAATTTTTGAGCCTGCCCAACGTGATCTGTGTGGGCGGTTCATGGCTGGTTCCCGCTGATGCGCTGGCCTCAGGTGATTGGGCGCGGATCACGGCATTGGCCCAAGAAGCTGCGCAGATTTTTTGAAGATTCACCCAGCATTGAGAGATGGCATGCAAGTTGCGTTGTATCGGGCATAGCGATTTGCCCTCATTGTCATCAAACTGGCGATGGGTTACAAACTGTACCGAACTCGCGAAGGAATCTGTATGGACTCGATCACACGGCGCTTGCCTCTCAAACTATTGGCAGCGGCTGCCTTGATGTCTCAATCCATGAATCAACAGGTTTGGGCGCAAACCAAGCCACCTGCCGGCTCAAGGCGCATCGTATTGGGGCAATCTGTGCCGCTTACGGGCGCCGCCGATCAAATTGGCGCAGCCTACAGCAGCGGCGCGAAGTTGTTTTTCAGCAGCTTCAATGAGCGAAAAAACAACCCAGGCTACCTCTTTGAGCAAAAAATCTTAGACGATGGCTACGATGCTGCCAAGGCTGTGGCCAACACCAAGCAATTGGTGGCAGACAAAGTGGATGCGCTGTTTGGCTATGTGGGCACAGCCAGCAGCGATGCGGCTGCAGCGGAGGCAAAAGGCAGTGAGCTGGTTTTCTTCGCGCCTTATGCGGGCTCGGATGCGCTGCGAGCCAAGGAGCAAACGCATGTGTTTCATGTGCGCCCGAGCTTATCGGATGAGGCTTTTCGCATCGTGCGCCATTGCCAAACACTCTCGCAAACACGCATTGCTGTCTTGGCTGAAGATGATGCGATGGGGCGCGCGGGGCTCGCTGCGGTGACGCAAGCCTTGCAGGAGGCAAAAATGTCGCCTTTGGTGGCTTCTGCATTCACCGCAGTCAACAGCGACAAAGTGCAGGGCGCTGTTGTCGCGATCATGAAGGCGCAGCCTCAGGTCGTGATTCAGGTGGCGCTTTTTAATACAACGGCAGCTTTCATTCGGCAAATGCGCAAGGCTGGCTTTGCTGGCGCGTTCATGAATTTCTCCGTGGTCGGGCTCGATCCCTTATTCACTGCGCTAGGCAAAGAGATTGCAGGCGTGGTGGTTTCCCAAGTTGTGCCTTCGCCGCGCAGCGTGACGATTCCGATTGTGAAAGAGTATCTTGCGGCGATCGAAACCTCTGATCAGACGGCATCCTATGAAAGCCTGGAGGGCTTCATTGCAGCCAAAACCTTTGCTGAGGCCGTGCGCCGTGCCGGCAAAGGCTTTGATGCGGCCAGCCTGCAAAAAACACTGGCCGGCATGACGGATTACGATGTGGGCGGCTTCCGTGTGAATCTGCGAGCGGGCGTGCGAGATGCTGTGCGTACGATTGATTTGGTCACTGTGACCGCAGATGGCCGCGTGTTGCGCTAGGTGATCAACACGCGCACAGCCTGCGCCTGCCGGGCAGCCGCGCCCTGCGAAGATGCCAGCCATTGCTGCCCCGCAGCTCGCAGTGCTTGAGGCTTTGCGCTCTGGCTCAAAAGCTCTGTAGCCGCGCGCAAACCAGCGTGCATATTCGGCACGCGAATGGCCGCACCTGAGCGCTCCGCAGTTTCACTGACCTGCGCGAAATTGAAAGTATGTGGCCCCATGACCACGGGGCAGCCGGCGGCAATGGCTTCGATGAGATTTTGCCCGCCCAGGGGCTCAAAGCTGCCGCCGAGTAAAGCAAGATCGGCCAAGCTGTAATACATAACCATCTCGCCTAAGCTGTCTCCCAGCCAAATATCTGCCGGCTCTGGCGCATCACCCCACTGGCTTCTGCGCGAGACTTTCCAGCCGGCCTGCTCACACAAGCGCTGCACCGCATCAAAGCGCTGTGGATGGCGTGGCACGATCATCCATTGAACGGATCGTTGCATCTTGTCTGCTATTGAATCAGTAGCATACTGTGTAGATTTAATGCCGGCGAAGTGCCGAATTTGCTCTAAAAACAAGGCTTCTTCACCCTCTCGGCTGCTGGCCAGCACGATGACATGCTTGTCTGCTACAGCGGCTTTGAATAGCTTGCCTTGATGCGTCAAATCGGCCTGCAAAGTCACATCGAATTTCAGGTTGCCCAACACTTGCACTCGCTGCGCACCCACGCTGCACAGGCGCTCGGCATCCTGCTGCGTTTGCGCCAGCACCTGCGCGAAGCTGCCGTAAGCGGGCCGCGAAAGCCAAGACAAGCGGCGTGCTTTGGCTGTGGATTTTTCGTTGAGTCTTGCGTTGGCCAGAATCATCTGCACTGCAGCCTCATTCGCTGCGGCGCACAGGTTGGGCCACACTTCCGTTTCCATCATGATGCCGATACGCGGTTTGAAATGCGCGAAGAATTTTTGCGTGGCGGCTTGGCTGTCCCAGGGCTGCCAGACCTGCACATCGCCACTGCGCAACAGCTTGGCGCCTTCTTCTCGCCCCGTGGCCGTGCCATGCGTGAGAAGCAGCTTCATTCCCGGAATTTGCGCGCGCAACGCACGCAGCAAAATCGCAGCGGCGCGTGTCTCGCCCAGCGAGACGGCGTGTATCCACACCCAGCCACTGGATGCGGGCTGTGCATACCTGCCAAAACGCTCGTCAATCCATAGGCCGTAAAGCGGTTCTTTTGTGGCGCGGTGCTTCAAGCGCAGGCGAATCACAGGTTGCAATGCCCACGTCAACAGGCTGTACAAAAAGAGCGCAAATGCCTGCATAGTGCGCATGCAGCTTAGTGCGCAGCAGCCTGCACTGCTGCATCCGGCTTGGCGGTTTGGAGCAAAGCCATCATCTCCGCCTCAATACGGTGCAGCGCAGATTCGGTGTGGCCTTCAAAGCGCAGCACGAGCACGGGCGTGGTGTTGGATGCGCGAATCAGGCCAAAGCCATCGGGCCAATCGACTCTCAGGCCATCAATGTCGTTGATCTTGGCTGGGGCAGCAAACTTGGCTGATTTTTGTAACTTTGAGACGATGGCGTGCGGCTCGCCTTCTTCGCATGCGACGTTGAGTTCAGGCGTTGAGAAGCTCGTGGGCAAACCGTTGAGCACTTGGTTGGCATCGGGCGCGGCGCTCAAAATCTCCAGCAGCCTACAGCCCGCATACGTGCCATCGTCAAAGCCAAACCAACGTTCTTTGAAGAAAATATGACCACTCATCTCGCCGCCCAGCGGTGAGCCGTTTTGCTTCATGCGGGCTTTGATGAGCGAGTGCCCGGTTTTGTACATCTCAGCGATGCCGCCTGCCGCCACAATCGCGGGCGCTAAGCGCTGCGAGCATTTCACATCAAACATGATCGTGCTACCCGGCACGCGCGAGAGCACGTCACGTGCAAACAGCATCATCTGCCGGTCGGGGTAGATCACTTGCCCGTCTTTGGTGACCACGCCCAAGCGATCGCCATCGCCATCGAAGGCGAAGCCCAGCTCGGCATCGGTTTCTTTCAAAGCGCGAATCAAATCTTGCAGATTCTCGGGCTTGCTCGGATCGGGATGATGGTTGGGGAAATTGCCATCCACCTCGCTGAACAGCTCAATCACCTCGCAGCCCAATTTGCGAAAAATCTCTGGCGCGGTTGCACCTGCAATGCCATTGCCACTGTCTACCACGATCTTCATCGGGCGCTTGAGCCGAATGTCTGATGCGATACGGTCCCGATAGGGTGCTTCGACGTTCACATTGCGCACCGCGCCGCCAGATTGCAAAGTCCAGCTTTCGCTTTCCATCATTTGGCGCAGTGCCTGAATCTCATCGCCATAAATCGCTCGGCCGCCCATCACCATCTTGAAGCCGTTGTAATCCTTGGGGTTGTGGCTGCCGGTGACTTGAATGCCGCTTTCGCACAGCGTGTTGGCTGCGAAGTAAAGAAGGGGCGTGGTCACCAAGCCTACATCGATCACCTGCACGCCTGCATCTTGCAGCCCGCGTACAAGTGCGGCTGACAAAGCAGGGCCACTAAGCCGGCCATCTCTGCCTACCGCGACCGATTTTTGCCCTTCACGCAAAGCCATCGTGCCAAAGGCGCGGCCAAGGCCGAGCGCGAAAGCTTCATTCAGCGCGCTGGGAACGATGCCACGAATGTCGTAAGCTTTGAAGGCAGAGGCGGTGACTTGCATTTTTTTCCCTGTGGTGAATTCGCTTATTGTCCACGCGCCAAGCGCATTTCGTTTGCGCCTTGTTCTGCGCCGCTGCCCGGCACGGTGCTGCCCGCGCGATCCGTGGCCAGAGCCAAGTGTGCGGCAAGCTGCTCGGGCACGCTATCTCCCAAGCCCAGATGAATACCTTGCGTCAGCGTGATGTGCGCCTCCTCAAAGCCGCCTGCGCCAGCGCAGAGGATCGTGCGCGTCGGGGCGCTCTCATGCGCGAGCACGAGCATCGCGGGCACGACGGCTTCCGGTTTGAACGCTTCGCGCACATCTTCGGGAAACAAAGCCTCCGTCATCCGCGTGGTGGCCGTGGGCGCAAGTGCGTTCACATGAATGCCATGCTTTGCGCCTTCAATCGCCAGCGTCTGCATCAAGCCCACTTGCGCGAGTTTCGCCGCGCCATAGTTCGCCTGCCCAAAGTTGCCATACAGGCCGGTACTCGAAGTCGTCATCACAATGCGGCCATACTTTTGCGCCAGCATCAGCGCCCACACCGCCTTGCAGCAATGCGTCGCGCCCATCAAATGCACATCCACCACGAAGCGAAAGTCGTCCATCTCCATTTTTGCAAACGATTTGTCGCGCAGCACACCCGCGTTGTTCACCAAAATATCGACGCGGTTCCAAGCGTCAACAGCTTGCGCCACCATCGCTTGCACGGCTTCAAAGTCCGTTACAGAAGCGCCATTGGCAATCGCCTGCCCGCCCAAAGCGACGATTTCATCGGCCACCCTCTGAGCGGCCACAGGTGAACCACCCGAGCCATCCAGCATCCCGCCCAAATCATTCACCAACACCTTCGCCCCACGCGAAGCCAGCGCC
>JANNED010000202.1:0-1535 GCA_031388245.1 Variovorax sp.
CACTGTTTTTGGGTGAAGAAACCACTGTGGCCTATGGCGACAAGTGCGCAGGCCCGAATCACATTTTGCCTACTCGCGGCGCAGCGCGCTATTCAGGCGGCTTGAGCGTGGGCAAGTTCATCAAAACCGTCACTTACCAACGTCTAACGCGCGGTGCAAGCCGTGAAGTCGGCCAAGTAGCCGCCCGCATCTCTCGCCTCGAAGGCATGGAAGGCCATGCACGAACCGGTGACATCCGCCTGAAAAAATACTATCCGCAAGAGTCGTTTGAATTTGGTACGTTGGCGGGCCATCAGCAATGATTTAAATATGGCTTAAACTCTGACAGCACCCCCCACAGCACGCGCAGCCGATGGTCTGTGGTTCGGCAAAGACCTGAGCACGCCCGAGCCGATTTCTGAGGAATCGATTGAACGTGCGGTGGCTCTCATGCGCTCTGGCAGATTGCACCGCTACGGCGAGCAAGGCTCAGGCTATCCCGAACCTTCGTTGCTGGAGCAAGACTACGCTGCTCATGTGGGCAGCAAGTATTGCGTGGCGGTGAGCTCCTGCGGTGCGGCGATGTTTATCGCGCTCAAGGCGCTCGGCGTGAAACTGGGCGATAAAGTGTTGACCAGCACCTTTACGCTCGCGCCTGTCCCCGGTGCCATTGCACATGCGGGTGCTGAGGCCGTGTTGGTTGAAACCACGGCTGATTACATGACGGACTTGAGTGACCTAGAACGCAAAGCAGTCAGCAGCGGTGCAAAAGTGTTTCTACTCTCGCACATGCGTGGCCACATTACCGACTTGCAGGCGGTAAAAGCCATTTGCGACAAACACGGCATCGCCATCATCGAAGACTGCGCCCACACCATGGGCGCGAAGTGGGACGGCAAGCACACGGGCACTTGGGGGCGTGTGGGCTGCTACAGCGCACAAACCTACAAGCACATCAACTCAGGCGAAGGTGGTTTGCTGGTGACGGATGACGACGATGTGGCCGCTCAAGCCATTTTGATGTCGGGCTGCTACATGATGTATGACCAACATATTTTGAAGCCGCCTTCGCAAGTGTTTGAACGCTGGAAATACGTCACCCCTAATTTCAGCATGCGCATGTCAAACTTGGCTGCCGCTTTGCTGCGCCCGCAAATCAGCCAACTGGCAGATCGCGGGCGACGCTGGAACCATATCTACGCCACCCTTGAAAGAGCGCTGACCAAAGCCAAGCAGGTGACAGTCCCTGCGCGACATCCCAAAGAAGAATTCATCGCCAGCTCGATTCAATTCACGCTGGATTTAGAGCCGCATCAGATCGAGCGATTTTTAAATGAATGCAGCGCACGCGGCCTCTATATCAAGTGGTTTGGCACGCCTGCGCCAGTGGCTTTTACCAGCAACTACGAGCACTGGCATTGCTTGAAAGACAAGCCGGACATTCCTAACTCCAAGTCCGTTTTAAACCAGCTATTAGACTTGCGCACGCCGCTGTCATTGACAGACAACGACTGCATGCTGATTGGCCAAATTGTTGCAACAGCCAGCGCCATTGC
>JANNED010000005.1:0-3279 GCA_031388245.1 Variovorax sp.
GCCTTCATCGGCAATCGGGTAATGCGCACCTGTACCTATCGCAAAAGTAGGAATCATCTCCAAGCTAAACGCTGTTGCGTGATCGTTATAAACCAAGAAAACGACATCGGGCTTGTTCGCCTTGATCCACTCTTTGGAATACTCGTAGCCTTTAAAAAGCGGCTGCCAATAGGCCTCGCCCATCTTCTTCAAATCCATCGCTGCGCCAATCGCGGGCACGTGCGAGGTGTAAACCGAAGCTGTAACGCGCGCCATTATTTTTCCCCCCAATAGTTACCCAAGCCACTGCCCTGCGGCTGGCGCTCAGGCTGCGCATCACCGCCCTCGCCCAGCCTGCGATTTCCGTCTGCACTACGGCCACCACTCATCATCATGGCCTTGTATTCGTCTTCTTGCATGCCCGTCATCGAGCCCGCCATTTGCTGAAAATTTCGCTCATCGGTGAAGCCTAGCTTGGCCATGAAGTAAATGTTGCCACCCAGCTGGATCATGCGGTTGAAATCGCGCGCAAGCGTGGCCAGCTTTTGATCCTCCGTCATGGCGTAGCGATCAAGGTAGGCGCGCTCATTGGCTTTGAATGCCGCACGATTTTCTGCCTTCATGAGCGACATGCAAAATTGATTGAGCCAATAGCCCTTGCGGGCTTGATCGGCATCGAAGATCGTGGTGCCGGGGATATCGAGATAAGGTTTGTTGAGAGACATAAGAGCGCTTAAAGTGAAATGACGGAAGCAAACTTGGCGCGACCCCGTTCGTTTGCATCCGAGACCACGCGAAACACGCCAAAGCCGCGCTGATCAAGGGTGAGAATAGAGGAATTAGCCAATTGCTTGTGCAGCCACAGTACGCCTGCATCGGCAAAATCCATGGGCACTTGAGAATATTGCCGCATCCAAGCAGTGATGCGCGTCATCTCATGGGCGGGCAGTGCAGCCAGTTGCATCACCTGCGCCGCCCATTCGAGGCAGGCGATTTGCCGCGCCACATCAAAGGCCAGAAGATGACTGGCTTCGGTCAAGACGGCTTCCGTGCAGTGGAGCACGTAGCGCTTGCTGCTTTTGGCAAACCATCCATTGACCCGTGCATGATCCACATCATTCGGATCGAAATAAGCCACCAAAGGCCCGGTGTCAACAATCACTGCATCCATGGTCGCATTCATCACTGCTGAGGGCCACGGCGGTCAAGACGCGGATTACCACGCAGAATCGCGCTGTGCTGGGCACCATTCAAGCTGGAGCGGCTACTTTTCGCCACGGCAGGCAACTGCTCAGTCAGCTTGAGATAGTGGACATGCGGATCTAGCACGGCTTGCTGCTCCACCTGCCGAGCAATCAAGCGCCGAATCCATTCGCTGCGCGAAATACGCTCGCGCAAAGCCAATTGCGATATGAGCAATTCTGTATCAGGGGGAAGTCGCAAAGAGATCATGGGATACGCCGTCGTGGATTTGTATCACATATTGTATGACAAAGTTGTGCATCCTTCATGGCATAACATCCGGCCAGTACAGGCGCATGGGATTGTCGACCAAGAGCTTTTTTTGCAGCTCTGCGCTGCGGGCAATGTGTGGAATGAAGTCGACCAACAAGCCATCATCGGGCATGTGGTCTTTTAAGTTGGGGTGCGGCCAATCGGTGCCCCAGAGCACGCGGTCTGGAAAGGTTTCCACCACATGGCGTGCGAAGGGGATCACATCTTGGTAAGCATTTTGTTCGCCATGCAAAGCTTTGGGCCCTTGAATAGACAGGCGCTCAGGGCAGCTCACTTTGCTCCACACATTCTCATGCTCGCGCATGAACTTCATGAAGAGCGCAAACTCAGAGCCATCAACAGGCTTGCTGACATCAGGGCGCCCCATGTGATCGACCACCACGGTGGTGGGCAGTGCGGTGAAGAAATCCCACAGCTCGGGCAAATCCACCGCTTCAAAATAAATCACCACATGCCAGCCCAGTGGCTTGATGCGGTTGGCGATTTCTAACAGCTCGTCTTTCGGCGTGAAATCCACAAGGCGCTTGACGAAATTGAAACGTACGCCACGCACACCCGCTTGATGCAGTGTTTGCAATTCGTTATCGGTGATGCTGCGTTTGACGGTCGCTACACCACGCGCTTTGCCGTTTGAAGAAACGCATGCATCGACCATCGCGCGATTGTCTGAGCCATGGCAGGTGGCCTGCACGATCACGTTGCGCGCAAAACCTAAGTGGTCACGCAGCGCGAAAAGTTGGGTTTTTGATGCATCGCAAGGCGTGTATTTGCGCTCAGGCGCATAAGGAAATTCTGCACCCGGGCCAAACACATGACAATGCGCATCCACTGCACCAGCGGGGAGTTTGAATTGCGGTTTGGCCGGGCCGGCATACCAATCGAGCCAGCCGGGGGTTTTGGTGAAATCACCGCTTGTTATTTTGCTCACAGTTCAGTCCACGTAACGCAAACCAGCTTTGTCGAGCGCTGGCCGCATGTTGTACATATCCAAGCCCAGCACGCCGCTGGCCAGCTTGTTGCGCTTTTCTAGTTCAAGCGCTTCACGCGCTTGCGCAGCATCTAAAGTTTTTTGCACCATGGCTTTGGGGACGACCACGATGCCGTCGTCATCGGCCACCACCGCATCGCCCGGCTGCACACTCATGCCCGCGCAAACCACAGGAATATTCACAGAGCCAAGCGTGGCCTTGATCGTGCCTTTGCTGCTGATGGCTTTGCTCCAAACGGGGAAGTTCATCTCTTTCAAAGTCTTCACATCACGCACGCCCGCATCGATGATCAGGCCGCGCGCGCCGCGCGCTTGAAAACTGGTGGCCAGCAAGTCGCCGAAATAGCCATCGGTGCAATCAGCGGTGATGGCGGCCACGACGATATCGCCAGCTAGAATTTGCTCGGCCGCTACATGCATCATCCAGTTGTCGCCGGGGTGCAACAGCACAGTGACGGCTGTGCCGCTGACTTGTGCGCCGCTGTAGATGGGGCGCATGTAGGGCTTCATGAGGCCAACTCTGCCCATGGCTTCGTGCACAGTGGCTGAGCCAAGAGCGGCCAATGCATCAGTGGCTGCGCGGTCTGCGCGGGTGATATTGCGATAGACAACGCCGAGTTCAAACATCTTCTTTTCCTTCCATCCTATAAATTGCACAGAACCCTTCGACCCCTTCGACAAAGCTCAGGACAGGCAGCTCAGGGCGAACGGTTGGGTTATTTGCCCAGCTTCTTCAACCTTGTATCCAGGCGAGAGAACACGCGGCGTGTATTGCCTTCAAAAATCGCAGCTTTGTC
>JANNED010000209.1:0-17873 GCA_031388245.1 Variovorax sp.
ATCACTCGCTTGATGATGGCGTAGCGCTGTGCCTCTGTCGTGCTCATTAATTTGCTCTCCTGCGCCATGACATGCCCTTCGTTTATTCAAAGGTGACATTTGTAAATGGGGCAGAGGTGACATTACTACTTTGGGGTCACACCCAGTCTTTCGCGGCCGCCTGCGCAATAAAATTTACGCTTGAGCAAATCAAACGCTTGGTTCGGCTGCGAAGGGCGCAAATAGCTCAAGCCAATCGGGCGAGCTACCAAATCCGCAAGTTGTAGCCCCGTTAAATTGGTGCGTTTATCTGCAAACACAATCTCAAGCTGCGCCATGGACGCACTCGAACTGGCAAGATCGCCGATGCGGCGAAATTCTAATTCCAGCTCAGCATCTTCTTTGCGCCCTCGGCATTCAAAGATCACATGCGTCTTCAGATGCTGCTGCCCTTTTTCAGCAAGGAAGCCGCTCAAAGCTTCAAGGCATAGGCCCAATGCAATGTGATACGGATTAGAGCTTGCACCCTCCGTCTTGCTAAGCCGCGCCTTGTCGACCACACCCGCAATCAATACAAAATTACTCGCCTCCATGATGCTGGTGAGCGAACCCATGAATTCTTCACGTACTTTGAGCTGGCTCAAAAAAGCAAAATCGCCCTTTTGCTTGCGAATTTCATGCTCGTGCAGCACCACACTGTCATGCCCAAAATAATTGAACTTGAATTTTTCTACCGCAGCAATGATTTTCTCGCTGTAGTGCCGCTTGTGGAAAACACAAAAAGCCAACACAAACACGGGGTAACCTGCATCAATGCTGGTGAGCGAATGATCGCCGCTCTCATCCACATACACCACATAGTCGCTGAACACGCGGGGCGTAGAGGCTGCGCCCCGCATATCCTGCGGCAAAGGCTCCACCACCTCAAACAATGAATACTGGTTGGCGGGTTCAGTCATCTCACTCATCTTACACAAGCGCCTGCGCTTGCGGCACGCGCAACTCCCCGCTCAGCAGCTTGGGTAGCAGCGTGTCGCGCAGGGTGGCGAGGGTGCGGGATTGATCTGAGTTGGCTTTGATCTTTGTCATCAAGGGAGCCGTAAGTTCATCAAAGCGGTGCGCGATTTCGGGTGGCGGTATAGCGAGCCAGAATGTGTCGAAGCACTCGGATGGGACGCGCTGGCGTCCGCTGGTGCCTGTCATGTTGTGTATCGCGTGAGTGCGCAGCGCATCGGAACGCGCGAGGAGATAGCCGAATTGAGGCGGGAGTGGCGGCTTCGGAGCGAGAACGATGTATTCTGTAGAGCCCCAGCCAACTTGACCATCGTCAAGGAAATCGACATAGCCAGTTTTGCCATTCTCCAAGCAAGGCGTGATACGGGCGAGGAGTGTGTCCCCGTTTTGAAACTTCGTGCCCGAGCTGAATTCGCGCTGTATCACCTCGTCAGCACAATGTCCTTGTGTGGGAAGATTCTTCATATCGAGATAAGGCGCAACACTGCCACCCTTCAAAACGCGGCGTGGATTTATTTCTATGGCGTCTGGCATTCGTTGCGCAGTCCAGGCTTTGGGAATAGAGCCTGCCTCAGAATCTTGGAAAGAATTAGGGAAAAGCGCGGCGGTGGCTGGGTCTAGGGCGGTGGGTTGGCGGCCGTCTAGTTTGGCGCGGACGGGGTCGAAATCTACGAACCAGCTGTGAAACAGCGCTCGTGCCATCGCCTCTAGCGTGGCATTCATCCGCCGGTTCAATTCGATCTTGTCGTCCAGCGCTCCGAGTATTGACGCAATGGTTTTTTGTTCTACAAGGGGTGGGAGCGGAAATTCCAATTGAGAAAGAAATTCCCAATCAGCCCTTGGCATCCGAGTTCCTGTACTTGCACCCATTGATTTATCAACGAACTCCTGCGAGGCCATTCGATAGAAAAGAAAGCCTTGATCAAATCCAGTCTTGGTACGTACAGCCCAAATGTCAGTAGAGCAAATACCATCAAACTTTGGACGGGCGACCTTGCGAAAGTAAGGCCGTAGTTTGCCAAACAAAACATCCCCACAGCGGAATCTGGTTTTTGCACTATTAGCCTCGGAAGCGTATGCATGCCCATTCAGTTGCAAACCACCCTCGATTATGTGTTCGAGTCCTATATACGGTGTATGTTCTGGCATTCGCTGCGGCTGAACAACATCGCTTACGCGCTGTGCGCAGTCACCAAATTTGATATCAGTCCATTCATCCGCCATAACCCAACCCCTTGAGATTAGCGTTGATAAGCTTCTCCAGCTTCACAGCCTCAGCAAACTGCGCCTGCAACTCAGCCACCAAACGCGGCATCTTTTCTTCAAAGGGCTCGCCGTCATCTTCTACTTCTTCCGCGCCCACATAGCGCCCCGGTGTGAGCACATGGCCGTGGGCGGCGATCTCTTGAGTGGTGGCGGATTTGCAGAAGCCTGCGATGTCTTGGTAGGCAGCGCTGGCTTTATCACCGCGCCAAGCATGGTAGGTGCTGGTGATTTTGTCTAAGTCGGTATCGGTGAGCTCGCGGTGGACGCGGTCGATCAATGTGCCCATTTTGCGGGCATCGATGAAGAGGGTTTGTTTGCGGCGGTCGCGCAAGCCGCGCTTGGCATCTGCCTTTTTGCTTTTGGCTACAAACCAGAGGCACACGGGAATTTGCGTGCTGTAGAAAAGTTGGCCGGGCAGGGCTACCATGCAATCGACCAAATCGGCTTCGATGATGGCTTTGCGGATTTCGCCTTCGCCCGATTGGTTGGAAGACATGCTGCCATTGGCGAGCACGAAGCCTGCGTAGCCATTAGGCGCAAGGTGATGAATGAAATGCTGCACCCAAGCGAAGTTGGCGTTGCCTTTGGGTGGCGTGCCGTATTGCCAGCGCACATCATCGTCTTTGCGAAACCAATCGCTGTCGTTAAACGGTGGGTTGGCAATGACGTAATCTGCGCGCAAATCGGGGTGTTGTACGTTGCGGAAGGTATCGGCATTTTCTTTGCCAAAATCAGCCTCGATGCCGCGCAGGGCAAGGTTCATCACGGCGAGGCGGCGGGTGGTGGCATTGCTTTCTTGGCCGTAAATGGAAATATCGCCAATCTTGCCACCATGGCTTTCAACAAATTTTCGCTCTGCACAAACATGCCGCCCGAGCCGCAGGCGGGGTCGTAAATGCGGCCTTTGTAGGGGGCGAGCATTTCTACCAAGCAGCGCACCACGCAACTGGGCGTGTAAAACTGGCCGCCGTTTTTACCTTCGGCGCTGGCAAAGCGAGTGAGGAAGTATTCGTACACACGGCCCAGAAGATCGACGCTGCGGTGCGTTTTTTCGCCTTCGCTGGCGGCAGTCAGCTCGATGGTGGCGATCAAATCAATCAGCTCGCCTAGGCGCTGCTTATCGAGGCCGGGGCGGGCGTAATCTTTGGGCAGCACGCCTTTGAGGCGGGCGTTGTCGCGCTCAATGGCCACCATGGCGTCGTCAATGGTTTTGCCGATGCTGGGCTGCTTGGCCTGCGCCTGCAAATGCGCCCAGCGCGCCTCGGGCGGCACCCAAAAGACGTTTTCAGCTTTGTATTCGTCTTGGTCTTCGGGGTTGGAGCCTGCATAGTCGCCTTTGCCCTCAAGGAGCTTAGCGCGATGCTCCTCAAAGGTGTCGGAGATGTATTTGAGGAAGACGAGGCCGAGCACCACATGTTTGTATTCGGCGGCATCCATGTTGTTGCGCAGCTTGTCTGCAGCCAGCCAGAGCTTGGCTTCGAAGCCTATGGTGGCGGTGGAGTCAGTTTTTTTAGCTGCCGGTTTGGCCATCAGAATACCTTGAGGATTTGTTGTTTTGAGGCTGGATTGCACAAAGCAGAACACTAAGCATTGTGCAACAAAGCATCGCCCAAAGCGTTAACATCACCTCATGAGCCGCCCACAATTTACCGTCACCGTCTGCCCGCAATACCTGCCGGAGCAATCCGCGCCCAGCATGGGTGTGTTTGGCTTTGCTTACACCGTGACGATCACGAACACGGGGGACATCACGGCTCAATTGATCTCGCGCAGCTGGAACATCAACGATGCCAACGGCGTGACGGAAAAAGTCAAAGGCCCGGGCGTGGTCGGCGAACAGCCAAAGCTCTCTCCCGGCGAGAGCTTTGAATACACCAGCGGCTCTCGCCTGCGCACGCCCACGGGCACGATGCATGGGCAATACCAGTGCGTGGCTGATGACGGCACGGCATTTAACGCAGATATACCGATGTTTGTTTTGGACGCACTCAGCCATTGGGGTGGCCGGCCAACGCTTCATTGACGCGAAAGCAGCATATTTATGGGTGAGTTCGATCTCATTGAGCGTTATTTCAAGCGCGCCATCCAACCATCGGCCTCTGTGCATTTAGGCATTGGCGACGATTGCGCTTTGCTCACACCCGCGCCGGGCATGCAGCTCGCCATCAGCTCCGACATGCTGGTTGAAGGCCGGCATTTTTTGAGCACGGTGAGCCCCGAGGCCTTGGGGCACAAAGCGCTGGCTGTGAATTTGAGTGATTTGGCGGCTTGCGGGGCGAAGCCTGTCGCGTTTACTTTGGCGCTTGCCATGCCGCATCTGGATGAAACGTGGTTGGCGGGCTTCTCGAAAGGTCTTTTTGCACTGGCAGACGAGCATGGTTGCACGTTGATCGGCGGCGACACGACGGCGGGGTCGCGCAATATTTGCATCACCGTTTTCGGCCATATCCCCGTGGGCCTTGCCCTGCTGAGAAGCGGCGCCAGAGCGGGCGACGACATCTACGTCAGCGGCCTACCCGGCCAAGCGCGGCTGGCGCTCGAAGCATTTCGCGGCAACATCAGCCTGCACGAAGAAGACTTCACGCGCGTGCGCCAACGCATGGAACGGCCCACGCCACGCGTGGCGCTCGCCTTGGCACTGAGAGCGATAGCCAGCAGCGCCATTGATGTGAGCGACGGCTTGCTGGGTGATTTAGGGCATATCTTGAAGGCCAGTGGCTTAGGGGCAGAAATTTTCTTAAACGCTATTGATTCGATAGCACTCCGTGCAGATTATTTGCCGGCAAACAGCCTTTTTTGTTCAAAATATTTAAGAGAAATGATCCTCGCAGGCGGTGATGATTACGAGCTCGTCTTCACCGCTGCACCCGAGAAACGCGAGACGGTGCAAGCCGCTGCTCTCGCTTCACAAACCCCCATCACGTGCATTGGCGCCATGCAAGCCGAGCTGGGCTGGCGCTTGCGTGAGGCGGATGGCACATTCGCACCCAGCGATTTCGCCTCCTTCGATCATTTCAAAAGCTGATCAGCCCTTAGGCAGCGCTCTCGGCTTGCCTTCCATGTCAATCGCCACATAGGTCAAATTCGCATCCGTCACCTTCACGATTTGATCGGCTTGCCGCAGGCGCTGCGCATACACCTCCACATGCACCGTGACCGAGGTGTTGCCCACGCGCACGACTTCGGCAAAAAAGCTCAGCAAATCGCCCACTTTGACCGGCTGCTTGAACAAAAACTCATTCACAGCCACGGTCGCGATCCGTCCCTTCGCAATGCGCGCCGGAATCACGGAGCCGGCCAAATCAACTTGCGCCATCACCCAGCCGCCAAAAATATCGCCATTGGCATTGCTGTCGCCGGGCATAGAGATCACTTTGAGCACCAGCTCTTTGTCTGTGGGCAACGTCACAGAAACAGTCGGTTCGCTTGGGTTTGAAGACATAGGCACAATCTCTAGGTAAACCCCAATGATATGACTGACTCACCCCTGATGCGCTCTCTTGCCAACACTTCTTCGCCTGCTGCCCCAAATTCTGCGCCCCACAGCCCCACTGGCCCGCTGCCCGAGCGCTCCGACTGGATCACCCTCAAGCGTCTGCTGCCCTATTTGCTGGAATACAAATGGCGCGTCGCCGCCGCGCTGGCCTTCATGGTGGGGGCGAAGGTCGCCAATGTGAGCGTGCCCGTGCTGCTCAAAGAGCTGGTGGACAGCATGACACTCAAGCCAGGCTCGGTGCAAAGCATGCTCGTGATTCCGATGGGTTTGCTGCTGGCTTATGGCTTGCTGCGCTTGTCAACTTCGCTTTTCACGGAGCTGCGCGAACTCGTCTTCTCCAAAGCCACGCAAGGCGCAACGCGCTCGATTGCGCTGAAGACCTTTGAGCATCTTCATGCACTGTCTCTGCGCTTTCATCTGGAGCGGCAAACCGGTGGCATGACGCGCGACATTGAGCGCGGCGTGCGCGGCATTGAATCGCTGATTTCCTACTCGCTGTATTCCATTGTGCCTACTCTCATTGAAGTGGCGATGGTGCTGACGATTCTTGCGGTGAAATTCGATGTGTGGTTTGCCATCATCACGCTCGCTGCGCTGGCTTTCTACATCAGCTTCACTGTGCTGGTGACCGAATGGCGCACCAAATACCGCATCCAAGCCAACGAAGCAGATTCTGGCGCGCACACCCGTGCGGTGGATTCACTCCTGAATTACGAGACGGTGAAATACTTCAACAACGAAGCTTTTGAGGCCAAGAGATATGACGAGAGCCTGCTGCGCTATCGCCAAGCCCGCATCAAATCGCAAACCTCGCTCTCTTTGCTCAACACCGGCCAACAGCTCATCATCGCCGTCGCCTTGGTGGGCATGCTTTGGCGCGCGACGCAAGGCGTGGTGGAAGGGCGCATGACGCTGGGCGATCTCGTGATGGTCAATGCCTTCATGATTCAGCTGTATATCCCCTTGAATTTTCTCGGTGTGATTTACCGTGAAATCAAGCAAAGCCTCACCGATCTGGACAAGATGTTTGTGCTGATGGAGAAAGAGCGTGAAGTGGCCGATTCTCCTGCGGCCATTGCTGTGCAGTTGACGGCACCGCCAACTGTGAAATTTGACAACGTGAACTTCGCTTATGAAGCCAGCAGACCGATTCTGCATGGCGTGAGCTTTGAGATTCCGGCTGGCAAAACCGTGGCAGTCGTCGGCGCAAGTGGCTCAGGAAAATCCACGCTGGCTAGGCTGCTTTACCGTTTCTACGATATTCAACAGGGTTCGATTCAAATCAACGGCCAAGATCTGCGCAGCCTCACGCAAAGCAGCCTGCGCAATAGCATCGGCATCGTCCCGCAAGATACCGTGCTCTTCAACGACACGGTGGAATACAACATCGCCTACGGCAAACCGGGCTGTAGCCCAAGTCAAGTGCGCGAAGCCGCAAGAGCCGCGCGCATTCATGATTTCATCGCCTCCACACCCAAAGGCTACGAGACGATGGTGGGCGAACGTGGCTTGAAGCTCTCCGGCGGCGAGAAGCAGCGCGTAGCCATTGCCCGCACGCTCCTGAAGAACCCGCCGATTTTGATTTTCGACGAAGCCACCTCCGCGCTCGACACGACGAATGAACGCGCTATTCAGGCTGAGCTGCAAGGCGTGTCAGCCAACAAAACCACGCTGGTGATCGCGCATCGCTTGTCCACCGTCGTTGATGCACACGAGATTTTGGTGCTTGATGCTGGCCGCATCATTGAGCGCGGCACACATGCACAGCTTTTGTCTTTGCAAGGCCGTTATGCGGCCATGTGGGCTTTGCAGCAATCAGCTACTGAATAATTTTTAAATCTGAGGGTGGTTTGCTCGGGTCAAAGCAAGCGCACCAAGATCGCCCACCTGCAAACCCAGCCCTGTTGGCACAAGCTCACATCCGACTGTGAGCGAGTCCAGCTTGCCGTCGATCTGGCGTTGAAGCAGCGGCAAGATGATGTCTTGGTTGTGCCAAAACACACTGCCGCCCAAGCTGATGCGCTCCAGATCAAGGGTAACAATAAGCTTGTATAAAGCGCCTCATTTCTCGGCATAGTGAATCAATTTGGCTTCTAGTCGATGTATTTCCTGCGCGATACGCTATGAAAAGAAAAGCAGCATCTTAGGAAAATCGACGCTCAATAGCGTTGCCTGCAACCAATCCTTCGAGATCGCCAACATTGCCGAAGCCGCTATCACCTGATGGGCAACGAGAGCCCTTAGCATGATGAGTCGCTTTGAAGTGAAGTCAAGTGTCACTATCGCATGCTTATTGGCGACCATAGTTATCTTGCAGGCGAACAATATCGTCTTCGCCTAAGTAGGTGCCGTATTGGACTTCAATAATCTGTAATGGTACGTCTAGACTTACGTTGCTTAAGCGGTGTATTTGACCTACCCCGATATCGCAATGCTGACCCGGCGTTAGCTCAAAGTTATTCTCACCAAGTTGAACCAATGCACACCCAGCGGCGACAACCCAATGCTCCGCTCTTTGATGGTGTTTTTGTAAGCTGAGCTGTTGCTTGGGCTCAACATTGATTCGCTTAACCTTATAGCCTGCTTGCTCGGTAAGTGTTTCATACCAACCCCAAGGGCGATAGACGCGTTCAATTATTTCATTTCTGTCTTCGTTAATCATCTCACTATTTTCCGAAAATTGTCACGTGTGCAAGTCTTGCAAATGCTTGCGTTGCTCACGCATATAGTTCCAAAACAGGTACGTTGCCGCCGTCCAAGAAAAACTACCCCCGCCAAGACCCGCACCAGTCAGTGGATGGTAATACTCATAAAAACCGCTTTGCACAAACAAGGCTTCGGTGCTCTCGTGCAGTTTTTGTCCTAAAACTTTGTGGCCGCAGCGATCCAGCCCTTCGGCAATCAGTGATGTCAGGTGCTGCCAGATCGGGCCGCGCCAGTAGCGGGCAGGCTCAAAGCCGGGATAGGTGGAGCGGGTCGATGGCAGGGCATAGGGTGTTTCAGCCAGCCATGCGCTGAGAGTGGCTTGTTGCTGTGCATCGCGCGCAGGCTCGACCAAGCGGCCATACCAAGTGAGGAAGCCCGCATGCGTAGGCGCTTGGAGCAAATCGCCTGTGATGGCGTTGCGGGAGACGTATTGGCCTAATTCTTTTGACCATAATTGGCCAATTGCCGACGCTGTTATTGCGCAACGCGCTCTTAAAAATGTAGCATTCTGTGTCATATCCAATTGATCGCACAGGCCTGCCAAGCTGTGACTGGCGCGGTTCAAAATGCTGATGATGCAAATATCGTTCACGCGATAAGGTGACTCTTTTGCAATCCGCATCGGATCAAAGCCCACTTCGCGGTTGAAATCCATGAGATACACCACGCGGTCATAGAACTCTTGCGTGGGGCGCATGGAGCCGTCTACATGGCCTAAGTCTTTTCGGGTGTACGCGCGCGTGGTGCGCGGCACAGCTTTGAGGGGTTCATCCCAAGCCGGCGAATTGTCCATGCCCGATTCCCACGGGTGCGAGCTGAAGACAAGGCCGGTATCAAACGGATCACGGCAGCGATACCACCAGCGGTGATGCTTCACTAATCCTTGCACGATAGGGCGCAGATTTTTCTCTGTAATGGCAGGGTCTGCGCCCATGTCGAGCATGGCGCGAATCATGGTGGCATGCAAGGGCGGCTGGCAGATGCTAGTAGTGGGTACGAGGCGAGTCACGTCATCGGCCTCGCAGCCCCATTGATCGGGACCGGGGAAGTAGCTGTCCGAGGGCTTGTGGAACACGATGTGAGGAATCAAGCCTGCTTGCAGCCCGCTTTGCCACTGGCCGCGAAGTAGGGTATTAAATTCATCCCACGCACGTTGCTGGTCAAAGCTCATCCAGCCTAATGCCGTCACGCCTGCGTCCCAATTCCACTGGAAGGGATACAAACCCGCTGTGGGGATGGTATAGCCACCGCGATCATTGTCGATCAAGGTTTGGCGTGCTTTGGCGAGCAGCGAGTCCACGCAGTATTCTGGTGAGAGGGTAGGCATGCTCATAGCAAGATCAGCTTTCCTTGCGCGTCGTACCAGCGGGCCTGTGTAGCGCGTGCGCGCACTCGGATTTTGCTACCAGCTATGATGGAGGGCGTGGCTGCGCAGCTGACGCGAATCAACTCATCGCCGATGCGTGAATTGACCTGCTGTGAAGCGCCCAGCATTTCCACCACCTTGGCATCGAGCTCCACACCATCGGAGACCAGATCAAGATCCTCTGGGCGAATACCTAAGGTCTTGGCCTGTGCGTTGGGTGCGTTCACACCTAGTGCGCGTTGCACCTCAACGTTCGAGATAAAGTTCATAGGTGGATTGCCGATGAAGCTACCCACAAAACTATTGGCCGGATCGGTATAGACGTTAGGCGGCGTATCGTATTGCACGATTTCTCCGCCATACATGACAGCAATGCGATCCGCCAAGCTCATCGCTTCGGTTTGGTCATGCGTGACGTAAATCGTTGTGGTTTTGAGCGAGCGCAGCAAACCTTTCAACTCGCTGCGCATCTCAAGCCTGAGCAGTGCATCAAGGTTGGACAGCGGCTCATCCATCAGCAGCACATCAGGCTTCACGGCAAGCGCTCGCGCCACCGCCACGCGCTGGCGTTGCCCACCCGAGAGCTGGCCTGCGTAGCGCTCTAGCAAATGCTCAATGTGCATCAACTCAGCCGCTTCGCGCACCTGTTTGTTCATTTGCGTCTCGGGCACTTTCTTCATCTTCAGGCCAAAGCCAATATTTTGCGCAATCGTCATGTGTGGGAAGACAGCGTAATTTTGAAACACCATCGCAATATTGCGCTCGCGCGGTGGCAAGCCCACCATCGAACGGCCTCCAATCAACACATCGCCACTGGTTTCGGTTTCTAAGCCGGCAATGATGCGCATGAGTGTGGTCTTGCCACAACCCGAAGGCCCGAGCAGCACACAAAATTCTTGGTCGCGCACATCCAAGTCAATTGACTTGAGCGCTTGATGGCCTTTGAATTCTTTACGGACAGCTTTGATTTGTATATCGGACATGATTGAGACTCCTTAGCGATTCGCAATACCCCACATCGAGAACAAATACTTGCGCACGACGAAGATGAAAATGAGGGATGGCAAGATCAAAAAGAAACCGCCCGCAAATTTGAAATGCAGTGGGCTTTCCGTCAAACTGGTAAACAGTGCGGCAGTCAGTGTGCGGTTGTTCACGGTGAGCACACTGGCGGCAAATACTTCGTTCCACGAGATCACAAAGCTGAAAATCATCGTGGCAGCCATGCCAGGCAAAGCAATTGGCATGATGATCTTCATGAACGCTTGGATTCGGGTGCAGCCCAGCGTCCATGCGGCCTCTTCGAGTTCGCGCGGAATACCCATGAAGAGGCTGCTCGATACGAGAATAGAAAACGGCAACGCCAAAGCAGTATGCACCATGGCCACGCCCAGCCATGTGTCGTACAAGCCCACGTTGATGAAGCGCGTGACGAGCGGAAGCGCCAAGATTGCCAGCGGGAAAGCGCGCGTCATCACCACGAGTAGGCGGTAAATATTCTGGCCTTTGAAATCGTAGCGCGCCAGCGCGTAGCCGGCCGGTGCCCCTAAGCCAAGCGATAGCGCCATGGTAATGACCGCGACTGCCACGCTGTTAGCCACAGCCTGCCAGATGCCAGATGCATTGAAGAAATAGCGCATGGTCTCGAGCGTGAGGCCGGCAGGCAACCAACTCTTGGGCCACGCAGTCGCTGCATCTTTGGGCGAGAAGGCGCTGAGCGTGATGAGATAAATCGGCACCAGCCAGCAGATGGCAATAATGGTGGCCATCGTGTAGATGAAGCGGCCACTCTCTAAAAAGGATTTGCTTTTCATCACCGAGTCCTCCTTAAGATAGGGTCTCGCGCTTCACGCGCAAAGCCCACAGATAGAACAGAGTGGTAGCTATCGAAATGCCCAGAATGAAGAGTGCATAAGCGGAGGCTACATGGGTGTTTTGATACGCGCCCTGCCAGTTGTAGGCCTCGCCCACCAGCACTGGTAGATCGCGCCCACCTAGGGTGTAGACCACAGCAAACACCTCGAACGCCAGCACCGTGCGCAAGATCAACGCGGATTGCAGCGATGGCTTGAGCAACGGCAGCGTAATGTGCCAGAAGCGCCTCCAAGGCGACGCGCCAAACACCTCGGCCGCCTCGGCATACTCCTTGGGAATCAGCTGCACACCCGCGACCAGCATCACCAAAACGATGGAAGTGGCGCGCCAAATCTCAGCAATGATCACGCAAATAAACAGCGCCATCGGGTTTTGATAGGTGAGCCAACTCACAGGGCTACTGATGAGCCCCAAGCCTTGCAAGACCGTGTTGAAGTAACCACGATCAGTAAAAATAGCTAACCACGCAATGCCTGCCGCCAAATCACTCACACCCAGTGGAATCGTCCAGATGTAGAGATAAGTCATGCGACCTTTCTCGATTTTTTGCAGCATCATCGCCATCGCCAATGAAATGGCAATTTGAAGTGGCACGATGATGACCACGAGGATCATTGTGTTCTTTAGTGCGAGAGTGAAATTGCTGTCGCCCAGCATTTTGTTGAAATGCCGCGTGGTAAAGCCGCCATCGCTGCCTTTGAAGGCTAGCAAAGCCGTTTCAGCCAGCGGCCACACAAAGAGCAAGATCAAAAAGATTGCGCTTGGGGCGATGAGGTAGTACGGTGTGCGATCTTGTCGGGTCATGGCAGTGCAACGCTACGCTCTGCCCTCATGCTTTGGGCACGAGGGTAGAGCTAAGAGAAATCCATCAACTTATTGAACCGGGCAAGGCGCAGTACCACTGCTCGCATCGGGCGCCCAGCAGCGGGCATTGGCCTCTTTCATCACATCTGCGAGTGCTTGGCCTTGCTCAGCCAGTACTTTCTTCACATCCTCATTGCGCACCACGATGCGCTGGAAGCTGTCGATGAATACCTTGTTGAACTCGCCATTCTTTGCGCCAAGACCTGCGGGCAGCAAAGAGCCTCGTGCGCCAGGAGCAGAGAAGGTTTGACCCACGCCAATTGCAGCAATCTGCACGCCTCTGGGCAGCGCGCCAATGTCGGTTTTGACGGTAGGAAACCACCCCACCTCGGCTAAAGCTTTAGCTTGTACGGGGGCGCTAGTGAGGTGTTCGATGGCGGCAATAGAGGCTGCGCGATCTGGTGTGTTCTTTGGAATCGCCAAGCCAGAGATCACAGGCATGAAGAAGCGACCTTTGGGGCCAGAGGGCGCTGGAAAGGCTACGAAGTCATCGGGTTTGTCATTCAGCGCGGGCAGTAAGCGTGCAGTGTGATCGAATGCAACCCAAACTTCGCCCGTTTTGAGGGGCTCTTCCATTGCGTTGTAGCCGGTGGAGCGCTTGTTGGTGACGGTCCACAGGTCTTTTAAATCAGCCCACATTTTTTCAGCATCTGCGCTCTTGAAATTGCGCACGACGCCGCCGGTGTAAGCGGGCAATGCGTAGCCTTGGAAGAAGCGGTGGATAAGCCCGGTGGGACCACCGGGCAACCCGAATTTATCTTCGCCCGTGGCTGCCTTCATGTTCTTGGCCCACTGAATGGTTTGCGCCCAAGTCAAATTGGTGATGTTCGCGCCTTGGGGCAGATACTGCAAAGCCTTTTTGTTGGCAGCCATCTGGAACGTGTTAGTCAGAAATGGGATGAAGCGCGTGTTGCTACCGCCCATTTTTGCCAGCTCGCGTGAGGCTGTAGAAAATTCGCGTGAGGGTGCGAGACGGTTCATCACATCGTCGATATCTTGCAAAGCGCCAGCAGCGTTCACTGGAGAAAGCTCAGAATCGAGAGCAATCGTCACATGCACTTTGCCAGAGCTGGCTTGTAATTCAGCCTGCATGCGGGTCATGTAGGTATTGCCATCCTCAGGAATCCAATTGATCTCGGGCTTGGCATCCTTGATCAGCACCGTGCGGACTTTTTCCAGTTCTTGCACGGGGCGCAATTGCGTGGAAATCACGTTAACCTGGGCGTAAGTCGAGATTGCAGCCAGCATGATCAGGGCGGCGCTGAGTTTCTTGAGTTTCATGAAGTGGTCTCCTGGTAAAAATGGGTCAAGAAAAAAAGCGGTTCAATCGGGTGCGCGACTGACTGAAGCACGCATGAGTAAATTGGGGGTTTCGAGTTGATTCAATTGCGATGCATTCTCACCAGCCATCAGGCGAATCAGCAGTTGCGCCAAATGGCGACCGTTGTCCACAATCGCATGGTCAATGCTGGCCAGCGGCGGAAACGCAAACTGCCCCGCTTCCGTGTTGCCATAGCCCATGACGGAAACATCTTTGCCCACAGACTTGCCCGCCTGGCGAATCGCTTGCATCGCACCAAGCGCTACGGTGTCAGTGGCGCACAGAATTGCTGTGGGGGCAGGAGTGTGGTGCAGCATCTCGCTTGCAGCATGCAAGCCTGATTCTGCGGTGAGTTCGGTGTAGAAAACCGGGCAGTGCTCTGACTTCAAACTCGCTTGACTCAGAGCTTTGCGAAAGCCTTGTTCTCGCAAATAGGCAAATGTCATGTGCGCCATGCCGTTGATCAAGCCAATGCGTTGGTGGCCGAGTTTTATCAAAGCTTTTGTGGCTTGCTCGAATGCTCCCTCGTTATCCGTGTCGACCCATGCATGAGGCGCGTTCTCCAGCGTACGGCCGTGCGTGACAAACGGGATTTTGTGCTCCTGCAATAGTTTCACGCGTGCATCGTGGGTGCGAGTACGGGTCAGCACGATACCATCGACCAAGCGGCCATCTAATAAACGCTGCAACTCAGGGATCTCTTGTGCATCGCTGGGCAAGCCGAGCGACATCGCAAAGTATTTGTGCTCTCGCAGCGCCTCAGCCACGCCTGCCTGCAAAGCGATGGCATTGCTGTCGGCCACATTGCCGGGCCGCGCGGAATTAACGATAGCAACGGCACCCGTTTTGCCAGTGACCAGCCGATGCGCCACAGGATGCGGCGAGTAATTCGTAGCTTTAGCAGCTTCTACCACTCGCGCCCTCGTGGCGGCGCTGACATCGGCATAACCGTTCAGTGCCCGCGAGACGGTGGAGATCGAAATCCCCAAAGAATCGGCAAGTGATTGGATGGACATAGATATGTATCTGTAAATCAAAAACGTTTTTGATGCATGAAGTTTGCACGGCAAAAACGTTTTTGTAGATTGGCATTTACCCTAACTCATCAAAATTAATGCGCTGTCTGTTGGTGGGGATTCTTCGTAACTCTTCAATCATGTCACTGCAAACTCTCACAACCGAGCTGCAAGGCGTGTCAGCCAACAAAACCACACTGGTGATCGCGCATCGCTTGTCCACCGTCGTTGATGCGCACGAGATTTTGGTGCTTGATGCTGGCCGCATCATTGAGCGCGGCACACATGCACAGCTTTTGTCTTTGCAAGGCCGTTATGCGGCCATGTGGGCTTTGCAGCAATCTGCTGCGGATGCTCATCCCAGTTCGCTTGCAGCGGCTGCTTGACGATCCAGTGCTTTAAGCCAAACAGTCAAACGCCATGTCTGGTTTGCGCCCAGAGATCAGCTCAGCAATGGCTTTGCCAGAGCCTGCGCCATGCGTCCAGCCGAGCGTGCCGTGGCCGGTGTTGACCCAGAGCTTGGCCAGCTTGGTCTTGCCGATGAAGGGAATGTTGGTGGGCGTTGCAGGTCGCAGGCCGCACCAGTATTGCGGTCTGCCGCCTTGTGCTGGCGTGCGCGTATCGGCCACACCGGGGAGGATGGTCTCGATGCGCTTGAGGAGCATTTCGCAGCGTTTTTGCGCCAGCGGCGTGTCTAAATCTAAATCGTAGCCGCCCACTTCTATCGTGCCGGCCACACGCAGGCTGTTGCCCAGCCGCGTCATGGCGATTTTCTTGTCGTCATCAATTGTGGAGACTTGCGGTGCAAGCTCGGGTCTGAGCAGGGGCAGCGTGACGCTGTAGCCTTTGCCCGGATAAACGGGCAGATGCACGCCCACCGAGCGAAGCAGCGGCGCACTGTAGCTGCCGCACGCAACCACCACAGCATCGGCATGGATGTGCCGCTCCACCCCGGTAGAGCGTGCACGAACTGCGACTGAATCTATCGCATGGCCTTGTTTGTGCAAGCCCAGCACATCATGGCCAAAGAGCAATTGCGCACCGAGTTGGCCGCAGCGTGCGCTGAGTTGGCGCGTGAACTCACGCGCATCGCCGGATTCATCACTGGCGGTGTATGTCCCGCCCACAATGCGGGGCGCAAAGCTTTTGAATGCGGGCTCGATGCGCAGCAACTCTTCGGCACTGATCACTTTGCGCTCTACACCATGGCGGCGCATCAGCTTGGCCGCATCTTCGGCTGCAGCGAAGGCACGCGGATCCGTGAAGATGTGGGCGATGCCTTTTTCAAGGCGGTTGTAATCAATGCCTGTTTGATGGACCACCGTTTTCAGTGCGTCATGGCTGTAGCGCCCCAGCGCCACGATTTGCGCCACATTGCGCTCGAAAGCAGCATCGTTGCAATTGGCCAAAAATTCCAAGCCCCAGCGGTATTGATGCCAGCCTTTGCCAAGCGGCATTTGCGGGCGAAACAGCAAGGGCGCTTCATCCGAGAACATCCATTTGAGCGCTTTGAGCGGCGCATCTTTGTTCGCCCACGGCTCGCAATAGCTCACGGAGATTTGCGCGGCGTTGGCAAAGCTCGTCTCACTCGCAGCCTCGGATTGCCGATCCACCAGCATGACTTCATGGCCGGCTTGCAGCAAATGCCACGTCGAGCTCACACCAATAATGCCAGCGCCTAAAACAAGTACTTTCATGTTTTTTATCATGCCTGAGCTTGACGACGATTAACAGCGAAATTAAACTCTTCCGATTCACATAAGGAATGCTAATAATGAGCAGCTTCGATCCCGATGCCTTGGAATGCTTGGCGGCTATCGTAGAAGAAGGCGGTTTTGAAAGGGCGGCGGTGCGATTGTCGATCACGCAATCGGCGGTGTCGCAGCGGCTGCGCTCGCTCGAAGCCCAAGTGGGCACGGTGTTGATTGTGCGCAGCCGCCCATTGAAGGCCACCTCCGCTGGGCAACTGCTGATCAAACACACCAAGCAAATGCGCCTCTTGCGTGCTGATTTAGAGCGAGATATGAAGGATCTCGCCCCATCGGGCTCGGGTGCACGCGAGGAAGAGCGCGTGGCCATTGCCATCAATGCCGACAGCATCGCCACCTGGGCGCTGGATGCTTTGGGTGATTTGGTGCGTGAAGGGCTGCCGCTGGAGATCATCACAGACGATCAAGATTTCACACAAGACTGGCTGCGCGGCGGGCAGGTGCTGGGCTGCGTCACCACACTGAAGGCTGCGCTGCGGGGCTGCAAAGTGGTGCCGCTGGGCGCTATGAAATACGTAGCAGTGTGTGCAGATTCTATGCCGGGTAGTGACCGATTACGTTATCAATTCGATCTAAAAAATGGCCTCACAGCCCATAATTTCCGTGATCTGCCTTTCATCGCTTTCAATCGCAAAGACGATCTGCAAAGTGAATTCGTGGCCAAAGCATTTGGCTTGAAGCGTGTGAGCTTGCATCAGCTCTTTGTGCCCAGCTCGCAGGCGCAGGTGCGCGCTGTGCGGGAGGGCTGGGGCGTGAGTGTGTTGCCGCAGCTGACGGTGCAGTCGGCGCTGGACAGCGGCGAACTGATCAATTTGCTGCCCGATTTCGAGCTGCCCGTGCAACTGTATTGGCACTGCTGGAATTTGGAATCCGTGGTGCTGGATAACTTGACGCATGCGCTGGCCAGCTGCGCCAGACGCATGCTGAAATAAAAAAACCGCTGGTCTTTTTCAAGACGCAGCGGCTTTTTGGCTCAGCTCAATCACTTGGGCATGATCACGGTATCAATCGCATGGATCACACCATTGCTGGCCGCCACATCAGCAGCGATCACTTTGGCGCCGTTGACTGTGACGCCGCCCGTGGTCGCGAGCGTGATGTCTTGACCCTGCACGGTTTTCACGGTGCCAGCCTTGACATCTTTGGCCATCACTTTGCCGGAGACAACGTGGTACGTCAAAATTTTGCTCAAAGCGGCTTT
>JANNED010000051.1:0-7484 GCA_031388245.1 Variovorax sp.
GATCAATCGCATCAATTTTGGCTTTGAACAACCGCCCCGGCAGCGCATCGAGCTGCATCTCGATGGCTTGGCTTGGGCGCAGCTTGCCCACAAAGCGCTCCGGCAAACGGAAATCCACAAACATGGACGACAGATCTTCCAAATTCACCAAATCCGCGCCATCTTTCACATAGTCGCCAATGTTCACGTTGCGAATGCCCACTGTGCCATCAAACGGTGCAATCACGCGCATGCGATCCCAGCGTGCGCAGGCCAGCGAGACTTGTGCTTCAGCCACTTGCATGCTTGCCGCGCTTTCATCGAGCACACGTTGCGCCACAAAATTTTGTGCCACCAGCTCCTGATTGCGTTTGAAATTGGCTCGCGCAATCGACATTTGCGCCTCCGCTTGGCGCACCTCGGCACGTTGCAAGCCATCTTCCAATTGCATCATCACATCGCCTCGGCGCACGCGCCCACCATCCGTGAAGCCCAGCGTCTGCACGCGCCCGCTCACCTCAGGCCGCAACATCACATTTTGCTTGGAGCGCAGCGAGCCAACCGCTTGCGCATCGTCTTGCAAACGCGCCGCTTCTACTTTGGCCACCTCCACCGAGGGCATGCCACCGCCACGCGCAGCACCCCCCGGTGCCGAAGCTCCGGCAGCCGGCGCACCAGAGGCGCTTTGGCCAGTGATCTCTTTGGGCCCTGTGGGTTTGTTTTGATACCAATACGCCGCACCTGCAGCCGCTGCAATGCCCACCACCGCCACAGCGGAGTAAATTGTTTTTGAAGCCATGAATACCGTCTCTAAATTGCGTTGTGTTTTAACGTGCTAATGTTACATCCTGCCAAGGATTTACACAGTGTGCGCTCTTGCTTTGCACCAGATTTACAAAGGGGTAATCCCTAGACGATCAACTCACACTTGCTCCATCAGTGTTGCCAGCTAAGCCATGCCCCAATACCGTGCGGCGCTCGCCAATTGCGCCGCGTCTGCGCTGCTCAACCAAGTCACGCCTGGCGCTTGCTCATCTGGCGCATCCATGCCGCGCACAAGTTGCACGGCGCGTTGCGCAATGGGCCCGGCGTTGTCGATGATCAAGACATCTTGATCAAGCCGAGCACGGAAAAGCGCGCTGATCAGCGGATAGTGGGTACAGCCCAGCACCAAGGTGTCATAAGCCTGATTTTTTGGATCAAATGAGCCAGAAGCCGGCACGAAATCAGCACACATTGCTATCAAATCAGGCGCTTCTTGCCATGGTTTACCGCTTGCCGCGAGCAGCTCAATCCGCTCGGCCAAGCCATCGCATGGCACGCAATGAAAGTGCAGCGCCTGCTGCGCCGCCGCATGCTGAGCCTCTAGCTTGGCTTTGAGCTGCACAAACTTTGCGCTGTGCAATGTGCCACGTGTGGCCAGCACCAAGACCTGCCCGGTGCGCGTGGCCAGCGCCGCCGGTTTGAGCGCAGGCTCCACGCCGACAATTGGCAGATCGGGATGCGCCAAGCGCAGGGCATCAATGGCGGCCGCTGTGGCAGTGTTGCAAGCAACCACCAAAGCCTTGATCTGATGCTCCCGCACCAGCTCTTGCACAATCGCCAGAGATCGTTCCCGCACAAAGGCTTCAGGCTTCACACCATACGGATTGTGTTGGGAATCTGCAAAATAGACCAGCCGCTCCCTCGGCATGGCCTCACGCAATGCCTTCAAAATACTCAAGCCACCCATGCCAGAGTCAAAGATACCGATCGGAGATGAGGATGAAATCATGGCGCAAGATGAGCGTGGCGAGGCAGTGGTGCGAAGTAGACCATCAAGTTTGCGGTGTGCTCAATACTATGAATTAAATAGCATACTTCGCATATTTTATGCTGGCAAACCAGCGATATGACTCAAAAAATGCGCGAAGGAGCCAACAGAACGGGCATTCGTGTGGGTCTGGGACAATATGGCCATGCATTTCCTGCCAGCCCATCAAAGCTTTGCCCATCTAGGCCACACGTTTTCTACTCACCTGAACGCCCAGCCCCTGCCCAAGCCCTATTGGGTTGGCCGCAGCCTGTCCATGGCTCAGGCGCTGGGCTTGGAGGATCGTTGGCTGGAAAGCGATGCCGCGCTCCAAGCACTGACCGGCAACGCTGCGCTCCCCGGCAGCCAGCCGCTGGCATCTGTCTACAGCGGGCATCAGTTTGGCCAATGGGCAGGGCAGCTTGGGGACGGGCGGGCGCTGCTGCTGGGCGAGCTGCGTGATGCGCACAACCAACCACAGGAGATTCAGCTCAAAGGCGCAGGCCGCACGCCTTACTCGCGCATGGGCGATGGGCGGGCCGTGCTCCGCTCCTCGATTCGCGAATTTCTCTGCTCAGAAGCGATGCATGGCTTGGGAATCCCCACCACGCGGGCGCTCTGCGTCACAGGCTCCGATGCGCCCATTCGCCGTGAAGACGTTGAAACAGCGGCCGTTGTCACCCGCGTGGCACCGAGCTTCATCCGTTTTGGGCATTTTGAGCATTTTGCGTTCAACGGGCTGACCAAAGAGCTCAAGGCATTGGCCGACCATGTGATCGATCGCTTCTACCCCGCTTGCAAAGATGCTACGAATCCCTATGCCGCCTTGCTAGAGGCCGTCTGCGAACGCACGGCGAAGATGATTGCTCAGTGGCAGGCTGTCGGCTTTTGCCATGGCGTGATGAACACTGACAACATGAGCATCCTCGGTCTGACCATGGATTACGGCCCATTCCAATTCTTGGATGCATTTGACCCCAATCACATTTGTAATCACAGCGACGACAGAGGCCGCTACGCTTACAACAAACAGCCCAACATAGCTTATTGGAATCTTTTTTGCCTAGGCCAAGCCCTGCTGCCACTGATTTCCCCCGACGGCGAGCCAGATTTGGCCGTGGCGGCGCTAGAGCCTTACAAAGCCCTCTTCCCCGCCGCGCTGCATGCTCGCATGAGCGCCAAGCTGGGCTTACCGGATTTGCCTTCGACGGACAGCTCCAAAGCCATGATCGAAGGCATTTTGAAGCTGCTGGCGGCTGACAAAGTGGATTACACGATCTTCTGGCGGCGCTTGAGCCATGCGGTGGCCACAAAGCAGTTTGAGCCCGTGCGCGATGTGTTCCTTGATCGCCCTGCATTGGATGCATGGCTGCTCTCATTTCAAGAGCACTCTAAGCATATTTCTTGCTGGCCAGACGCTGATTTGATGCTGAAAACCAACCCTGCCTATGTGCTGCGCAACCATTTGGGCGAGCAAGCCATTCGCGCTGCCAAAATCAAAGACTTTAGCGAATTGGAGCGCTTGCAAAGCCTGCTGGCAGCACCATTTACTGAAGCAAAGGGCATGGAAAGCTATGCAACTTTCCCACCCGACTGGGCCTCTACGATTGAGATTTCTTGTTCTTCTTGAAAGAAAGCCAATTTTTCTTCAAACTATTCATCATGACCACCTACAAAATCCAAAAATCCGACGACCAATGGCGTGCTGAACTCAAAGAAAAAGGCGCAGAGCCTTTGGCTTTTGACGTCACCCGCCACGAATCCACTGAGCGAGCTTTTACCGGCAAATACGCCGACAACAAGCAAGCCGGCACCTACAGCTGCATTTGCTGCGGCAAACCGCTCTTCGATTCAAAAACCAAATACGACAGCGGCACGGGCTGGCCATCTTTCTTCCAACCCCTTTCAAAAGATGCCGTCGGCGAGAAGGTCGATGGCATCCTCTTCATGAAGCGCACCGAAGTCCATTGCGCAGACTGCGGAGCACACATGGGCCATGTGTTCAACGACGGCCCAGCGCCCACTGGCCTGCGTTACTGCATGAATTCAGCTTCTTTGGATTTCAAACCCACTCTATAATTGATAGCATACCAAGCAGATTCCATGCCGGCAAACTGCTATTTCTCTTAAAAAAATGAAGCAACTTCTCGATTTTTTGCCGATTCTGCTCTTTTTCGGCGCGTACAAGATGTACGACATTTACGTGGCCACGGGCGTGATCATGCTGGCCACCATCGTGCAGATGTCCATCCTCTACAAGCTGGAAGGCCGTTTGCAGATGATCCACAAAGTCACGCTCGGCCTCGTGCTTGGTTTTGGTGCGCTCACGCTGCTGCTGCACGATGAGCGCTTCATCAAAATCAAACCGACCATTCTGTACACCGCCATGGGCTTGGCGCTCGCGATCGGCTTGTGGGGCTTCCGTAAAAACTTCTTGCGCATGATGCTGGGCAATGCGCTGACACTGCCCGAGCAGATCTGGCGCAATCTCACCGTGGCATGGGTGGCCTACACCTTTTTCATGGCCGCACTCAATGCTTATGTGGCCTATGTTTACACCACCGATCAATGGGTCAATTTCAAGCTCTGGGGCTACGCTTTCCCCATCGTATTTCTCGTGGCGCAAGGCTTTTATATCGCCAAGCATCTGCCCAAGGAAGATGAATGATTGCCAATGCCCAAGAGGTTCAGCAGCACTTGCTGCGCGCTTTGCAGCCCACAAAGCTCGAAGTTTTGGATGAATCTGCTGCTCACGCAGGCCACGCCGGCAATCCCGATGGGAATAGCTTTGGCACGCATCTTCGTGTGCGCGTGGCCTCGCCCTTGTTCGCGGGGTGCAGCCGCGTGGCAGCGCATCGGCTTGTGTATGATGCATGCCAAGGATTTCTGGCGCGGGGTTTGCACGCGCTGGCCATTGAAGTTGTGAATTGATTTTTTTACAGGAAGCCCCCATGAAATTGAAGTTATCCGCCATGGCTTTGAGCCTTTTGGCCTTGTCCAGCAGCGCCGTGTTGGCACAGAATCTCGCTATTGTCAATGGCAAGCCCGTGCCCAGCAGCCGCGTCGATGCACTGGTGCAGCAAGTGACTTCCCAGCAGCCCGGCCGCCCCGTCACGCCTGATATTCAAGCGCAAATCAAAGAAGAAGTGATCAACCGCGAAGTGTTCATGCAAGAAGCCCAGAAAATGGGCTTGGATGGCAGCGACGATTACAAAAACCAAATGGAGCAGGCCCGCCAAGTGGTGCTGATCCGGGCGTTGTTTGCAGATTTTCAGAAGAAAAATCCTGTGACAGATGCAGACATCAAAGCCGAATACGATAAATTCGCCGCAGCCAACGGCGGCAAAGAATACCGTGCCCGCCACATCTTGGTCGAAAAAGAAGCCGATGCTGCCAAGCTGATTGCAGATCTTAAAAAAGGGGCGAAATTTGAAGATCTCGCCAAGAAAAATTCCAAAGATCCCGGTTCAGGTGCCAACGGCGGCGATCTGGATTGGGCAGCGCCCGGCAGCTACGTGAAAGAATTCGCCGATGCGATGGTCAAATTGCCCAAAGGCAAATTCACCGAAACCGCCGTCAAGAGCCAATTCGGCTTCCACATTATCCGCGTCGATGACGTGCGCGAGACGCAACTGCCTCCAATGGAGCAAGTCAAGCCGCAAATTTCCCAGCAACTGACGCAGCAGAAATTGCAAGCGTTCCAAAAGGGTTTGCGGGATAAGGCTAAGGTGGAGTAATTTTCTGTTTATCTTGAGTTGATCACAACTCATTACTCATCAGGAACACGGAAGACACAGAAATTGCACGGAATACACGGAGAAAACCAAATTTCTTTTCTGTGGCTTTTGTGTAGTTTTCGTGTCTTCCGTGTTCTTTTTTTTGAATCAAGCCAACAAAGCCCAGTCGATATGCTCTGCAACCAGCGCGCTCGCACTGGGCTTTTTCTCGCCTAGGATGTTCCGAATCGCCGTAGCGTCCTCATGACTCAGCAAACGATTGCGCAAAGCATTCCCCATCGCTACCGCAATATTCCTTTGCCATCTCGCGTGCCCAATTCGCCGAATGGCTGAGCCTTCGGTGTAGCGTAAGAAATCTTCCTCGCTCCAGCTAAAAAGCGTTATGAGTTGCTGGCTCACCAGCCCCTTGCGCTCATCAAAATCAGGCAAGGCGCTGCGCTGCGCAAATTTGTTCCACGGGCAGATGAGCTGGCAGTCGTCGCAGCCGTAGATGCGGTTGCCGATCCACGGCCGAAGCTCCAGCGGAATCGCGCCATCGTGTTCAATCGTCAGATAGGAGATGCAGCGCCTTGCATCGAGCTGGTAGGGCGCAACGATGGCCTGCGTGGGGCACACATCGATGCAGCGGGTGCAACTGCCGCAATGCGCTGCAACCGCTTGCGTGGGAGGCATTGCAAAATCCACATAAATCTCGCCTAAGAAAAACATGCTGCCCGCCTCGCGCGAGAGAATCAATGTGTGTTTGCCGCGCCAGCCGATGCCGCTGCGGGCAGCCAACTCAGCTTCGAGCACGGGCGCTGAATCGGTGAAGACACGGTGCCCAAAGGGGCCCAGCTCTTGAGCGATCTTGTCAGCCAATTTTTGCAAACGTGATCGCAACACCTTGTGGTAATCCCTGCCTCGCGCATAGACCGACACAATGCCCTCGCCGGGCCGCTGCAAGCGATCAAACTCAATTGCTTGCCAGCCTTCGCCGTGAGTAGCTGGCAGGTAATCCACCCGCGCCGTGATCACACTCACTGTGCCGCTCACCAGCTCTGCGGGCCGCGCCCGCTTCATGCCATGCGAAGCCATGTACTGCATCTGGCCATGAAAGCCCGCGTCAAGCCAAGCCTGCAATCCGGGCTCTGCGCTGCTCAAATCAATTCCTGCCACGCCAATTTGAGACAATCCAAGTTCCGCGCCCCACGCGCGCAGCTTTTGCAGGAATTCCTGCTGATTGATGGACTCAAAATTGGTGTGCATGCTTTGATTGTAGAAACTGTTTTCAACTGGCCTGATGAGGCAGCAACGCAAAGCTTGGCGAATGGTCTAGCCCAGCGCCCTGCTCTGCGAAATGCCTTGATTGAGCTGCATGGCGATCTAGGCGCTGGCAAGACAACATTTGTGCGGCATCTGCTGCGAGCCCTCGGCGTGCAAGGCCGCATCAAGAGCCCGAGCTATGCCGTGGTCGAGCCCTACACGGTGCAAACTGCGCAAGGCGAGTTGAACATCTGGCATTTCGATCTGTACCGTTTTGCCAGTCCGCGCGAGTTTGAAGAAGCAGGCTTTCGGGATCTGCTGGCCAGCGATGGCTTGAAGCTCGTGGAGTGGCCCGACAAAGCGCAAGGCGCATTGCCCACGCCCGATCTGGCGCTGCACATCACAGCGCTGGCTGATGAGTCAAGGCAAGTCAAAGCGATGGCGCACACCGCGCTGGGGCAGGAGCTGCTGGCATGAGCTGCTGGCCCATCACCCGCCGCGACACCCTCCGATTCGGAAGCCTCATATTGCTCCTCGCCGGCACAGATATTGCTTGGGGCGCTACGATTTTAGGAGTTCGTGTGTGGCCTGCGCCGGATTACACCCGCGTCACGATTGAGAGCGATGGTCTCCTCAAAGCCAAACAATTCTTCGTCACCAGCCCACCACGTTTGGCGGTTGACATTGAAGGCATTGAGCTGTCCCCGCAGCTCAAAGAGCTGGTAGGCCGCGTG
>JANNED010000053.1:0-1706 GCA_031388245.1 Variovorax sp.
GCCGTGCGCAGCAGCTATGAAGATGTGCTGCATGGCGGGCGGCAGCCCGTGTATGTGTTGTTTGTGCAAATTGATCCAGCGCGCGTGGATGTGAATGTGCATCCCACGAAAATTGAAGTGCGCTTTCGGGATGGGCGGGAGATTCATCAGGCCGTGCGGCATGCTGTGCATGGTGTTTTGGCAACGCCGCGCAGTGCTATGCAGGTTGCGCAAACGCCGCAAGCCTTGAATGCACCTCCTAGCGCAGCAAATCCATTTGATTCTGATATTTTTAAGAGAAATCAGCCACTAGCCGGCATATATACTGCGCAGAGTGCTATCAATTTAGGAATGAATGAGGTACGCGATGTCGCGCAGCTGTGGTCTACAAGTGCGAGCTCTGTCAACAACTTACATCCATCGACTGATTCCGCCACTCCAGCGCCTAGCAACTTCGACGCATCCGCTGCTTGGCCGCTGGGCAAAGCCATCGCTCAGCTCCACGGTATCTACATCTTGGCGCAAAACGCGCAAGGCATGGTCATCATCGATATGCATGCCGCGCACGAGCGCATTGTGTACGAGAGGCTTAAGAACCAAATCGACAACGCCACAAACAACGCCACGATCAGCTCACAGCCCCTGCTGATTCCAGCCACCTTTGCAGCTACGCCGGTAGAGGTGATGACAGCAGAGGCGCATCAAAGTACATTGACTCAGCTTGGCCTAGACATCAGCGCCTTCTCGGCCAAGACCCTTGCGGTGCGCGCCGTACCCACAACTCTCGCTAAGGGCGATGCGGTAGAGCTAGCTCGCAGCGTTTTGGGCGAACTGGCGCAGCATGATGCCAGCACTGTGATCGAGAGAGCGCAACACGACATCCTCTCCACCATGGCTTGCCACAGCGCCGTGCGCGCCAACCGTACGCTCACCGTCGAAGAGATGAACGCCCTGCTGCGCCAAATGGAAGCGACCGAGCGGAGCGACCAGTGCAATCATGGCCGCCCCACCTGGCGACACATCAGCATCAAAGAATTAGACGCACTCTTCTTGCGCGGGCGTTGATTGACTTGCTCACATCGCGTTGAACTTTTCTATTCCAAAGCGAGTCATGCTGTTCATGCGTAAACATTGGCTTCGCCTCACCGCCACGACACTTCTAAGCGTCGCCCTGCTCGCCGGATGCGCCACTTTGCACGACAAACAGGGCGATTGGATTTTCAATCCACGCGATGGCACTTGGGGTAACACGGCTGAAGTGGCCTCCAACATGCAAGAGGCTTGGGTGGCGTTCGATTCCGTGGTCACAGGCAAACCAGCCAAGCTGCATCTGCTCATCAACCCAGCTAGACAAGACTCACCCATCTTGCTCTATTTGCATGGCGCACGATGGAATGTGGTGGGCAGTGCTTGGCGCATTGAGCGCATGCGAGAGCTGGGCTTCACCGTGGTGGCTGTGGATTACCGGGGCTTTGGCAAAAGCGATCTGGAGCGCCCCACTGAAGACAAATCGTATGAAGACGCGCAGGCTGCTTGGAATTGGATCGCCAAGCAATATCCGAATCAGCAGCGCTTTATTTTTGGCCATTCGCTGGGCGGTGCGATTGCCATTGAGCTGGCCACCCGCGTGAGCGATGAGCAGGGCACGATGGTTGAAGGCACGTTCACCAGCATCCCCGATGTGTTCACCACGATGAAATACGGTTGGCTGCCGATCAGTTGGTTGA
>JANNED010000060.1:0-2414 GCA_031388245.1 Variovorax sp.
ATTCAAAAGCTCGGTGGTGTATCTCGATCCTCGCTCCACAGGGGTGGGTCAAGTTCTGGTGTTTGCCGCCGCTTACGCCAACGGCGGCTCGGTTGACAACATCAAGCCCGGCATCGACTACCTTGCCCAGCTTCACACCGCTGGCAATGTGCTGCGCGTGGAAGGCACCACGCCTTATGCCAAATTCCTCAAAGGCGAAATCCCTGTGTGGATCAGCTACGAAAACGATGGCCTCAAAGCCAAGCATATCGACGGCATGGGCGATGCCGCCGAAGTCGTTATTCCCAAGGAAGCCAGTGTGGCAGCGCCGTATGCTATCAGCTTGGTCAAGGGTGCGCCCAATCCGAATTCCGGCAAGTTGTGGCTCAACTTCATCATGAGCGAAGCGGGGCAGACTCTGTTTGCTCAAGGCTTCGTGCGCCCCGCAGTGCTAGGCATTCGTTTGCCAGCAGATGTGGCAGCGCGTATGCCCGCAGCACCGCAAATTCGACCTTTGGACGTTGTTCAAGCCTCGGCGCGCAAAGCAGAAGTGGATCGGCTCTGGGCGCTAGCTGCTTTGTCGCGCTGAATAGCAAGAGGCACGGTATGAAACGCTGGGGCGCTTGGCCTGCTTGGATTTTTCTGGCGCTGTTTTTTCTCGCGCCTTTGGCAGCTTTGCTGCCCGAGGCGCTGGGAGAGGATTTGGCCGCATTCAAGGCTTTGGCCATCGACCCCAGCTTTTATGTGGCACTGCGCAACACCTTGCTGCTTGGCCTGATCGCTGGATTTTTGTCTGCGATTGTTGGCACTTGTATTGCCATTGAGTTGGCAAGACAATCTGATCAACGAAGGCAATGGATGATGAGCTTGCTCGGGCTGCCCTTGGCTTTTTCAGGTCTGGTGATTGCCTATGGCTTCATCCTGGCATTTGGTCGCGCGGGTTTTGTGACGCAACTGTTGGGTATGGCAGGTGCAGATCCTGTGCGTATTGGCGCTTGGATTTACAGCGTGGGAGGTTTGGGCTTTGCCTACGCTTACTATCTAATCCCCAGAGTCGCGTTGTCGCTCTACCCGGTGTTTGCCAATCTGGATGAAAAGCCGATGCTGGCTGCTCGCACCTTGGGCGCAAGCAAAGCCCGCGCTTTTTGGGACACGGTTGTGCCAGAGGTGTTTCCCTCGGTGCTATCTAGCGCGTGTATGGTCGCGGCGCTTGCGATGGGTACCTATGGCACAGCGCTAGCCTTGGTGGGCACTCAACTGAATATTCTGCCTCTCATGCTGTTTTCAAAGGTCAGCGATGGTGGTTCGGATTTTGCGGCTGCAGCGGCTTTATCGCTGGTGCTGATGTTGATCTGTGTGATCGTGATGGGAATTGGTGATGTCTTCACTCGTAAACGTGAGCAGCTCGCTGTCGGTGCGGGCCACTGAGCTAATGGCTCTGCTGACCGAAAGGCAGTTGGGCGCTAGTAAATGGATTCAACCAGTCGCTATTGTGGGGCCCGGCGAAGCGCTGCCAGAGCAATGCTTGGCAGCCTATCGTATAGCTTATTGCTTGGCTGGCGCAGGCATCACGCTTGTGTGTGGCGGGCGCGGCGGCGTGATGGAAGCAGCATCGCACGCTGCGCACGATACTCGCGGGCTAGTCATAGGGCTGTTACCAGAAGATGACTTGAGTGGTGCAAACCCATATCTTGGCATTGCCATTCCAACAGGCATGGGCGAAATGCGCAATGCCTTGATTGCCAGAGCCAGTGTTTGCTTGATTGCCATTGGCGGCGGCATGGGCACTTTGTCTGAGGTGGCACTTGGCTTGAAATGGAATAAACCTGTCTTCAGTTTGTTTGAAGATGTTCCATTGCCACAGCTTAGACGCAGTGAAAATATTGAACAATTGCTTGAAGAGGTGCTGACCTGGTTAGTTCACACAAACTGACATACTTGGCTTTGTAAAGCGCCCTCTAAGCCCTTGCCAAATGATCTATGTACCTGACGCGTTTTGATATTGAATTTGGCAGTTAGCCGGTATGAAATCTCGTCATAATGCTACTAAATTAATAGCGACTAGGTAGCAAGCAAGTCGATACTCAGGAACCCGAGCGATTCTCGCCTAGGCTATTGCGAAGCGCTGTTTGCGCCACTGCATCAAGCGCTTTATCCACCATCTTGCCGTCCGACACCATGCGGATCAAGCCCTGAGAACACAGCTTATCCATTGTGCGCTTGCTCATCGAGTGCGCTTTTCCGCCGCGAGAGACAAACATAAACAAGCTACGCATCGGTGAAGCCCAGGTCAGCTGAGCGCGTATCCAAGCACCATCGAGCATGATTTCCACCCAAGAACCAATTGGAATCGAAACGGTCGCCTCTGGCGTGAGAGCAATCATGTCAGCCGTCGGCACGGCTGCACTCACATCGAGTGGCATCACAGCTTGCTG
>JANNED010000092.1:0-12883 GCA_031388245.1 Variovorax sp.
AAGCGCCAATGATGAGATGGGATAAGTCAGCAAACTCTTCTGCTTTCTGTGTCTTCCGTGAATCCTCTGTGAATTCCGTGTTCATCTTATCGTTCGAATCGTAAAAGCGTTTCATTCCAACCCCTCCTCAACCAATTCTGAGGCACGAAGTAGAGCCCTCGCTTTGGCCTCAGTTTCCCTCCATTCCAGCTCAGGCACAGAATCGGCCACCACGCCAGCAGCGGCTTGCACATAGAGCATGCCGTCTTTGACGATGCCGGTGCGGATCGCAATCGCCACATCCATGTCCCCTGCAAAGCTCAAGTAGCCGCACGCACCGCCGTAAATACCGCGCTTGCTGGGTTCTAATTTGTCGATGAGTTCCATCGCATGCACTTTGGGCGCGCCCGTGAGTGTGCCGGCAGGAAAGGTCGCGCGGAGCACATCGGCTTGCGTCATGCCGTCTTTCAAGATGCCTTCGACATTGCTCACGATGTGCATCACATGGCTGTAGCGCTCGACTGTGAAAGATTCAGTCACTTTCACGCTACCGATCTTGGCAATGCGGCCAATGTCGTTGCGGGCGAGATCGATCAGCATCACATGCTCGGCGCGTTCTTTGGGGTCGTTGATGAGCTCAAGTTCTGCGGCCTTGTCTGCTTCAGGCGAGCTCGCGCGCGGGCGTGTGCCGGCCAGTGGGCGGATGGTGATTTTTTGGCCTTCTGGCGTGTGCTCATGCCGCACCAAAATTTCTGGCGATGCACCAACGATATGAAAGTCGCCCATGTTGTAAAAATACATGTAGGGCGATGGATTGAGCGAGCGCAAAGCGCGGTAGAGCGAGAGTGGGGATTCGGTGTAGCGCTTTTTCAGCCGCTGGCCCACCTGCACTTGCATGAAATCACCGGCGGCGATCAGCTCTTTGGCTCGCTCGACCGCTTTCAAATAATCGGTTTTGGCGAATTCACGTTCAATCGGATAGCCCGTCGAGGGTTTGACCACCGGTGCTGTGACGCTGTAGCGCAACTGGTCTTTCAATTCACGCAAGCGCTTCTTCGCATTGGCATACGCCTCTGATTGCGCTGGATCGGCATAGACGATCAAGTAGAGTTTGCCTGAGAGGTTGTCGATCACGGCGAGCTCTTCGGTGAGCAAGAGCATGATGTCTGGCAAGCCCAGCGTATCGCTCGGGCAAGAGGTTTCAAGCTTTTTTTCGATATAACGCACTGTGTCGTAGCCAAAATAGCCCGCCAGACCACCGCAAAAGCGTGGCAAGCCGGGGCGCAATGCCACTTTGAAGCGCGATTGGAATGCAGCGATGGTGTCGAGTGGATTGCCGGCAATGCTTTCAACGACTTTGCCATCCGTCACGATGTCTGTTTTGGCTGCAGCACCAAAACCGCTGGCGCGCAAATGCGTGCGTGCTGGCAAGCCGATAAAGCTATAGCGGCCAAAGCGCTCGCCGCCGACGACAGACTCAAGCAGGAAGCTGTATTGACCTTGTTGCTTGCCGTGGGCGAGTTTTAAGTACAGGGACAGTGGCGTTTCTAAATCAGCAAAGGCCTCGGCCACCAAAGGGATGCGGTTGTAGCCTGCATCGCGCAGGGATTTGAATTCAAGTTCGGTCATCATGGCTGGGATGTTTCTACAAGTCTGCACATATGAAAAAAATGCAGATCAGTTCAATCGGATACGGTGCCTCTTGGCCGACACCACGGATGCGGCTTTGCGCCGCAAAAAAACTAGTGCGAGGCTGGCTTACGCCACAACCAAGCCCCCTGCCAATCAGCACTGGCGCGCACAGCTTGTGTGGGCGAGGCATCGATGGCAAAAAAGCGATGTATGAACATTCACAAAGTGTAGCAGACGCAAACCAGCGTCAACGCGCAGCATCTTCACAGGGTAATTCCGAGGTGCATTAACTGTCGTTTCGGCGATACTGATGCTGTGTTTAGGAACGATCGTGCTTTTTTGAGGATTAATTTATGAATCGTAAGCTATTTTTAAATCTTTGTAGTGCGGCCTTTGTCGCCTGTGCAACTTTAACGGCCCAAGCGCAAACCACAATGGCCGGTACGAAGTTTGATCAAGAAATCACGGTGAGCGGGCAGAAATTGCAGCTCAATGGCACGGGTGTGCGCATCAAGGCGATTTTCCGAGTTTATGTGGCCGCGCTGTACATGCCCACAAAGGTGTCCAAAAACGAAGAAGTGCTCAAACCGGGCATCAAACGCCTGCATTTGGTGGCATTGCGTGATGTCAAGGGCGACGAGTTTGGCAAACTGTTCACGCGTGCGATGGAAGACAACGCCAGCCGTGAAGAGTTTTCCAAGTCGATCAACTCTGTGATACGCATGGGTCAGATCTTTGCGGATGCCAAGCAATTTGCCAAAGGCGATGCGATTGTTTTAGATTTTGTGCCGGGTACAGGCTTGGTTGTTTTGCACAAGGGCAAGCCATTGGGCGATGCTTTCAAAGAAGCGGAGTTTCAATCGCTGATGCTGAAAATTTGGTTTGGCCCGAAGCCTGCCGACAACGAGTTGCGCAAAGCTTTGCTGGGTGAGCAATCGACGGCCAACACCAATATCAACTGATCGCGCCACAGCGGCTCAGCTCTGAGGCCAGCTGCGTGCTGGCCTTTTTCATGGCTTCAGCCAAGCAGTGGTAAGACGTCGATCAAGCGGTCAATATGGCCTAAGGCAGGTGTGGCGCGAATGTTTTGCCCATGGTTGTAGCCATAGGTCATCAGCACCACGGGGCAGAGCGCCGCGTGTGCGGCCTGCGCATCGTTGCTGCTGTCGCCGATCATCAGCGTGTGCTGTGGCACAGTGCCTAGCGCTTCGCAGGTTTTGAGCAGCGGCAGCGGATCAGGCTTTTTCTTCTCAAACGAATCGCCGCCAAACACATGGCTGAAAAAGCCAGCCAAGCCTTTTGCCTTGAGCAAAGGTTTTGCGAAGGCCAAAGGCTTGTTGGTCAGGCAAGCCAGCTGGAGACCGCGTGATTGCAAAGCCAGCAACCCCTCCATCACGCCGGCATACACTTTGCTGGCCTGCCCATTGCAAGCCAAATAATGCGATTGATAGCTTTGCCATGCGGCATCGTATGCTACGGATTCAATAGCAAACTTTGCACATTCTATGCCGGCGATTTGCTGTTTTTGCTGCAAATTTTGCACGTAAGACAAAGTGCTGCGAATCAAGTGTTCGCTGCCTTTGCCTACCGTGGCCTCGATGAAGGTGCGATCCACCGGAAGCAGGTCAAAATCAGCCAGCATGCGGTTGAGCGCCACCTCAAAATCGCCCAGCGTATCCACCATCGTGCCATCCAGATCGACGATCACGGCTTCAATGTTGGCCAGCATTTATTTGAGCGCGGCGCGCATGCTGTCAATCACCGCCTTGTAATCCGGCTTGCCAAAAATTGCGCTGCCCGCCACAAAAGCATCTGCGCCCGCATCGGCCACACGGCGAATGTTGTCGGGCTTGATGCCGCCATCAACTTCCAAATAAATCTTCTTGCCGCTGGCATCAATGCGCTTCCTCACCACCTCTAATTTGCGCAAGGTGCTGTCAATGAAACTCTGCCCGCCAAAGCCGGGGTTCACACTCATGAGCATGATCAAATCAATATCTTCAATCACCCAATCGAGCACATCTAATTCGGCAGCAGGGTTGAACACCAAGCCCACTTGGCAGCCCTTGGATTTGATCGCCTGAATACTGCGGTGCACATGGCGGCTGGCATCAGGATGAAAGCTGATGAGATCAGCTCCGGCTGCTGCGAAGCTCTCAGCCAGCGCATCCACAGGCTCGACCATCAAATGCACATCCATCAGCGCTTGGCTGCCATCGGGCCTGCATGCATGCGGCAGAATAGCTTGGCAAATCATCGGGCCGAAGGTGAGGTTGGGCACGTAATGGTTGTCCATCACGTCGAAGTGAATCCAATCTGCGCCAGCGGCGAGCACGTTTTTCACCTCGTCGCCGAGGCGGGCGAAATCAGCAGAGAGTATGGAGGGGGCTATTTTGTAGTCGCTATGCATGATGGTGATCCTATGGAAAAGATTTTCTCATGCCCCGAGTGATGACAGGTGAGGCCACCCACCCCGTTTCGCGTGCCATAAAAAAAACGACAATAAATCATGATATTTTATATTTTAAATTCATTTAAATCTTGATTTATTGTCAGTTTAACTGTAAATTATCAAAATGTTTGAAGAGCTACCCGAGCGCAACCTCACTCCCGTCATACTGGACGATTTGCGCCACAAAATGGTGCTGCTCATGGGCCCGCGCCAAGTCGGTAAAACCACGCTGGCCAAAGCACTGGCGCGTCATTTTTTTGCGCCTGCGTATTACAACTATGACATTGCAGCCGACCAAGCCGTGATTGAATCGCGCCAGTGGCTGCCCAGCAGCGGCTATGTGGTGCTTGATGAATTGCACAAAATGCCGCAGTGGAAGGCTTATCTCAAGGGCGCCTACGATGGCAAGCCCGCCTACCAAGCCTTGCTCGTGACAGGCTCAGCCCGCATGGATACTTTTCGCCAAACTGGCGATTCGTTGGCCGGGCGATATTTTGCGCACAGCCTGTTTCCCTTCGGCGTTAAAGAGCTGGCATCGGTGGAGCCCGACCCCACGCTGGCGCTGGATGCGCTGCTGCGCTTTGGCGGCTTTCCAGAGCCGCTCTTGGCGGGCAGTGATGCCAAGCGCAAGCGCTGGCAAAAGCAGTATTTCACCGATTTGATTCGCGAAGATATTTTGGAGTTCAGCCGCGTCAATGAGCTGCGCACCATGCGCTTGCTGCTGGAGATGCTGCGCAGCCGCACGGGCAGCGCGCTGTCGTATGCCTCTCTCGGGCGTGATCTGGCCGTGTCGCCCGCCACGGTGCGCCGCTATGTGGATATTTTAGAGGCGCTGCACATCGTGTTTTTGATCCATCCTTACCATCGCAACATTGCGCGCGCCTTGGGTAAAGCGCCCAAGTTGTATTTCTACGATGCCGCCTACATCACAGGCGACGATGGTGCGCGGCTGGAAAATACGGTGGCCTTGTGCCTGCTCAAACATTTAAGTTACCAGCTGGCGACAGAAGGCATCGCACACAGCTTGCATTACGTGCAAACCACCTCGGGCAAAGAGGTCGATTTTGTCATTGCTGATGAAGCCGGTGAGCTGACACACGCCATTGAAGTCAAATGGTCAGATGCAAAACCCACTTACGCCTTGAGAGAGCTGGCAGCCGCCAGGCCACAAACCCAGGCCGTGCAATTGGTCTATCACCGCGGCCAAGCCTATGGCGTCGATGGCGTGGAGGTTCACTCGGCGGCCGCTTGGTTGGCAGGTTTGAAAGCGTAATGCCGCGGTAAAAAGTGATCTGCTGTCGATCATTCCAGCAAAGCTTGCAAGCTCATTTGCGCCTCATGGCAATCACCCATGCAGTCGCTCACCCAAGCATCGTTGTGATAAGTGGGCAAGTAACGTTCACCCGCATCGCAAATGAGCGAGAGAAGTGAGCCTTGCTCGCCGCGCACCTTCATCTGCGTGGCCAGTTCGATCATCGCTACAAAATTCGTGCCTGTAGATGGGCCGACTCTTCGCCCGAGCAGGCCGGAGAGCAGCCGCATCGCGGCAATCGATTGCGCATTGCTCACCACCTGCATCTGGTCAATCAAACCGCGAATGAAACTGGGCTCCACGCGCGGGCGGCCAATGCCTTCGATGCGCGAGCCAGCGCCGGTGAGCTGTTTGTCGCCACTGGCGTGATACTGCGCAAATACCGAGCCTTCTGGATCGGCCACGCACAGTCGCGTGGAAAATTGCCGGTAGCGCACAAAGCGACCAATGGTGGCGCTCGTGCCGCCTGTGCCTGCGCCCACTACCACCCAAGCGGGCACGGCATGGCGCTCTCTGGCCATTTGCTCAAACATACTTTGCGCAATGTTGTTGTTGCCCCGCCAGTCGGTGGCGCGTTCGGCATAGGTGAATTGGTCCATGTAGTGGCCGCCCGTCTCGCTGGCTATTTTTTGCGCCGCTTCATACACCGCTGAGGCACTGTCCACAAAATGGCAGCGCCCGCCGTAGAACTCGATCAGTGCAACCTTCTCAGGCGAGGTGCTGCGCGGCATCACGGCTACAAACGGCAAGCCCAGCAGCCGAGCAAAATACGCTTCGCTCACTGCCGTTGAGCCGCTCGATGCTTCTACCACCGTGGATTTTTCATGCAGCCAGCCGTTGCAAAGCGCGTAGAGAAACAAAGATCGCGCCAAGCGGTGCTTCAAGCTGCCCGTGGGATGCGTGGATTCGTCTTTGAAGTAGAAATCAATACCCACGGCATTGAAGCTGGGCAAGGGCAGTGCAATCAAATGCGTATCGGCACTGCGCTGGAAATCCGATTCAATTTTTTCAATGGCTTGGTGAGCCCAAGCGCGGGGGTGGTGTGTCAAGGTGGCCATGCGCACATTGTCGCAGCAGATTCGGCGACGGCTATTGATCCAGCCTGATGAAGAGTGAACCGTTCGCCCTGAGCTTGTCGAAGGGATCACGAGGACTTCGACAAGCTCAGTCCGAACGGAAATTAAGACTTTCTCGAACGGTATCAATAATCAGAATTGCTTACTATCAAAATAGTAGCATTCTAAGCAGATTTCATCCCGGCTACATGCTTAAAAAGCTTTAAATTTATGCATACCGCTTGCTGCGCAGATTGTTCTTCATCTCTTTGAGCGCAGGCTGTAGCTTCGCGCTGCCAATCCGCAGCGCCACACTGGTGGCCAGAATGTCGATCATGAGTAAATGCAAAAGCCGCGAGACCATGGGGCTGTAGCGGTCGTAGCCTTCGGGGTGATCAGCGGCCAGATGGATGTGCCCCGCACTAGCCAGTGGTGAGCCGCTGGCGGTGATCACAATGGTTGTTGCGCCATTTTTGCGGGCAATGTCGCAAGCATCCATCAAATCGCGGGTGCGGCCTGAATTGCTGATGACCACCACGCAATCGCCCGCGCTCACGGTGGAGGCGCTCATCACTTGCATGTGGCCATCACTGTAGGCGATTGATGTCACGCCGAGGCGAAAAAATTTGTGCTGTGCATCTTGCGCCACGATGCCCGAGTTGCCCACGCCGTAAAACTCAATGCGCCTGCGCTGTTTGTAAGTCTCGGCCAGTGCTTGCGAAGCCTTTTCAAATGCGAAACTGCTCGCATCGTTGCGGTATTTGAGGAAAGCAGCCACGGTGTTGTCAATCACCTTGACCATCACATCGCTCACCTTGTCGTCGGTGTCCACACTGCGGTGAATAAAGGGCACGCCTTCGCTCACTGAGCCAGCGAGCTTGAGTTTGAAATCAGAGAGCCCGTCATAGCCCACGCTGCGGCAAAAGCGCACCACCGTGGGCTTGCTCACATGCGCACGATCAGATAGCTCGCTCACGGGCAGATTGGCAAAAGCACGCGGATCAAGCAAGACGAGTTTGCCCACGCGCTGCTCTGCAGGAGCCAAGGATGGCAGCGATGCCTTGATGCGCTCTAACATGCTCATGATTCTTCCTCCCAGCAAAACCCATCTTTGGCAATCATCGCGCTCGCCGCGCTTGGCCCCCAGCTGCCTGATGTGTATTGGCGTGGTGCATTTGCATCCTGCTGCCAGTGGTTTAAGACGGGCTCGACCCAGCGCCAAGCCTCTTCCTGCTCATCGCTGCGCACAAAGAGATTCAATTTGCCATCAATCACATCGAGCAACAAGCGCTCATACGCGCCAACGCGTTGGTTGCCAAAACGTTTGTCAAAATCCAAATCGAGCTGCGTGAGGCTGAGCGAATGGGTATCCCCCCTGTTCGCTTGCGCTTGCGCCATCAGGTGCAGCTCTAAGCCATCTTTGGGTTGCAAATGAATCACGAGTTTGTTGGCCCCACCATTCGGCGTTTGAAAAATGGCATGCGGCGTGGCATGAAAATTCACCACGATATGCGCCTCGCGGCCTGCCATGCGTTTGCCGGTGCGGATATAAAAAGGCACGCCAGCCCAGCGCCAGTTCGCAATCTCCGCTCGCAGCGCCACAAAAGTCTCGGTTTGGCTGCTGGCGTTCACACCTGTCTCTTGCAAATAGCCGGGCACAGCCGAGCCGCTGATGTTGCCTTCTGCGTATTGGCCGCGCACCACATGCTGAGCCAAGGTCTGCGCATCCCAGCGCTTGAGCGAACGCAGTACTTTGAGCTTTTCATCGCGGATCGCATCGGCATGCGCATTGATCGGCGGCTCCATCGCAATGGCACAGAGCAATTGCAGCGCATGGTTTTGCACCATATCTCGCAGCGCGCCAATGCCATCGTAATAGCCACCGCGCTTCTCAACGCCAAGATCTTCGGCTATCGTGATCTGAATATTCGCAATATGCTCGCGCCGCCACACCGGCTCAAACAGCGCATTGGCAAAGCGCAGCGCCATCAGGTTTTGCACACTGGGCTTGCCAAGGTAATGGTCAATGCGGAAGACTTGTTTTTCGCTGAAGAATTTCAGCACCGTTTGATTGATCGCGCGGTTGCTGGCCAAATCATGGCCGAGAGGCTTTTCAAGCACAAGGCGAGTGCTCGCAGTGTTCAGGCCTGCCGCGCCCAATTGCTCCGCCACGTTGGTGAACAAATGCGGCGAGACAGCCAAATACATCACTGTGGTGTCTGCTGCATGTTCGTCGAGCCGTGATTTCAACGTGGCATAGGCATCCGGCTTGCTCAAATCCATGCGCTGGTAATACAACAAACTGGCGAACTGATCGAACTCTTCTTGGCTGGGCCGCTTGGCCAGCTCCACCTGATCGAAGCGCGAGCGGATCAGCTCACGGTATTTCTCGTCGCTCATTTCATCGCGCGCCACGCCGATGATGCGCCCGCCATCAGGCAAGCTGCCGTGGCGAAAAGCTTGAAACAAAGCGGGCATGAGTTTGCGCCAGGCCAGATCGCCGGTGCCGCCGAATAAAACCAGATTGAATGCCATGATGGAGATTTGATTCAACAATGTTATTTAGTTACCAGAATGTAACGCATTTTCGTAACCGTGGCAATTGATCTGAAGCCCAAGTGTTATTGCAGATCAATGCGACTGCTTCTAGGTACTTCCCCTGTGGTGAAAAATAAGACAAATTCGTTACAGTCACAGCCACTGTAATTTAATTCCTTTTTTAACGGAGAGCGCATGAAAAAATTGTTTGTTGTGTCTGCATTGGCTCTGGCTGTGGGCGCAGCCCAATCACAAACCGTCAACATCATTTGCTCGGTGCAGGCCGAGTGGTGCAACATGATCAGCACCGTGTATGCCAAAACCACGGGCACGAAGGTGAACATGACCATGAAGGGCTCGGGCGAGGCGCTGGCGCAAATCGTGGCTGAGAAAGAAAATCCAAAAACTGACATTTGGTTTGGCGGTACAGGCGACCCGCACTTAGCCGCCGCTGAGCAAGGCCTCTCTCTGGAATACAAGTCGCCTTCCATGAGTCAGCTGCATGTGTGGGCGCAGCAGCAGGCCGAGCAATCCAAATTCAAAACAGTAGGCATTTATTCCGGCCCGCTAGGCTTTGGATACAACACTGAATTACTCGCTAAGAAAAAGCTGCCTGCGCCGAAAGCTTGGAGTGATTTGATCAAGCCTGAATACAAGGGCGAAATCCAAGTGGCCAACCCAGGATCCAGCGGCACGGCCTACACCATGGTGGCCACGCTGGTGCAACTGATGGGCGAAGACAAAGCTTTTGAGTACATGAAAGCCTTGCATAAAAATATCAGCCAATACACCCGCTCAGGCACAGGCCCGATCAAATCTGCTGCGCGTGGCGAGACGGCGGTGTCGATCAGTTTCGTGCATGATGGCGTGGGCGAGAAAATGGCGGGCTTCCCGCTTGAGACGGCTACGCCCACAGACGGCACAGGCGCTGAAATTGGCTCGATGAGCATCATCAAAGGCACCCGCAACTTGGAGGCGGCTAAAAAGTTTTACGAATGGGCACTCACACCTGGTGCGCAAGAAATGGCTGTGGCTGCCAAGCAATTCCAAGTGCCGTCCAACAAGGCTGCCAAGAATGATTCGCGTATTCCTGATTTCACGAAAATCAAATTCATCAACTACGACTATGCGAAATACGGCGCATCGGCGGAGCGCCGCCGCTTGATTGCCAAGTGGGAAAAGGAAGTGAATTCTCTGCCGCGTTAACGATTGATGAGCGTGCTGCCCAAAACAAATACAGGTACGAACGCGAAAGACGCGAAAAAGAAAATCAAAGTAAGGTGGTTTGCTGGCAGTTGTTGCTGTTGACTACTTTCTTTGCGCTTGGAGTTTAGAAAAACATGAATCAAAACATCACTGACTCCAGCGCGCATCCTAACCGTGCCGTCGTGGCATGGCTGGTGATTGGCTTGCTGGCTTATCTCGCGCTGCCTTGGTATGCGATTCAAGACAGCAATGGCTTGCTGCAAATCCCGAATGTGTTCAGCAGCTCAGAGGCGGGCAATGGCTTCATGCAAGCGAGCAGCCATGGCAAGCCTTGGCTGTGGCTGGGTCTAGGCGGTTTGTTGTTGGCGGGACTGTCGGCTTTGATGGTTCCGACAAAAAACCAAGGCGCTGTGTTGATTGCTGGCGGCGCATTGGGCTTGCTCGGTTTGCTCGGCTCGGCATTCAGCATTGGCGCGAAGGGTTGGTCGTTTGCTTGGATGAATACCAGCTTTGGCGAGCTGGCGAGTAATCAGTTTGGTATTGGCTGGGGCGCTGTGGTGGCGCTGGTGGCGCTCGTGGTGCTCACGGCTTTTGGCGCGGCGCGGCGCGGGTTTTTCAAAGGGGATTTGTTCATTGCGGCGGCGGTGTTTGGCTGCGCGGCATTGTTGGCGCTGTTCATCATGTTCCCGGTGCTGAAAGTTTTGAGTGCCGCTTTCTTCTTGCAAGCTGACGATGGCGCGAGCAGCTTTGCGCCAACCTCCATGTGGACACGCATTGCCAGTGAGCGCAATTTTGGTTTGAGTTGTTTGGGCGGTGGCCAGCGCTGCGGTGTAGCGTGGAATACCTTATTTCTCGGGCTTATGACGGCCACCTCCACCACGATTTTGGGTACGCTCATGGCGCTCATGGCTGAGCGCGCCAGCAAGCGCTATACCAAGCCGCTGAACATCTTGGCCATGCTGCCGATCATCACACCGCCTTTCGTGGTGGGTCTCGGTTTGATTTTGCTATTTGGCCGTGCAGGCGTGGTCAATCAATTGTTGGAGTGGGGCTTTGGCGTGGAGCCCACGCGCTGGTTCTACGGTTGGTTTGGCGTGTGGGTGGCGCAAACTTTTGCGTTCACGCCGATTGCCTTCATGATCATGCGCGGCGTGGTGCAGGGCATTGCGCCCTCGCTGGAAGAAGCGGCGCAAACCCTGCGCGCCGATCCGCATCGCACCTTCATGACCGTGACTTTGCCTCTGCTCAAGCCCGGTTTAGCCAATGCCTTCTTGGTTGGCTTCATTGAAAGCATGGCCGATTTTGGCAACCCGATTGTGGTGGGCGGGCAGTTCAGCGTGCTCTCTACCGAAATTTTCTTCGCTATCGTGGGTGCGCAATACGATCAAGGCCGCGCGGCATCGCTGGCTTGGATATTGACGGGCTTTGCATTGGCCGTGTTTGCGATTCAACGCGGCCTGCTGGGCAAGCAAAACTTCACCACGGTGAGCGGTAAGGGCGACTCTGGCATAGCCATGCCGCTGCCGCCCAGCGTCAAGCGCGTGGTGTATGCCACGGCGTTGCCTTGGATGGCGTTCACCGTGATCGTATATCTCTTCGCTTTTGCCGGCGGCTTTGTGCAAACTTGGGGGCGCGATTACACGCTCACGCTCTCGCACTTTAAAAATGCATTTGGTTTGGAAATGGGAGAATTCGGCCTTGTGTGGGCAGGCACGGCGTGGAACTCGTTGTGGACGACACTCAAGCTCGCCGCAATTTCTGCGCCGCTTACGGCAACAGTTGGTTTGATGATTGCCTACTTGCTCGCACGCACAGAATTCAAAGGCCAGAGCGCGTTTGAATTCTCGGCGTTGCTCGCCTTTGCCATTCCCGGCACAGTGCTCGGCGTGAGCTACATTTTGGCGTTCAACGTGCCGCCGATCGAGCTGACGGGCACTGCGCTGGTGATTGTGCTGTGCTTCATGTTCCGCAATTTGCCAGTCGGTGTACGCGCCGGCACTGCCGCCTTTAAGCAGCTCGATAAATCGCTGGATGAAGCCTCGATGATGCTGCGCGCAAGCTCAGTGCAAACCTTGCGCCATGTGGTGTTGCCGCTGCTGAAACCCGCTTTGGTGGCCGCGCTCGTGTATAGCTTTGTGCGAGCGATTACCACCGTGAGCGCGGTGATTTTCTTGGTGACGGCTGAAAACGAATTGGCCACCACCTACATCATAGGCCGTGTGGGCAATGGCGACTATGGCATTGCGCTGGCGTATTGCACGGTGCTGATTATTTTGATGAGCTGCGCCACGGCGCTGATTCAATTTGTTGTGGGCGAGCGTAAGCTGGGGCGGCGAAAAGGGGCGGCCACTCCTATGGCGGCGCATTGATTTTTTTAAGAACAAACAGGACACACCATGAACCACGGCGTTGAATTCAAAAATATCACCAAGCGATATGGCTCTGATGCCTCGGCTCCCTTGGCTGTTAAAGGCATCACCTTCGAGATCAAAAAAGGCTCGCTCACCACGATCCTCGGGCCTTCGGGCTGCGGAAAGACCACCACTCTGCGCATGATTGCAGGCTTGGAATCCCCCACCAGCGGCCAAATCATCATGGATGGGCAAGACGTGACCACGCTGGGCCCCGCGCAGCGCAATGTCAGCATGATGTTCCAAAGCTATGCGCTGTTTCCGCACATGGATGTGATTGAAAACGTGGGCTACGGTT
>JANNED010000099.1:0-3997 GCA_031388245.1 Variovorax sp.
GCTACTTTTTCATCAGCACCTATGACCATGTGATCGCCATGGGTGTGCTTCTGGGCATTGCAGGCGCGAGCTTCGGCGTGGCACTCAGCCTAGGCTCGGGCTGGTATCCGCCCAAATACAAAGGGCTGGCGATGGGCATTGCGGGCGCTGGCAATTCGGGCACGGTGCTGGCCGTGTTGTTTGCCCCGCCGCTGGCGATGAAGTTTGGCTGGCAAACGGTGTATGGCTTGGCGGCGATTTGCATGCTTGCGCCCTTTTTGGTGATGGTCTTTTTGGCCAAAGAGCCGCCCGATATTGAGCACCAAAGCTTTCGCCAACATATCGCTTGTTTGTTTGAGAAAGACGGTTGGGCATTCAGTCTGATTTACGTTGTGACCTTCGGTGGCTTCATTGGCTTGGCAAGTTTTCTGCCGACCTATTTTTACGATCAATTCAAGGTGACAAAAGTCGAGGCCGGGCAACTTACCATGCTTGCTGCGCTGATGGGCTCAGCCGTGCGTGTGGTGGGCGGCTATGTGAGTGATCGTGTGGGCGGCATCAACACCTTGTCGGGCGTACTCGTGGTGGTGGCGATCAGCTTGGTGCTGTGCGGCTTGGCTGGCGGCTCTTTGGTGGCCACCACCCTGCTCTTTATGCTGTGCTTTGCAGCTTTTGGCGCAGGCAATGGCGCATTGTTTCAGCTCGTACCACTGCGCTGGCCACTCACTACAGCGGTAGCGGGCAGCATGATTGGCGAGATTGGTGCCTTGGGCGGCGGCTTCATACCGAATGCGATGGGCATGTCTAAGCAATATCTGGGCACTTATTTTTGGGGCTTTGCCGCCTTCGCAGCCATTGCCCTCGGCATGCTGGTGATGCTGCGCGTGATGCAAAGCCGCTGGACGCGCACTTGGGCTGAGAAAGGTGGCCGTGCCCGCACCGCCTGATTGGCGTAGCAATTGAGGAAAAATCAATGGATCGCCGGCATAAAATATTGATAGTTTGCTATCAATTTTGAATCAGCATCTTACTACTGACCTTTCGGCAAAAACAACAACCAATACATCAGCAGCAGGTTAAACAACGCGCTCACAGCAAATGCTATCTTCCACAGCATAGCCTGATCGCGTTGCATCAATGGCGTGGGCAGGGGAGCATGCTGCGGGCGTGAAGCGCCGCGCTCTAAAGCCAGTAAGAATTCTTCCGCTGTTTCAAACCGCTGCTTTTGATCTCTGGTCACAGCTTTGAGCACAATGTGATCCAGCCACACCGGCACATCAGGCTGAAGGCGGCTCGGTGCGACGGGATCTCGGTAGTAGCGCCCGGTTTGGTAAGGCAGCACCTCGCCATAGGGTAATTTGCCAGTCAGCAGTTGATAGAGCGTCACGCCCAGCGCATACAAATCGCTTTGGGCATCGGCATCTTGTGAGGGCCCATCTCCTTGCACAGAATAGCCAAATTGCTCGGGGTTGATGAAGCTTGGCGTGCCAGCATGCAAGCTGCTCAAGCTGTTGGGCTCATGGCCGCTGAGCGCCACGCCCAAATCCAGCACGCGCAGCACGCCGTCTTCACCGATGTGCAGGTTGGAGGGCTTGATATCGCGATGAATCACGCCTTGCCGATGCATCGCGCCCAGCGCTTTCAATGCAGCCATCGCCGTTTGCACGGCCTGCTGCACCTCAAGCCTGTCGCGCTCTTGCAGTGCTTGGCTGAGCGTCTGGCCGGCATGCCAATCGTAGAGCAAATAAAAGTAGCTGCTGATTTGCCCATTGGGCAGGCGCATCAGCGAATGCAAATGCACCAAATGATCGCTTGCCATGCTTGTTTGCATGCGCTTGGCCAGCCAAGCCTCATGCGCGAGCATGGCGCGTTCCTGTGCATCCTTTTCTCGGCTGGGATGCAGCGTTTTGAGCGCGTAGAGCTTTTGCGATTGCGGCTCGCGCACTTGGTAAAGAAGATTCACGCCGCTGTCTGCCACCAAAGCCGTCACATGCATGCCATCGATCATGTCGCCAATTTTGAGCTTGGGCGCAATCGGCAAATGCAGCGCTGTCAGCTCCTCATCGCGCAAATGCGATTCTTGTAAACCCAAGACGCGCACCACAATGGCGCTCGCGTTATCTTGGCTGCCCAAATCCATCGCAGCTGCAACCAGTGCATCCGCGATGGCTTGGGCGCTCGCTGCCACAGCGGATGCGCTGCTGCTTTGTTCGGCAACCCTTCTCAATCGTTTGTCAGAGATGCTGCCATGCACACCGTCTGAGGTCAAAAAGAACACATCACCCACTTGCAAATCGCCTTGGCTGTAGTCGACCACCAAGCGTTCATCCGCACCAATAGCCCGTGTCAGCTGGTGCCGAAAATCGGGGTGATCCACAGCATGATCAGCCGTGAGCATCTCCAACTGACCCGCACGCAGCAGATAAGCCCGCGTATCGCCCACATGGGCAAGCGTGTAACTGGTGCCACGCAACACCAAAGCCGTCAGTGTGGTCAGGCCACATTCATTGCTCACGGCGCGGCGGCGGTTCACACCGGCGAGCCAATTGTTGTGTGCGCTGATCACACGATCCAGCGCCACAGTGGTGTCCCAAGTCTCGCGGGTACAGAAATAATCTTGCACCACGCTCATCACGGTAGTTTGAGCCGCTTCTTTGCCTTTGCCGCCTGTGCTCACGCCATCAGCGATGGCGCAAATCGCACCGAAACCTTCTTTGCCTGCTTCGGGCAGCATGGCGGCGCAAAAGTCTTCATTGATGGGCTTTTTGCCCACCAGAGAGGTAAAACCAATATCAAGATCAAAAGCCATGCACCAGTTTAAGCAATCTCTGTGCCCCTTTTTGTAGCGCGGACCGTGGCGTGCGCGTCTTGCAGCTAAAAGCGCTCGTGACTTTGCAAAAACCGCCATTGCCCCAGCGGCAAATCAGCCAGCGGCACGCGGCCTACTCGGATGCGCTTCATCGCTGTGATCTGCAAGCCGTGGTGCTCGCAGAGCTGCGCGATGCGCCCAGGCTCTGCGCCTTTGGCGGCAAAGCGCAGGCCGGTGATGTGATCGTTGGCTTTGCTGAGTGCGACTTTGGCATGAATGATCAAGCGATCTCGGCGCATCAAGGGGCGGTTGAGCTGGTGCAACTGCTCTTCGCTCACTTCGCCTCGCACATCCACAATCATTTCGTTTTCTGTGGTGTTGGCATCATCCACCAGCTTGCGTTGAATACGGAAATCTTGACTGTAAACGAGCAGGCCACTCGCGCCACGCTCAAGCGGGGTCATGCAAGCTTGTGCTTTCAAATGCCTCTGTAGCAAGCGCACGCCTGAGGAATCCGTCTTGCTACGGTTTGAAGCCGCAAGCATTTGAACAGCGGATTGCTTGCTTTCATCCCACGTGTAGCCAGGCGGTTTATTCAGCAAAATTGTCATGGGCACGCTGTCCAATAGCGTGGCGTTTTTATCAAGCTCAATGCGCTCATCGGTCACGCGATGCTGAGGGCTTTCTTGGATCACGCCATTCACACGCACCCAGCCGCCCTCGATATATCGCTCGGCTTGGCTGCGCGAGCAACTCAGTTGCTCAGCAAGGCGTTTGGCGAGGCGGACAGACTCGCTCATGACATCGTGTGGTTTTGCATGCAGGCAGTTTAACTGGCGGCGCGAGCCCATGCGCTTCAAGGCACTGATATGGTGCATGCAAACGTGTTGTTGCTGGCATAGCACTTGCACTACTTCAGCCATTACCCGGAGGTTCAAGGCGTGAAAAAATCGAAATTGGTGATGGTAGGCAATGGCATGGCGGGCGTGCGCACCATTGAAGAGTTGCTCAAAATTGCACCTGATTTGTATGACGTGACCGTATTTGGCGCAGAGCCACATCCCAATTACAACCGCATCCTTCTATCCCCCGTGCTCGCAGGCGAGCAAACGCTCGATGAAATCGTGCTCAACAGCTGGGATTGGTACAAAGACAACAACATCACGCTACACGCTGGCAAAAAAGTGGTTGAAGTAGATCGCGTCAAAC
>JANNED010000107.1:0-4313 GCA_031388245.1 Variovorax sp.
GCGATGCTTGGCGTGGCTTTGGGGGTCGTTCTCATGCCGCAGTTGGCAGCGGCGAAAGCGAGCGGCGACACGCAAAAATTCTCTTCGATGATCGACTGGGGGCTGCGCCTCGTGGTGTTGCTCGCTGTGCCTTGCATGGTGGCGCTGCTGTGCTTTGCCAAGCCGCTGGTGGCTGTGCTGTATCACTACGGCGCTTTCAAAGGCTCGGATGTGAACCAAGTGGCACTGGCGCTCATGGGCTACGGCACAGGTCTCTTGGGGCTGGTGGCGATCAAAGTGCTCGCGCCCGCTTACTACGCACGGCAAGACATCAAAACGCCCGTGAAGATCGCCGTGGTGGTACTCATCTTCACGCAAATACTGAACTACTTTCTGGTGCCGCAGCTCTTACATGCCGGGCTCACACTCTCCATTGGCTTGGGAGCGCTGCTCAATGCGCTCTGGCTGCTGGTGGGCTTGCTGCGCAGCAAAAATTATGTGCCGAGCAAAGGCTGGGGCGTGTTTGCTTTGCAGGTGATCGCGGCCAGCAGTTTGCTGGCGGTGTTTTTGCTGTGGAGTGCGCAAGCTGTAGATTGGGTCGCGATGCAAAGCATCTATTTGCAACGAATTGGGCTGCTTGCCGGCGTATTGATTGCATCTGGCGCTATCTATTTCGGAGCATGCTGGGCGGCGGGTTTGAAGATCAAAGCGCTCCTGCGTCGATGAAATCAAAGGTAATTCATGATCAAAGACGCACCCGTTCGTTACACCATAGAGGCCAGAGATGTGCATGCGCATCTCTGGCACGTCACGCTGACCGTGGCCAAGCCAATGCGGCTGCAAACCGTGAGCCTGCCCGTGTGGATTCCGGGCAGCTACATGGTGCGCGAGTTTGCCAAGCATTTGCAAAATTTGAAAGCAGCGCAGGGCGGCAAAGCATGCGCGGTGGAGCAACTGGACAAATGCACTTGGCGCATCAAGAGTTCGGCGGCCAAACCGCTGGAGATCAGCTATGAGGTGTATGCGTTTGACCATTCGGTGCGCACAGCTTGGTTGGATGCGCAGCGCGCGTTTTTCAATCCAACATCGCTGTGTCTGCGCGTCGAAGGCCAATCCGGCAGACCCCATGCTTTGAGCTTAGCTGATATCAATTCAGAAGCATTGTGCGCAGTCTCTACGCCGGCAATTCCCCTTAAACGCTCTAAAACTGCCGCAAAAACCCTGCTCGGTGAGTATCTGTTTGATGACTACGATCATCTGGCCGACACCCCATTTGAAATAGGCCATTTCTGGCACGGCAGCTTCACCGTGCGCGGTGTGCGCCATGAGTTCACGGTGAGCGGCGCAAGCGCTTCGTTTGACGGCGAGAGATTGCTTGCCGATACTCAAAAAATCGTCGAAGCTGAGATGCTGTTTTGGCACGGCAAGGACGGCACACCACCGTTTGAAAAATACGTGTTTATGCTGCATGCCGTGGATGATGGCTACGGCGGCCTAGAGCATAAAAACAGCACCGTGCTGATTTGCAGCCGCAGAGATTTGCCACGCATCGGGCAACCCAAACTAAGCGAGGGCTACACCACCCTGCTTGGCCTGATCAGCCACGAGTATTTCCATACGTGGAATGTGAAGCGCTTGAGGCCACAAGAGTTTGTCACGTACGACTACAGCCGGGAAAACTACACGCCCATGCTTTGGTTTTTTGAAGGCTTCACAAGCTATTACGACGATTTGATCTTGCGCCGCGCTAATCTGATCGATCATGCGCAATACCTCAGGCTGTTGGCCAAGGCCATGAACCAAGTCCAGCAAACGCCTGGCCGCCACGTGCAAAGCGTGGCGAGCGCCAGCATGGATGCTTGGGTGAAATACTACCGCCAAGATGAAAACACACCGAATGCGACCGTGAGCTACTACACCAAGGGATCGCTGGTGGCGCTGTGTTTTGATTTGAGTTTGCGCCAAGGCGGCAAAGGCTGCAGGGCGACTTCATTGGATGAGGTGATGCGCCTGCTTTGGGCGCAATCGCAAGCCGCTGAGAAAAACAAAGGCGGCATCACAGAAGCGGATTTTGCGGCGGCTCTGCGCCAATGCTCTGGTCGCTCGTATGCCAAAGAGATCGCCGCTTGGGTGCATGGCACAGAAGAATTGCCTTTGCAAGCATTGCTGGCCGCACAGGGCGTGAGCGCCACGCCCGAGCCAGGGGCATCACTGCCCATGGCGCAGCGATTGGGTCTGCGTGTGAGTGAATCCAGCGGCACACTGATCATCAAAACTGTGCTGCGCGGCGGCTTGGCCGAACGCGCAGGCTTGGCCGCTGGCGATGAATGGCTGGCCGTGGATGATTGGCGCCTTCACAAACTGGAAGACATGGTTTTGTTTTGCGGCTCTGCCAAGCAAGCCATCGCCACCGTCTCGCGCGACAAACGCCTGCTGCGCTTGCCCCTGACATGGCCCAGTGCAACCCACGAGCCCAGCAGCAGCTTCATGCTGCGCTCATCCAAAGACGAGCTGCTCAGCGCATGGCTGCTTGGTTAAAGCCTCTGTTGCTGGCTCTCGCTGCCGCAGTGCTGTTGCATCTGCTCAGCCTGATGGGCATTGGCTCGCAAATGCAAAGCATCAGCACACTCGCGCAAAAAAATGAGCCTTTTTTTACGCGAACGATTGAGGCAGCCTCGCCTCAGCGAGACGCAGCCCCGCCCGAATTGCCCCCGCTTGAGCCTGCGCAGCCGCGCGCCCCCAGCGCAGCGGTGATCAGCCAAGCCATCGTCACCGAGACCATCGCGGAGTTGCCCAAGCCGCTGTTCGCAGAGCCGGCACTTGAAGCACCCGCCAGCGCTACCTTGCCCACTCCTGCGCCTGAAACCACCCAGACCGCCGCCGCCAGCACGCCGTCGCAGACCCTGAGCGCCCAACCTGCTGGCAGCACCGACAGCCTGCTGATCACTGGCCTTTGGCCGGCAGACACACGCGTGAGCTACAAACTGACGGGTTATTTCCAGGGCGAGCTGTTTGGCAGCGGCCAAGTACAGTGGACGCGAGAAGGCACGCAAGGCGAGCGCTACCAAGTGCGCGTGATTGTGGATGCCGGCCTTTATGAGCTGCGCATGACCAGCCAAGGCCGCGTCAGCCCCGCAGGCTTGCTGCCCGAAGCCTTTGAAGAATATTCCAAGCGCGTCTTGGCCAGCCCACGAATTCGGCCTTTGAAGCTCGATGAAAGCGAGCTGATCTTGGAAGGCGACCGCCGCGTGAGCCGCCCCGCTGCGCAGCCGCTGGCTGTGCAAGATACCGTGAGCCAATTCATTGATTTGGGGCACCGCTTCGAACAAGGCCGCGCCAAGCTGCAAGAGGGCGAGGTGGTGCGCATTTGGCTGGGTCGCCCCGGTGGGCTTGATGAATGGGTGTATGACGTGGGTGGCGCTGAAAGCATTCACTTGCCACGCATCGGCTCCGTCACGGTGCATGCGCTCAAGCCACGCCCAGTGGCCAACCCGCGCGGCACGATCACGATGAGCATGTGGCTTGCGCCCAGCTTGCAGTATTTGCCTGCGAAAATACGTATTCAGCTCAACGCGCAAGCGTATGCCGAATTGATCGCAGACCACATTCAACAACGCTAACTCACGAGTCACCCTATGACCTCAAGCTTCCCTACCGCCATCGCCGGCAGTCTGCCCAAGCCTTCTTGGCTCGCCGAGACACAGAAACTCTGGCCGCAATGGAAGCAGCGCGGTGATGAGCTCAGTCAAGCCAAGCTGGATGCCACCTTGCTCTGGATCAAAGCACAGGAAGATGCAGGGCTCACCGTGATTGGCGATGGCGAACAATCACGCCAGCATTTCGTGCATGGTTTTTTAGAAAAAGTCGAAGGCATTGATTTCGCCAACAAAGTAGAGATGGGCATCCGCAACGATCGCTACAAAGCGATGGTGCCGCAGGTGATCTCCCCGCTCAAGCTCACAGGCCGCGTGCATGCGGCAGAGGCGCAATTTTGCCGTGCCAACACAAAGCGATTGCTCAAATTCACCCTGCCCGGCCCGATGACCATGGTCGATACGGTGGCGGACCGCTTCTATGGCGATCGCGTCAAAATGGCTTTTGCTTTTGCCGAGCTCCTGAACCAAGAAGCCAAGGCGCTGCAAGCCGATGGAGTGGACATCATCCAATTCGATGAGCCTGCCTTCAACGTCTACATGGCCGAGGCCGCAGACTGGGGCGTGAAAGCGCTCGAAATCGCCTGCCAAGGCATTACAGTGAAGAAAGCCGTACACATTTGCTACGGCTACGGGATCGAAGCCAACAACGCCTGGAAATCGACGCTCGGTGAGCAATGG
>JANNED010000128.1:0-7700 GCA_031388245.1 Variovorax sp.
CGCGCTGCGGCACTTGTGAGATGGAAAAACTGCCCGTTGCGTTCGCCGCAGTCGCTGTAGAGCGCCCAACTCGGCAAACCGTGCTCTTCAACAAAGGAGATGCGGGCGTGGCGGTGCAGGCCAGTTGCGCGATTGAGGGCATGTTTACTCCCGTGCGGATTCGCGGCACGCAATATGTGGATGCAGATTTGGTCACGCCCTTGCCCGTGCGCTTGGCGCAGCAACTTGCGAGTCAGCTCAATGGCGCGGCCAATATGCAGTTGCGCGTGATGGCGATGGATGCCTCGGCCAATGAAGAGAAAGCACCGCTAGGTGCAGAGCGCTTTCGCGAGGGCGATTTGCGCAAACGCGCACTGACTCAGCCCGATGCCAATGCCGCCAACATCACTTTACATCCGCAAATGAGTTATTGGGTCAACACCAGCAAAGAATTTCGTGAGCGCACGATTGCGCAGGGTTACACGCAGACCTTGGCCATGGCTGCGCGCATTAAGACCGCTCTCAGTTGATTTTTTCTGGCGCTTGGATTTGTAAATCGGCTGCAGCCTTCAGTTGCTGGCGCGAAGCGGCATGCAAGCCGAACACGCCCATCACAATCAATGAAATGCTCACAAGCTTGAGCGCAGTGGCCGCTTCTTTGAAATAGAAAATACCGATGCAAGCGGTTGCCACCGTGCCCACACCGCTCCACACCGCATAGGTGATACTTAAATCCAAAGTCTTGGTGGCAAACGTATTGCAAGCAAAGGCTAAACCATAAAAACCAAACATCGCTACGGAGGGAATCGGGCGCGTGAAACCCTGCGAGAGCTTCATGCAAGTCGTGCCCGCCACTTCCAGCACGATAGCCACCGACAGCAGCATCCAAGCCTGAGAAATCGTGGGCGTGAAAGCTTGTAAAAGTTTGAGCATGAGGCGTGACGAAAAGAAATGCGATGAATAAGGAGCAACAGATGCATCATACTGAGAAGTAGCAAACTGACTGCGATTCGTTTAGCATCGAGAAGCAAATCATGAAACACATCTTGAAATCACCAGAAATTCTTGCTGCATCCAGCCCTTTGGCGCAGCGCTTTTTGCAAACCCGTGCGCAAACATTAGCGCTTACCGCGCCGTTGAACGCTGAAGATTGTCAAGCCCAATCCATGCCGGATGCATCGCCTGTGAAATGGCATTTGGCGCATGTGACATGGTTTTTTGAAACTTTCATTTTAGAAAAATACGAGCAGGGGTTTGCGCCCTTCAACGCCGCTTATCGCGTGCTGTTCAACAGCTATTACAACGCCGTGGGCGATAAGCATCCACGCCCCCAGCGTGGCCTGCTCACGCGCCCCAGTTTAGAAGAAGTCAAGGCTTGGCGTGCCGATGTGGATGCGCGCGTTTGCGCCCTGCTCGCCACGCCGCATGATGCGCAAGTCGATCGCTTGGTGGAGCTGGGCATCCACCACGAGCAGCAACACCAAGAACTGTTGCTGACTGATGTGAAGCATTTGCTGGCCAGCTCTGCGCTACAGCCGGTATATGCCAAGGCTTGGCCTTTGGCCAGTGTGGCGGCTGTGCCTGCAAAGTGGCTGCCTCAGGCCAGCGGCTTGCAAACTCTGGGTTATGCAGGCAATAGCTTTGCGTTTGACAATGAATCACCACGCCACAACACCTACCTTGCGCCTTATGCGCTGATGAACCGCTTGGTCACACATGGCGAATGGCTGGAATTTGTGCGCTCTGGCGCTTACCGTGATCCCCAGTGGTGGCTATCTGCCGGCTGGGATTGGGTCTGCGCACATGGTATTCAAGCGCCTTTGTATTGGCAGCAAGATGGTGATGCGCAGCAAAGCAACAGCTGGAGTAATTTCACCTTGCATGGCCGCGTGCCGATTGATCCGCACACACCGATTGTGCATATCAGCTACTTTGAGGCTGATGCTTACGCCCGCTGGAAAAGCGCGATAGACCCAGAGTGCGCAGGCGCACGTTTGCCCACCGAGGCAGAGTGGGAGGCTGCCGCATTGCCAGATGAGAGAGAGCACATTGCTCAAGGCAATTTTGCAGACAGCCGCGCCTTACACCCCATGCCTGTGGCCAAACCGCATGAGGGCTTGATGCAAATGATGGGTGATGTCTGGCAATGGACCAGCTCCAGCTACAGCGCCTACCCCGGCTTTGCGCCTTGGGCGGGCGCGGTGGGCGAATACAACGGCAAATTCATGGTCAACCAATACATTCTGCGCGGCGGCTCATGCGCCACACCACGCAACCACATTCGCGCCAGCTACCGCAATTTCTTCCCCACCGATGTGCGCTGGCAATTCATGGGCTTGCGATTGGCGAAATCAGTCTAAGCCTGGACCACCACGCCCTTCCAAAATGCCACGCGACCCTGCACCTGCTCCGCGCCTGATTTGGGCGTTGGGTAATACCACACTGCATCGGCATTGACCTTGCCAGCCACCTGCAAGCTGAAATAACTGGCCTGGCCTTTCCAATGGCACATGGTGTGCGTGTCGCTGGGTTGCACAAATTCCATCTTCAAGCTGCTGCGGGGAAAATAGGCATTGTTTTCTACCATGACAATATCGTCGCTTTGCGCGATGACGGTGTTGTTCCAAATTGCTTTCATGATGTTCCTTTGGTGAATTGATCGAGCTGGAGGTAAGCGGATTGGTTATATCGCACAGGTGCGAAAACCTGCATAAATATCGCTGCGCTCGGGTGTAAAAAAGTTGCGGTAGCGCGGGTTGCGCATGATCGGTAGCGTGGCTGCGCAAGCGCCGCGCAAGACCTTGCGGCTGCCAAACCACGGTGCTGAGTAATCGCGGTAAGGATGCGCTGCAAAGCCTGCATAGCGAAGAAAATCGCTGCTCGTCCATTCCCACACATCACCCCAATGCATGCCCGGCTCTACGGTGATGGCGCTTTCCCACTCCGCCTCCGTGGGCAGCCTGCGCCCCGCCCAAAGGCAATAGGCCTTCGCATCGTGCCAACTGAGGTGAACGGCGCTCATCCGCAAATTCAAGGGCTTCCAATGACCAAAAACACATTGCTCATAAGCAGCAGACTGTTTGCGCAGATAAGCTGGCAATGCATAGTCGGTTTGCTCAACAAATGCCAGATACTGGGCCCAGCTCACAGGTCGTACGTCGATCTCGAACGCATCGAGTAATACGCTGTGCGCATTCAATTCGTTGTCAAAGCTAAACCCATGGTTTAATTCGCTTCCTTGCTGAAATACTGGTTTTTCAAAGGAAAAATAGCCAGTAGCCGGCATGGAATCTACGTGATTTGCTATTGAATTAATAGTATTTAATAGCAATGTAGGTAATTTGATCGGCTTGCGCAGAGCCTGTGCCATGTACACCGCCGCCTCCGCATGCATGGCTTCGTGCAGCAGCACAAGGCGATAGAAATACAAATCATCATCACCCGGTCCCGCTGTTTGCAGCAGTTCAAGCGTTTGATCCAATGTACCTTGTAAGTAGCGTTTGCTCTTCTTGGTATCGAGCAAAGGCAGCTGCCAGCGCGTGGCATGCGCTACGGTGGAGCTGTTGTACCAAGCATCACCGTGATGCAGCTGGCCAATCACGAGGCATGGCAGTCGCGCATGATCGGGGTCAGCACGATGCCCAAGATGGCGCTGCCGATTGCGCCCAATCCACCACTGCTGAAACCAGCCAATATGCCCCAGCTCCCATAGCGGCAGGTTGAAGTGCTCTTCGCAAGGCACATCCAGCAAGCCAGCAGTCTCGTAAGCATCAAACAGCGCGAGCGTCATCTCACGGACAGCCTGCAGCTCGCGAGCGAGCGTGGCCGCATCAGATGTGCGTATCATCTCTCCTTGTCGTAAATCTTTCAAATGAAAAAACCTTCTGTGGTGATCGTGAGCCCCGCTCTGCAAGATGCCAACAATGGCAACTGGCAAACCGCCAAGCGCTGGGCGCACATGTTGTCTAAGCACTATCGTATCCGCATCCTCAAGCAATGGGATGGTGATGCGTCGGATGACTGCATGCTGGCCTTACATGCCCGGCGTAGCGCAGACAGCATCAGCGCTTGGCATGCGCAGCGTGGCAGCAAAGGCTTGATTGTGGCGCTCACTGGCACGGATTTGTATCGTGACATTCATACAGATACGAGCGCACAAGCCTCTTTGGATGCAGCGGGGCATTTGATCGTGTTGCAAGAACTTGGGGCGCAACAATTGCCGGCGCAGCACCGCGCCAAAACCGTAACGGTTTTTCAATCCACGGGGACGCGCAAGACTTTGCATAAGACCAGCAAGCACCTCAACGCCGTTATGGTGGGCCACTTGCGCGAGGAAAAAATGCCGCAAACCTTGTTTGAAGCAGCGCGTTTATTGAAAGATGAATCACGCATTCGCATCACCCATATCGGCGCAGGCTTGGATGAGAAATTGGCACAATCCGCTATCGAAACAGAAGCAATCTGCGCAGGATACACTTGGGCTAAAGGCTTAAAACACGCGCAAACTCTGGCCAAGATTCAGCGCTCCCACATCCTCGTACACACCAGCAAACTAGAAGGCGGTGCACATGTGCTGATGGAGGCGGTGTGCAGCGGCACGCCGGTGCTCGCCTCGCGCATGGATGGCAATGTGGGCATGCTCGGCGGCGATTATTTGGGCTATTTCCCGGTGGGCGATGCACAGGCATTGGCGCATTTATTGTGCAGATGTAAGAACGAGCCCGCTTTTCTTGACCAACTCAAAGCACAATGCGCCCTGCGCGCGCCTCTCTTTTCTCCAGCCAGCGAATCTGCGAAATTGAACGCACTCGTGGCCCAGTCACTCTAATAAATCATGCAAACCTCTGATTCCCCCATCCTGCGCGACATTGTTTTGATTGGCGGCGGCCACAGCCATGTGGGCGTGCTCAAAAGCTTTGGCATGAAGCCGATTCCCGGTTTGCGCCTGACGCTGATTTGCACCGATCTGCACACGCCGTACTCCGGCATGCTGCCTGGCTATGTGGCTGGGCATTATGACTACGATGAAGTGCATATTGACCTCTTGCGACTCGCTTCGTTTGCCAAAGCCCGCATCTATCGCGATGAAGTCATTGGCATCGACCGCGCCGGGCAGACTGTGCTGTGCAAGAATCGCCCGCCTGTGCCGTATGACCAGCTCTCGATCAATATTGGCTCGACCCCGCAATTGCAAGGCGTGCCCGGTGCGGCTGAATTCGCAGTGGCCGTCAAACCAATTCGCAATTTCAACGACCGATGGCTTGCTCTGCTCAATCGCGTAAAAAAAAATGTGGGCACAACCACAATTGCCGTGGTAGGTGCAGGCGCAGGCGGCGTGGAGCTGCTGCTAGCGATGCAGCATCGGCTGCGTCACGAATTGGTGGCCTTGAAGCGCAGCCCCGATGATTTGATATTTCATCTGCTCACCAACACTGATTCGATTTTGCCCACGCACAATGCTCGCGTACGCGCGAAGTTTGCCCACGTGTTGGCGCAGCGCGGTGTGAAAGTGCATCTAAGCAGCGAAGTCACGCGGGTGGAAAGCGGCAAGCTCATCACAGCGAAAGGCAATGCGCTCCAAGCTGACGAGATCATCTGGGTCACACGAGCTGGCGGCGCGGCTTGGTTGAAAAATACTGGATTGGCATTGGATAGCGAAGGTTTCATTCAAATCACCGACACGCTGCAGTCGCCCACCGATCCTTTGATTTTTGCAGCAGGCGATATTGCCAGCATGCTCAATTTCAAGCTGGAGAAAGCGGGCGTATTCGCCGTGCGCATGGGAAAGCCGCTCACTGAGAATTTGCGCCGCGCCGTTGCAGGCACTGCGCTGCTGCCCTACAAACCGCAAACCAGCTGGCTCGCGCTGATTTCCACCGGCGATAAATTTGCCGTGGCCTCGCGCAGTTGGCTTGGCTTCTCTGGCGAATGGGTTTGGAAATGGAAAGATTGGATCGATCAGCGCTTCATGCGCAAATTCAGTGAATTTCCTGCGATGAGCGATGCGCCTGCACCCGCAAGCAACGCATTGCCCAATGTCAAACTCACTTCCGAAGAATCCCTACAAGCCATCTCTGCAATCGCGATGCGCTGCGGCGGCTGCGGCGCGAAAGTGGGCGCCACGATTTTGCAGCGTGCCTTGGGCAACTTGCACCCCGTGCAACGCGAGGATGTGCTGATTGGTCTGAAAGACCCTGATGACGCTGCCGTGGTGCGTGTGCCGCCGGGTATGGCCATGGTGCATTCGGTGGATTTCTTCCGCGCGTTTATTGACGATCCCTATATCTTCGGCAAAGTCGCTGCCAATCATTCGCTGGGCGATATTTGGGCCATGGGCGGGCAAGCGCAAACGGCCACCGCCGTGTGCACCGTGCCGCCCGGCATGGATGCGAAGGTCGAAGACGTGCTCTTCCAAATGATGACGGGCGCGTTGGAGGTTTTGAACGAGGCCGATTGCTCACTGGTCGGCGGGCACACAGGCGAAGGCAAAGAGCTGGCGCTTGGCTTTGCGATCAATGGCTTGATCGAAGACAAGCCCGATGTGATCATGAGGAAGGGCGGCATGAAGGCAGGCGATGTGCTGATCCTTACCAAGCCGATTGGCACCGGCACTTTGTTTGCTGCCAAAGATCGCCTGTTTGCCAAAGGCCGCTGGATTGATGCGGCCCTGCAAAGCATGATCGTCAGCAACCGCACGGGTGCAAGAGTCCTGCGCGAGCATGGCGCAACGGCTTGCACCGATCTGACCGGCTTCGGCCTGCTCGGCCATTTGGTGGAGATGACGCGCCCTTCCGAAGTGGATGCTGAAATTCATATGGCGGCTCTGCCCCTGCTCGATGGCGCGCAAGAATGCATCGAAGCGGGTATCACAAGTTCGCTGCAAAGCGCCAATGTGCGTCTGCGCAGAGCGCTACGAAATCAGGAGCAATTCATCACTCATCCGCGCTATCCGCTGATTTTTGATCCGCAAACGGCTGGCGGCCTGCTGGCCAGCGTGCCGGCGGATCGCGTGGATGCCTGCATCGAAGCACTCAAAGCGCAAGGTTATCCAAGCACCTGCAAGATCGGCCGCATTTTGCTGCAAGGCGATGCGCTGGAGCCAATCATCTTGGTCTAAGAACCCTATTTTTCTGATGAGTTTTATCCGCTCGGGCTGAGCCTGTCGAAGCCTGAGCTTGCCCTTCGACAAGCTCAGGACGAACGGAGTACAAGCTCAGGACGAACGGAGTGATGTGACCTGTGTTAGCTTTAAGCAAAATCTGCCGCCTTATCTGCAACAATCAGGCCAAGGACGGCAACGCAATGAGCACACAAGTTGGATTGATTGGCCTAGGCGCAATGGGCAGCGGCATGGCGGCATCGCTGCGCCGCAAGGGATTTGCGCCCTGTGTGTTTGATGTGCGCAGTGAGATGGCGGAGGCTTTCGCAGCACAAGGCGGCACGGCCTGCACTTCGCCCGCCGACTTGGCAAAGCGTTGCCAAGTCATCATCTCCGTCGTCGTCAATGCTGCGCAAACTGAAAGCCTGCTGTTTGGTGACAGCGGCTGCGCCAGCGCGATGCTGCCCGGCAGCGTATTCGTGATGTGTTCTACAGTCGATCCCAATTGGTCGATTGCACTAGAAGCCCGCCTAGAAAAGCTAGGCATTCTTTACATCGACGCGCCCATCTCAGGCGGTGCAGCGCGCGCAGCCAGCGGCGAGATGACGATGATGAGCGCAGG
>JANNED010000141.1:0-11643 GCA_031388245.1 Variovorax sp.
ATTCATGAGCCATCCATTGCCACCACAGCATCTGAATATTCAGCCCGAAGTCTCGGCGGCGCTGGCGCAAGGCCTGCCCGTCGTTGCGCTGGAATCGACCATCATCGCGCATGGCATGCCGTATCCGCAGAACGTGCAAACTGCGCTAGAAGTGGAAGCAGTGATTCGGGCGCACGGCGCTGTTCCCGCCACGATCGCGGTGCTAGAAGGAAAAATCTGCGTCGGCCTCGCGCGCGAGCAAATTGAGGTGCTCGGCGCCACGCCAGATGTGATGAAGCTCAGCCGGCGTGATTTGCCGTATGCAGTGGCCACAGGCAAGCCAGGCGCAACGACGGTGGCTGCAACCATGATTTGCGCAGCGATGGCGGGCATCGAAGTATTTGTTACGGGCGGCATTGGCGGGGTGCATCGCGGGGCTTCAACCAGCTTTGATATTTCTGCAGATTTGCAGGAGCTCGCCCGCACGAGTGTGGCGGTGGTCTGCGCGGGGGCGAAATCTATCCTTGATTTGCCGCTCACGCTGGAAGTGCTAGAGACGCATGGTGTGCCGGTGATCAGCATTGGCCAAGAGAATTTTGCAGCGTTTTTCGTGCGCGATAGTGGCTTGCGGGCTGATTTTGAGATCGACGAAGCCAGTAGCCAAGCGAAATTCATTCGCACCAAATGGGCGCTGGGCATGCAAGGCGGTGTGTTGCTGAGCAACCCCGTGCCTGCTGAGATAGCATTGCCTGCTGAGCAGATTAACCACATCATCGAAACGGCGCTACGGGAAGCCTCAGCGCAAGGCATCGCAGGCAAGCAAGTGACGCCTTATTTGCTCAAGCGCATTAACGAGCTTACCGGCGGGCAAAGTCTTAGAACCAACATCGCTTTGGTGAAAAACAATGCCCGCGTAGGGGCGCAGCTTGCAGTGGCTCTGGCGCAGCAAAAGTAGAGGCAAATCACAAATCTGCCCCGGTAAAATCGGCGCATGACTCTCGACACACAAAAACCCGCCCAGCCCGGCCTAGAAGCTCTCGCCAAATCATTCGACCCCCAACCCATCGAAGCCCAATGGGGGCCCGAATGGGAAAAGCGTGGCTACGGGCAAGCTGGCTCGCGCGGCACGGGCGCTCCAAGCGTGGAAGCAGCAGCCAAAGGCGAGAACTATTCCATCCAACTGCCGCCACCCAACGTGACCGGCACGCTGCACATGGGCCATGCGTTCAACCAAACGATCATGGATTCGCTCACGCGCTATCACCGCATGCGCGGGTTCAACACCGCATGGATTCCCGGCACGGATCACGCCGGCATCGCCACGCAAATCGTGGTGGAGCGGCAATTGCAAGACAAGGGGCAGACTCGGTACGACCTCGGTAGAAAAAACTTCGTCTCCCGCGTGTGGGAATGGAAAGAAGAGTCTGGAAACACCATCACCACGCAAATGCGCCGCATGGGCGCAAGCGTGGATTGGAGCCGCGAATACTTCACGATGGACGAGAAGCTCAGCAAAGTCGTGACCGAGACTTTCGTCAAGCTCTACAACGATGGCCTGATTTATCGCGGCAAGCGCTTGGTCAACTGGGATCCCGTGCTGAAATCTGCAGTGAGCGATTTAGAGGTGGAGAGCACCGAGGCTGACGGCAAGATGCACTACATCTTGTACCCATTCACTGATGGCGAGCAAATGATTGGTGCAACTGAAACTGAGCCCGCCCATCAAGCGCGCGGCTTGCAAATCGCCACCACCCGCCCTGAGACGATGCTGGCCGATGGCGCGCTCTGCGTGCATCCTGAAGATGCGCGCTACAAACACCTGGTCGGCAAGCGCGTCGATCTACCGCTGTGCAACCGCTCGATTCCGATCATTGCCGACGATTTTGTGGATCGCGCTTTCGGCTCAGGCTGCGTGAAGATCACGGGCGCACACGACTTCAACGATTACGCTTGCTCGCAGCGCCACAACCTGCCACTGATCACGATCTTCACGCTAGATGCCAAGATCAACGAGAACGGCCCGGCAGCGTATCAAGGCATGGATCGCTTCGTGGCGCGTAAAGCCGTGATCAAAGATTTGGAAGCGCAAGGCTTTTTAATCGAGATCAAGCCACATAAATTGATGCTGCCGATCTGCGCACGCACGGGGCAAGTGGTTGAGCCGATGCTCACTGATCAATGGTTCGTTGCCATGACAAAACCGGGTGTAGCCGGCGTATCTATTGCGCAAGGTGCTATCAAAGCAGTAGCGTCTGGCGATGTGAAGTTCGTGCCCGAGCAATGGGTCAATACCTATAACCAGTGGATGAACAACATCCAAGACTGGTGCATCTCGCGCCAACTCTGGTGGGGCCATCAGATTCCGGCTTGGTACGATGAAGATGGTAAGGTTTATGTGGCGCGCAATGAAAGCGATGCACAGCTCCAAGCACCGGGTAAGACACTCAAGCGCGATGAAGACGTGCTCGACACATGGTATTCCTCCGCGCTCGTGCCATTCAGCACCATGGGCTGGCCGAGTCAAACGGATGGCCAGACGGATGACTACAACTTGTATTTGCCCAGCTCCACACTCGTGACCGGCTACGACATCATCTTCTTCTGGGTCGCCCGCATGATCATGATGACGCAGCACTTCACAGGACGCGTGCCCTTCAAGCATGTGTACATCCACGGCCTCGTGCGCGATTCGCAGGGCAAGAAGATGAGCAAGTCTGAGGGCAACGTGCTCGATCCGGTGGATTTGATCGACGGTATTGAGCTTGCTCCCTTGCTGGACAAACGCACCACCGGCCTGCGCAAACCTGAGACCGCGCCCCAAGTGCGCAAAAATACCGAAAAAGAATTCCCCCATGGCATCCCCGGCTATGGCGCCGATGCACTGCGCTTCACCTTCGCTGCGCTTGCTTCATTGGGCCGCAACATCAATTTCGACAGCAAGCGCTGCGAGGGCTACCGCAACTTCTGCAACAAACTCTGGAACGCCACGCGCTTCGTGCTGATGAATTGCGAGGGCTATGACTGCGGTTTGAAAGATCACACCAGAGAGCAATGTCAGCCAGCTCAATACAATGCCGACGGTACGGTCGCCCGTGCGGCGGGCGTTGCACATGGCTACATGCAATTCAGCCAAGCTGATCGTTGGATTTCATCCATCTTGCAAAAGGCAGAAGCCGATGTGGCGCAAGGCTTTGCCGACTATCGCTTAGACAATGTCGCCAACACGATTTACGATTTTGTGTGGAACGAGTTCTGCGATTGGTATTTAGAAATTGCCAAGGTGCAGATTCAAACAGGCAACGAAAGTCAACAACGAGCCACAAGAAGAACGCTCATCCGCACGCTCGAATGCATCATGCGCCTCGCGCACCCGATCATTCCTTTCGTCACTGAGGAGCTATGGCAAAAGGTCGCGCCCGTGGCTGGACTTAAAGGTGAATCCGTGGCGATTGCCCGCTACCCCCAAGCGCAGCCCGAGAAGATTGACCCCGCAGCAATCGCCCACGTGGCCAAGCTCAAATCCATCGTCGATGCCTGCCGCAATCTGCGTGGCGAGATGAACGTGAGCCCCGCTCAACGCCTGCCGATGTTGGTGTCTGGCGATACAGAGTTCATCCAACAGAGCGCCGATCTGCTCAAAGCCTTGGCCAAGCTGTCTGATGTGAAAACCTTTGCCACTGAGGCTGAGTGGGCCACAGCCAGCGGCGCATCGCCCACTGCAGTCGTTGGCGATGCGCGTATGTCGCTTTTTGTAGAAGTCGATGTCGTGGCTGAGAAAGCGCGCTTGTCAAAAGAAGCGTTGCGTCTTGAAGGCGAAATCGTCAAAGCGAATGCAAAATTAGCCAACGAGGCCTTCGTCTCAAAAGCCCCTGCCGCCGTGCTCGATCAAGAGCGCAAACGCTTGGCAGATTTTTCTGCAACAGTAGAAAAACTGCGCGAGCAAATCAAGCGCTTGGGCTAATTTGAAAGATACGCAAAGTGAATTTCTCTGCCAAACTCCACAAGTATCTTGAAAAAAAGAGTTACCACAGCTTGCTCAAGCTATTGACTGGCAAAGGCCTTAAGGTAGAACGCATCTTTGATATTGGCGCACACAAAGGCCGATGGACGAAAGAGCATCGTGCACTTTTTTCCAGCGCAGATTTTTTTCTTTTTGAAGCCAATCAAGAGCATCTCGCCAAGCTCAAAAAACAAAGCAAAAATTGTTTCATTGGTGTCTTGTCTTCCAACGGTTTGCCTGCCAAGTTTTACCGAAAAATCGGCACAGGTGACTCGCTTTATCGAGAAAACACTGCCCACTACAGCGACGATAGCTTCGACATGGTGTCGACCCAAACACTGGATCAACTTTGCCGCGACAACAACATACCCCAGCCAGACTTCATCAAACTCGATGTGCAAGGTGCTGAAATCGACATTCTGAATGGCGCTGTGCAAACACTCGGGAAATGCGCTTTACTGCTGATGGAGTGCCCGGTGATGAATTACAACCTTGGAGCACCTCGGCTGCAAGAATATCTTGACCACATGAATCATTTGGGTTTTTCAGCATTGCGTATCACCGAGCAGCACACCCACGAGGGACAGCTCTTACAAGTCGATATTCTGTTTTTACGCGATTCAGTGCGCCAACGTCTTTTCTTGAATGCATCAGCAGTGCAACAAGCATGAAGATATTGATCGTTCATCTGATGCCTATGCCTGTGTTCGCCTATGGCGGCACCGAGCGTGTGGTGTGGGATTTGGCCAAAGGATTGGCTCATTTGGGTCATCACATCACGCTGTTGGCAAGCCCTGGCTCGACTTGCCCCTTTGCATCTATTCTTGAATACGATGCTTCGAAAAATTTACTGGATCAAATCCCAAAGCAAGCTTTTGATGTGGTGCATTTCCAAACCAACATCGGCTGTGAGCCTGATTATCCCTACATCGTGACCGAGCATGGCAACACAAAAGACGCAAGCAGTTTGTGTCTGAACACAGTGTTCGTATCGAAAAATCAAGCACAGCGCTTCGGCTCTTCTGAGTTTGTCCACAATGGACTTGATTGGTCGCAATACGCTGCCGTTGATTGGGATGCACCGCGTCACGGCTTTCATTTTTTAGGAAAGGCTTCTTGGCCTGTTAAGAATGTGAAAGGTGCGATTGCCGTCGCGCGTCGTGCGAATGTGGTTTTGAATGTGATGGGTGGCAAACGCCTGAATCTGTCAAGAGGCATCCGTTTTACACCGTGGCCCAGCATTCGGTTTCATGGCATGGTAGGCGGTACACATAAATTCATGCTGCTCAATGCATCTTTAGGCTTGATCATGCCAGTTCGTTGGCATGAGCCTTTTGGCTTGGCTTTCATCGAAAGCTTGTATTTCGGGTGCCCTGTTTTTTCTACGCCTTATGGTGCCATCCCTGAATTACTCACGCCAGAGCTTGGCTGCTTAAGTGCATCTGCCCAAGAGTTGGCGCAGGCTGTTTTGCACCAGCTTTGGGATCGTCGCGCATGTCATGCGCACGCCATTTCAAAATTCGATCATTTGACGATGGCTCGCGCATATCTTCAAAAATACGAGCGTGTCAAAAGCGGTGAGCGCTTAAATTCAACTGCTCCTCAATTGCCTTATAACGGGCACCAGTTGTTGCCTTGGGATCAATCCGCAAGCTGATCTTGATGCAAGTTTGTGATCAGCGGCGGCGCAGCACATGCACAAAGTCTGCGCCGGTGGTTTGCTGCTCAACCAGCTCATTGCCCGTCTGCTTGGCAAAGGCTTGGAAATCGCGCACAGAGCCGGGATCTGTCGCAACAATTTTGAGCATTTGGCCGCTTGCAAGTTCGGCCAGCGCTTTCTTGGCTTTCAGAATAGGCAGCGGGCAATTCAGGCCACGGGTGTCGAGTTCTTTGTCGATGTGCATGATAAAAATTAAATCGGGTCAGATCACAATGAAGTGGCATCGCAGACTGCGCAAAGCCTACAGCCCATATTATCGCTTGCTCCATTCGATGAATTCTGGCTCAATGCCTTTGACCTTTTTCAGCCATTCAGCCAGCGCGTAACCGGTGCCTGCTGGCCAGCATTTGATGTGCTCATACTCGTAGAGCCTGTATTCAGCCAGCTCAGGCGACGAAGCCACCGAGCCATGCGCCACCACATGGTAGGCAATGATGACTTGATTCATGCGTTGAAAATCGTACACGCCCACCAGATTGACTTCGCTGCAGTCGAGATTCGTCTCTTCCTTCAGCTCGCGAGCAATGCCGCTCTGTGGCGACTCGCCTGCTTCCATGAAGCCCGTGATCAGCGCAAACATCTTGCCCGGCCAAGCGGCATTGCGTGCGAGCAAGATCTGGCCCTTGTATTCCACAATCGCCGCAAGCACGGGCGTGGGATTGTTCCAGTGCGTGAACCCGCATGCCGGGCAACGCAGGCGTTCTTTTTCTCCGCCGTCTTCCATTTGCGTCTGGAGAGCCAAGCGAGTAGCGCATTGGGGGCAGAATTGAAAAGCTGAATTCATTTTGTTTTAACTAACATTTTGATAGCAAGCTATTTATATTCTATGCCGGCGAAATGCTTGAAAAGCTTCAAAATTATGCTGGAAACACCCCGGTAGAGAGATACCGATCTCCACGGTCACACACAATAAATACGATCACTGCATTGTTTTCCCGAGCGGCAATCTGTTGCGCCACCCAGCATGCACCCGCTGCTGAGATGCCGGCAAAAATGCCTTCTTCTCGCGCCATTTGGCGGCACATGTCTTCTGCATCCGATTGGCTCACATAGATCAGCTCATCAACGTTTTTGGGATCGTAGATTTTCGGCAAATATTCTTGCGGCCATTTGCGAATACCTGGAATGCGCGAGCCCTCAGACGGCTGTGCGCCGATGATGCGAATGGCAGCATTTTTTTCTTTAAGAAAACGTGAGACGCCGGTGATGGTGCCAGTTGTGCCCATCGCGCTGACAAAATGTGTGATTTTTCCAGCCGTTTGCGCCCAGATTTCAGGGCCAGTCGTCTCGTAGTGGATGCGTGGATTGTCTGCATTGGCAAACTGATCGAGAACACGGCCTTTGCCTTCTTTTTGCATGCTGTCCGCCAGATCTCGCGAATACTCCATGCCACCACTTTTAGGCGTGAGTATCAGCTCAGCACCAAAGGCTTTCATTGTTTGCGCCCGCTCAATCGACAAATCCTCGGGCATGATCAAAATCATCTTGTAGCCCTTGATCGCTGCCGCCATGGCCAGCGCAATACCCGTGTTGCCCGAGGTGGCTTCGATCAGTGTGTCGCCGGGCTTGATATCGCCTCGCTCTTGTGCGCGCGCGATCATCGCCAGTGCAGGCCGATCCTTTACGCTGCCTGCGGGGTTGTTTCCCTCCAGCTTGCCCAAAATCACATTGCCTTGCTCTGTGCAGACCTCTGCGCCGATGCGCTGCAAGCGAACAAGCGGGGTGTTGCCGATGGCTTCTTCAATCGTAGGGAAATGGGTGGGGCTGTGAGGCAAAGTCATATCTGTAATATGCCATAATCTAGGGCTTCGCATTTACGAATGTCCAGCTTGCCCGGGTGGTGAAATTGGTAGACGCAGGGGACTCAAAATCCCCCGCCGCAAGGCGTGCCGGTTCGATTCCGGCCCCGGGCACCACAACGGGTATGGCGGCCGGCTACAGGCGCTTGAGCTGGTTAACCTGCGGGAAGTGCAACCAACGCACGAGAATTTGCCCTACTGTGGTTTACTCAGATCCGAAGTAACAAACAACAACCCGCACTAAGCCTGATTCATTCGGCATGAGTCATTCGGCTTCTTAAAGGCTTTAGCGATTTTTTGTTTTCAAACTTGCACCACGAGATGACGCTGGATGTAACAGTTGCTTGCCTCCCTAGAAATGATGTTGCTGCAGGTGCAATTCCTTGTTAGACTGCATTTGGTTGCAAATTCATGGTAATCCCTGTCTAGTTGTAACGGTAATGAATACTTTTGTATTCAATTCATGAAAAAGGTCATTTTGCTGACAAAACTACTCCGCGCCATCAGCGGTAGCCCCGAACGCACCGACTGGGAAAGCATGCTCACGCAGGTGAGCGGGGAAAGCTCTGTCTGGGCCGAATCAGATGCAACACGCACGGGGAGTTTTGGTGCCAACCGATTCGTGGCTGCACCGGATGTGAACGCGCCTGATGTGAATTTGGCCTTGCTGGGCTTGTCGGGCGAAGAGGTGTACGCACGCGCTAAGGCCATCGCCCGTGAGCTTCACGCATTGGCAGAGCGCGGCGCCACAGTCCAGCAATGGAATATCTTGATTCGCGATGTGACAGCTTTGGCTGATATGGGCCAGACCATGAACTCACTGGCTGAGGTCAAGCTGCGCCGCGTCAAACCTCATGTACAAAATATCCCCATGCTACCGTTGATGGGCAGTGTGTTGGCCAAACGCGCCAATGATCTGCGCCGATCAGGCGTGCTGCTGGTGCCGCAGCTGCAAAGCTGCACGATTGATGCGGATCCCAATTTGTGCCGCGCTTTGATCGAGACCGCGCTTGAGTGGGCTATTCCATTTGGCAATCGGCTCACCGTCACCACAGAGCTTTCTTCATGGGGCGATTCAGCGCGCATGTCAGTGATCGCAGACCATGTGGTGCGAACTCAAGAAGCAGCGCCCGCCATGGAGCGCACCAGCATTTTCTTGTGGGAATTGATCAACGAATTAGCGCAAGCTGCGGGCGTGTTGGCAACGCGCTCTCAAGTGGACGGCAAAACAGCGATCTCCATCGAATTCCCCGTGCAGCACGAAAATGAAGGCGGTATTGCCAGCCATGAATTGCGGCTGCAAACTTTGGGTGCTCCGCTGCTCAATCAGATGGATATTTTGGTGTACGTCCAGAGCGCAGCTGTTCGTATGTCGATCGATAAAGCGCTTTCCAAAGCCGAATGCAACGCGCGCTATGCCACCAGCTTGACGCATCTGGTGCGTGAATGCGAGCTCAGTTTGCCCGCCGCCTTGATTGTGGAATCTGAATTGCTTGACGAGAGTGCTTTGTCTCTCATTGAAGATCTGCGGCGCCACATCCGCAATTTTGGTTTGATTGAAATTGTCAAATTACCCAATGTGTATGACGTTTCACTACCCGGCAGCAAAAAACCGTGTCGCTTGAGTGCTGCCAATATTGAGAGCAATTTACGCGATGCGCTCATGTTTGAGTTGGCACAGGCTTAAACCGGGCCGCTTGTACAAGTGATTTTTGTGGTTCAGCCGCGTGGATGATTCTGCGCGACGATTTTTTTCAAACGCTCACGCGCCACATGCGTATAAATGGTTGTTGTTGAAATGTCTGCATGCCCTAGGAGCATTTGCACGGCACGCAAATCCGCACCATGGTTAAGCAGGTGCGTGGCAAAAGCATGGCGCAGCGTGTGGGGCGAGAGCGCCTTGGTGATGCCGGCAGTCAGTGCATGCTTCTTGATGCACTGCCAAAAGGCCACGCGCGTCATGGCACCCCCGGCTTTGCTGCCTCGAGACGTGACAAACAAATCATCGCTTTGCTGTGTCAATATTTCTGGACGCGCCTCATTCATATAGCGCGTGATCCAATGCGCAGCATGCTCGCCAAAGGGCACGATGCGCTCTTTGCTGCCTTTGCCGAAAGTGCGAAGCACATGCTCATTCAGGCTGACGTTGTGCACCTTCAGGCTCACGCACTCGCTCACGCGCAGCCCGCTGGCATACATCAATTCGATCATTGCACGATCACGCAAACCTAGCGCTCTGGTGACATCGGGAGCAGCCAGCAGTTGATCCACATCAGCTTCTGTGAGCGTTTTGGGCACACGCAGACTCTGCTTGGCCGCAAGCAATTTGAGCGTTGGATCAGCGCTTACTATTCGCTCGCGCAAGCACCAGCGGAAATAGCGCTTGAACACCGTGAGCCGGCGATTCGCAGATGTGGCCTTGGTGCTGCCGTGCTGGGCAGAAAAGTAACGCTGCAGATCTTGCTCTACGGTTGATGTGATGCTGCGCGCTTGCGATGCATGCAACCATTTCGCGTACAAGCTTAAATCACGCCGATAAGCCTCTAGCGTGTTTTGAGCCAAGCCTTCTTCCAGCCAAAGGCTGCTCACGAAGGCATCAATGCTGTCGTCAATCAAGCTTGAGTTTCTGTGTGGTTACAACCTTTTTGTACACATCGAGCTCGGCGGCCATTTGCTGAGCAAACTGCTCAGGCGTATTGCCCAAGACAATGGAGCCAGTGTCTTCAATGCGTTTGCGCACTGCAGGATCTTGCAATGCTGTGCGCACACCCGCATTGACTTTTTGCACAACTTCAGCTGGCAAGCCTTTGGGGCCCACAATGCCGTAATAAGCCATGCGATTCACGGGCTCTAAGCCGACTTCTTTGAAGGTGGGCACATTGGGCAATGCTGCCAGGCGTTGAGGCGCGGCAACCACGATCGGGATCAAGCGACCCGCTTGGATATGGGGCAAAGCAGATGGCACGTTGTCAAAAATGATTTCCACTTGACCGCCCACAGTGTCGCGCAATGCAGGGCCTGCACCCGAGTAAGGAATGTGGGTGATAAATACACCCGCAAGATTTTTAAACAACTCGGTTTGCAGATGGCCGATACCACCTGTGCCAGAGGATGAATAGCTGTATTTACCAGGGTTCTTTTTCAGCTCGGCAATAAATTCTTTGTAATCCTTGGCGGGAAATTTTGGGTTCACGGCAATGATATTGGGCGTGGCAGCAATATTGATGATTGGCGTGAAATCAGTGGCGGGGTTGTAGGGAATTTTTGGATTGATCGCTGGATTCGAGGCTGTGGTCGAGACCGTGCCTACACCCAAGTTGTAACCATCCGGCACAGCTTTGGCAGTTTCGTTGGCACCTGTCGCACCGCCACCGCCGGCCCGGTTGATGACAATCACGTTTTGCCCCAGCGCTTTGCCCAGTGGCTCTGCAATCACGCGGCCAATGATGTCCGTCGTTCCGCCAGGGGCGAAAGGCACTTGCAGCGAGATGGGTTTGACGGGATAGCCTTGAGCCATCGCTGCGCCACTGGCCACGACGCAAAAAGTACCAAGCGCTACGGATTTGAGAGCGAAATGTTTGACGAATGTGCGAGCATGAGCGACGGTGAACGACATAATAACTCCGAAGTTGATAGCGTAGAAAACAACAATAATAGGCGTATAAACAAAAAAAACGATTGTGATTTACCCATAGTCTCCATAGCTCTGAGCATCACAATACCCTTTACTCTTGCACAACTATTGACATGAATTTCGCCGCTTTGCTTTTTCCCGATTTCGCGTTGATTGTGGCGGGATACTTGATTTGCCGCTTCACTCGCTTGGGCCGCCCTTTGTGGGACCAAGTAGAGAGCTTGGTGTATTACGTGTTGTTCCCCGTGCTGTTGTTTCATTCTGTCTCACGCTCGCCTCTGGATTGGAGGGCAGCGAGCGGCTTGGTGAGCGCAGCACTTGTTTTGGCAGCTTGCGGTGTGTTGCTGTCTTATGCTGTAGCCAAACTTCCCGGTGTAAATTCCAGTTTACCTTGATTTAAAACACTTTGCAAAAACTGGGAAATTTTTTAAATATTGTTCTCTGAAAGAAAGAAAAATGCGTATTTTTAATGAAAAGAAGGAGAAAAAAAGATGGAAAATAATAGATGACA
>JANNED010000155.1:0-4736 GCA_031388245.1 Variovorax sp.
GAGCGCATCATCGAGCCCGTGATCCGCCGCCCATTGCTATTAAATTGGGAGCGCTCTGCGCAGGAAATACGCCGGCTACATGCCGAAAACACCAAAAAATCAAGGGCAGAGGCGAAAACGGTCTATGCCCGCTTCCTGCAATCGCTGGCAGACTTCAAAATCCTCGATCCCGCCTGCGGCAGCGGCAATTTTCTCTTCCTCGGCCTCAAAGCGCTCAAAGATATTGAGCTCAAAGTCATCACGGAAGCTGAAACCCTCGGCCTAGATCGCCCCGTCGATCTCGTCACCGGCCCGGCCAATATGCACGGCATCGAGCTCTCAGAATACGCCGCCGAATTAGCGCGAGTCACGGTGTGGATCGGCGAGCTCCAATGGCGCATGGCGCGCGGCTACCCCTTCAAAGGAAACCCGATTCTGGAGCCGCTGGAGATCATCGAGCACCGCGATGCGCTGCTCGTAAAAACACCCGTTCGCACCACGTCGCCCACATCCACTCGCCCTGAGCCCGATTCCTCTCGCACTGAGCCCGATTCCTCTCGCACTGAGCCCCATTCCGTTCGCCCTGAGCCTGTCGAAGGGCAAGCACCCCAGTACGCCTACTCAGAAGCGCAGTGGCCGAAAGTCAGCGTGGTGATTGGCAATCCACCGTTTTTAGGCGATAAAAAAATGCGTGGTGAGCTGGGCGATGAATACGTCACGGCGCTGCGCAAAACCTACGAAGGCCGCGTGCCGGGCGGCGCAGATTTGGTCTGCTACTGGTTTGAGCAGGCCAGAAACGCCATTGAAACGCAAGGTTTGGGCGCGGCGGGGCTGGTATCAACCAACTCGATTCGCGGCGGCAAGAATCGCTTCGTTTTGGACGCAATTTGCAAAACGACGCGCATCTACACCGCTTGGAGTGACGAAGAATGGGTCAACGATGGTGCGGCGGTTAGGGTTTCATTAATTTGTCAAGGCTGGGGTGAATGCTGTTACTTGGATGGCACAAAAGTAGATTTCATCAACGCTGATCTAACTGCAAGTGAGAAGTCGGCGCTGTCGATGAATCTAACTACAGCACGAGCACTTTCTGAAAATGAAAACTTTGCTTTGCAGGGCCCAACCAAAGGCGGGGCCTTCGACATTTCCGGGAGTCTTGCGCGTGAATGGATTCGAGAAGGCGGGAATCCCAACGGTTTGTCAAATGCACTTGTTCTCAAGCCTTGGTTTAACGGCTTGAATATCACTGGTAAACGTTCAGACAGCTGGATACTTGACTTCGCTGAAATGAGTAAAGCTGAAGCGTGCCTGTTCGAAAAACCTTTCGACTACGTTGCCAAATATGTCAAACCTGCAAGAGAGGAGCAACGCATGCCTTCTCGCAAACGGAATTGGTGGATTTATAACGCATCAGCGCCAAAAGTACGGGATGGTGTTCGCAGGCTCTCACGCTACATCGTCAGCCCCGAGGTTGCTAAACATCGAGTGTTTGCGTGGTTGCCCACTAGTACTTCACCCGATAAAAATCTAGTCGTGTTCTTGCGTTCTGACGACATGACTTTTGGCATTCTTCACAGCAGATTTCATGAAATTTGGGCATTGAAACTAGGTACGTCGCTCGAAGACAGGCCTCGCTACACATCTACAACTACTGTTCGCACCTTCCCCTTCCCAGCCGGCCTCACGCCAGCAGACACAGCGCATCAGCGCACGGAAGCCACGCCCAGCGGCGCAATCATCCCAGCCGAGCTAAATACTGCATTTTTAGAGCGAAAAGTGCCATTAGCCGGCACAGAATCTGCGCAGAGTGCTATTAAAAAAGTAGTGAATTCATCTGCCGATTCAGCCGATTCCGCACGCTCAGTGCCCTCATCACGTGCCAAATCAACAGCTGATGCGTCGGTGAAGTCATCCGCACCAGCCTCCGTCAAGTCGCTCGCCACGCAAATAGCCGATGCAGCCGCCCGCCTCCACAGCCTGCGCGAAGCTTGGCTCAACCCGCCCGAGTGGACGCGCCGCACCCCCGAGATCACGCCGCTGGGCATGGCTGCCAGCCCCTACCCCGATCGCATCTTGCCCAGAGACGATCTGAGCGAGCGCGACCTCAAAGCCTTAAGCCAACGCACCCTCACCAACCTCTACAACCAAAAACAAACCGGCCAGGTCCAATGGCTCCAATCCGCCCACGAGCAGCTAGACGCAGCAGTGGCCTCTGCTTACGGCTGGAGCGACTATTCCCCCGCCATGCCCGATGAAGACATCCTCAAGCGCCTGCTGGTGCTGAATTTGGCGCGCTCTGGACAGGATTGAATCGTGGAGCCACTCGATCACGCGATTGATAACTCTGCATTTGAGCGAGAGCAGCAAATCCAACGCGAGGCGCCACCATGGGAAGCGAGCATGCGATGCACGAAATTCAAGTGCTTCGCCATCGCGCAGCCAGCGCAGGCGGGTGGTGGCCAGCACCGCTTGTCATCAAGCTGCAAATCAATGTAGCATCACAGCACATTTCTGCGCATTTTCATTTTGAGCCGCACTTTATGAATAACGGACGCACCTGCATCACTTGGGAACGCCCTCACGCATCATGATCAGCTTCAAACCCCTCAAGTTTTCGCTCTGGCTCTTCATCGGTGGTGTCTGCTTTGGCGTGGCGCTTAGCTGGGGTGGGTTGCTTCGTTAAGCGTTTACCGCGCGCCAGCGTTGATCGAAATCAGCATATTAGCTAAAATAGCTATCATGCATATTTCCGCGACCGACGCAAAAAATCGCTTTGGCCAAGTGCTGGATGCTTGCCAAACAGAGCCTGTCTTTATTGATAAATCAGGCAGGCCGCATGGCGTGTTGGTCTCGATGCAGACGTATGTGAATTTGCAGGCGCGAGGCCGTGCAGCCGAGGAAACACAAGCCGGGAACGCTGGGAAAGCGTTTTATGCCGAGCACAAGGCTTGGATTGACCATCACAACGCGCTGTTTGACACCCACGGCGTTTGGAGCGATGGTTTGCTGGATGCACCTGCTGGAGCTGCTGATGGCTCAATTTGATGTGTATGCCAATCCAAACGCCGCATACCGCAAAGAATATCCTTGGATCGTCGATGTGCAGCATGAGGCATTGGCATCGTTTCGTACGCGCCTGACGATTCCTTTGTCTCGTACGCTCGGGCAAAAGCCTGCCGCCCTGCCGCAGCGCCTTTTTGCGACTCTGGAATTTCTAGGCGAACGCTTTGTGTTGCTGCCCCATCTGGCTGCGCCGGTGCATACAGGGCATCTTCAAAAATCTCATGGCTCTTTGGCTCACTACCGCAGTGAAATTCAAGCGGGGCTGGATGCGGTTGTTGCCAGCGTGTAAAACGTCAACACCATGGCAGGCTGTGTGCCGCGTTCGCAGACAGCATGAGAAAATAACATCATGAACACCGCCTCCACTTCAGAACTCATGCAAAGCTTGGGCAGCCAAGCGCGCGCTGCTGCGTTTGAGATGGCGCGCGCGCCGGCGGTGGTTAAGAATGCGGCTCTTAAAAAGCTCGCCGCGTTGTTGCGCGCGAATGTGGCATCTCTCGCTGTAGAAAACGCGAAGGATTTGGAGCGTGCCGTCGCAGCCGGTCTCGCCGCGCCGATGGTGGATCGCTTGAAGCTGGATGCCAAGACGATTGAAACCTGCGCCCTAGGCTGCGAGCAACTGGCCGCGATGGCCGACATCATTGGCGAAATTTCGGGCATGCGGCAGATGGAGAGCGGGATTCGCGTGGGGCAGATGCGCGTGCCGATTGGCGTGTTTGGCATGATTTATGAGAGCCGCCCGAATGTGACGATTGAGGCGGCTTCGCTCTCCATCAAATCGGGCAATGCCTGCATTTTGCGCGGTGGCTCGGAGGCGATTGAATCGAACCGGGCGCTGGCTTTGCTCGTGCGCCAAGCCCTGCGCGAGAGCGGCTTGCCAGAAGACGGCGTGCAGCTCGTGCCGACGACGGATCGCGAGGCGGTGGGGCAGCTGATTGCGATGCCGCAGTTTGTGGATGTGATCATTCCGCGTGGCGGCAAGGGTTTGATCGAGCGGATTTCGCGCGATGCGAAAGTGCCAGTGATCAAACACCTCGATGGCAATTGCCATGTGTATGTAGACGATCCCTGCGATATCGAGATGGCCGTGCGCATAGCGGATAACGCGAAGACGAACAAATACTCGCCTTGCAATGCGGCAGAGGGCTTGCTGGTGGCGCGTGGCGTGGCCTCTGATTTCTTGCCGAAGATTGCGGCGATTTATGCGGCCAAAGGCGTGGAAATGCGCTGTGATTCAGAAGCAAAAGAGCTGATTGCCGGCATATTTACTGCACAGAGCGCTACTGAATCCATAGCGCTTGTGAAAGATGCCACAGAGCAAGATTGGTTTGAAGAATACCTCGCTCCCATCATCAGCATCAAAATCGTTGATGGCTTGGATGCAGCGATCACGCATATCAACCACTATTCATCGCACCACACCGACGCGATCATCACGACGAACCATGTTCACGCCCAGCGCTTCCTGCGCGAAGTCGATTCGGCCAGCGTGATGGTCAATGCCAGCACCCGCTTTGCCGATGGCTTCGAATTCGGCCTCGGCGCAGAAATCGGCATCTCGACCGACAAGTTTCATGCACGAGGCCCGGTGGGTGTGGAAGGGCTGACTTCGCTGAAATATGTTGTGCTAGGCGAGGGGCAGCTTCGCGCCTAAATTCAACAATTGACAGCATTTAATTTATCCTTCAAAATTC
>JANNED010000169.1:0-2035 GCA_031388245.1 Variovorax sp.
GCGCGTAACGTGAGCACAGCCTCGGGCTCGATACGTGGCTGGCAAATACCTGCTAGGGCAAGTGAGCTCGTGCCATCACAAAAGCTCAAAGTGCTGCTGTAGACCGTGCCCCAGACGGGTGCAGTGGCGTTGTAGCGCGGCCAGATGCTCTTGTTGGTGAAGCCGATTTTGTAGCCACGCGGTTGCTCGCCCCGAGCGGTACGCAGGCGGCGCACCTTGAGCGCTTCATCGTAGGCGGCTGCTAGGCCCAAGCCGGTCGCTGTTGGCCAGAGCTGCGCGTTGTCGTAGTGGGAAAGGAGGGCATTGGCATTCATGCGTCTATTGTGTCAGCGCAGGGCTGCAAGGAAAGCGCTGCGTGTCATGAAATAAATTCAACCCATGAATCCTGCAGGGCGTGTGCTCAGCTTGTCCCACCATTGATGAAAGCGGCTTGACAGGGCGCTATCGACTGAAAAATCTTCGTTCTCAAGGTCATCCATCAGCACCACGCCCATGCCCAAGGTGGACCAGCACTGTGCTTCAAAATCTGCCAACTCCACATAGATCAGCTTAGGCTGCGCCGCGTGGATCGTGAGCCATTGGGCGACTGAGCCACGAAGTTGGCGAAGATTGTCCAGGTATTGCACCAAGAGCCCCGGAGAGGACATGCAAGGCGCAAGTGCGACGGCATGGCCGCGATGCTGGCGCAGGCATGTGAGCAATTGCGCCAAACGCGAGCCCAACGAAGAGGCCGCGATTTTCTCTGGCGGCTGGCTCAGCAATTGCACAATGCTCACTACGACTGTGCTGAGCGCTTGCATGCTGGCTTTGAATTCTTTTTCTTGAAGCGTCGGCTCGGGCGAGCGCGCACTGGCGTAAGAGTCCGACATGAGTATTCCCTGATTTTTGTCATTAACAATAATGCTGCAACTTTATACATTCAGTTTCAATTGTCAAGATAGATAAAAAGTATTCAATTGAGGGGTTCAAACATCGTACGAGGTGTGGCGAGCGGCTGGCCAGTTGGCATCGCCAGAGCGTCACTCTGTGCGTCTGGGATAATCTGCGCATGAGTGGCAATACATTTGGGCATTTGTTCGCAGTAACGAACTTCGGTGAATCGCATGGCCCGGCGATTGGGTGCGTGATTGATGGCTGCCCGCCGGGCATGGCTCTGAGCAAGGCTGATATTCAGCCCGATTTAGACCGTCGCCGCCCCGGCACGAGCAAATTCGTCACGCAGCGCAATGAGCCAGATGCCGTGCAAATTCTCTCTGGCGTGTACGAAGGCAAAACCACGGGCACGCCGATTGCGCTCTTGATTCAAAACACCGATCAGCGCAGCAAAGATTATTCGGATGTCGCGGCCAAATTCCGCCCAGGCCACGCGGATTACGCCTACATCCAAAAATACGGCCTGCGCGATCCGCGCGGCGGCGGGCGCTCATCGGCTCGCTTGACTGCGCCGATGGTGGCTGCGGGCGCGGTGGCCAAGAAATGGCTCAAGGAAAAATACGGCACGCTTTTTTCTGGCTGCATCACGCAAATTGGTGAGTTGCCCGTTGGCTTTGAAGGCTGGGCGCATGTGAATGAGAATCCATTTTTTGCAGCACTCGCTGATGTCTCTCAGCTTGAAGATTACATGAACGCACTGCGCAAAAGCGGTGATTCATGCGGAGCGCGTTTGCGCGTGGTGGCAACCGGCATGCCCGTGGGTTTAGGCCAACCGTTGTTTGACAAACTCGATGCCGATATTGCTTACGCCATGATGGGCGTGAACGCGGTGAAGGGCGTGGAAATTGGTGCGGGATTCGCATCAGTCGTACACAAAGGATCGATGCATGGCGATTCGCTCACGCCGGCAGGCTTTATTGGCAACAACGCGGGTGGCACGCTTGGGGGCATCAGCACGGGGCAAGATTTAGAGGTGAGCGTGGCCATCAAGCCTACCAGCTCCATCCTCGTGCCGCGCGAGACAATCACTTTGCAAGGCGAAGCCGCAGAAGTCATCACCAAAGGCCGGCATGATCCGTGCGTCGGCATTCGCGCCACGCCG
>JANNED010000233.1:0-22350 GCA_031388245.1 Variovorax sp.
CTTCATCGCTCACGAGTGCCAAAATATCTTCATCAAAAATCTCCGATTTTTTATCGGCGAGTTCTTTGAATTTCATGAAGGCAATGTTCATCTCGCCTTCAGATTCGAGCTGCACACCCAAATCTTGCATGCGCTGCTTAAACGCATTGCGGCCACTCAGCTTGCCCAAGACGATTTTGTTGGCGCTCCAGCCCACATCTTCGGCGCGCATGATCTCATACGTGTCGCGCGCTTTGAGCACGCCATCTTGGTGAATGCCGCTGGCATGCGCAAAGGCATTTGCGCCCACCACAGCTTTGTTGGGCTGCACCACGAAGCCCGTGGTTTGGCTGACCATTTTGCTGGCGCTCAAAATCTGAGTTGTCTCGATGCCGGTGACCAAGTTGAAATAATCTTTGCGCGTTTTCACGGCCATCACCACTTCTTCTAAGCTGCAATTGCCTGCGCGCTCGCCCAAGCCATTGATGGTGCATTCCACTTGGCGCGCACCGCCGATTTTGACGCCGGCCAAGCTGTTGGCCACGGCCATGCCTAAATCGTTGTGGCAATGCACGCTCCAAATGGCTTTGTCTGAATTGGGCACGCGCTCGCGCAAGGTTTTGATGAAGTTGCCATAGAGCTCAGGAATCGCGTAGCCCACGGTATCGGGAATGTTCAAAGTGGTGGCACCTTCTTTGATCACGGCCTCCAGCACGCGGCAGAGAAAATCCATGTCGCTGCGGTAGCCGTCTTCGGGGGAAAATTCAACGTCTTCGCACAAATTGCGAGCAAAGCGCACGGACTGCTTGGCTTGCTCAAACACTTGATCCGGTGTCATGCGCAGCTTTTTTTCCATGTGCAAAGGGCTGGTGGCGATGAAGGTGTGGATGCGGGCACGGCTGGCATCTTTGAGCGCGGCGGCGGCTTGGCTAATGACGCGATCGTTCGCGCGGGCCAGCGAGCAGACGGTGGAATCTTTGATGGCACGGGCAATCGCTTGCACACATTCAAAATCGCCATTGGAGCTGGCCGCAAAGCCGGCTTCGATCACATCCACCTTCAAGCGCTCCAATTGGCGGGCAATGCGCAACTTTTCATCTTTGGTCATCGACGCGCCCGGCGATTGCTCGCCATCGCGCAAGGTGGTGTCGAAAATGATCAATTTTTCTGGGGTGGCTGCGGTGGTCATCAAAATGCTCCAAAGAAAAGTAAAAGCAAAAAACAAAAAAGCCCGTTGGGTTGAATCAACGGGCCTTAAGAGTTTGGGGTGTGTGCTCGCGCGTTACCAACTCCGCCCGGTGGGCAGTAGAAGAATAGAGCGAAGCGAAATTCGGTTCATGTGATGACTATAGCACAGTCATTTCATTCAACTCAAACCTTCCATTTCTCCAGCAGCTTGTCGGGTGAGAGGCTGTCGTAGCCTTCAAAGGGCTGGTGAATCCATGGGTTGGTGGGCAGGTAATCCACGCTGTAATCGCATTTGAAGACGCTCACGCCTTTGGTCCAGATCACGGCTGTGCGCAGCTCGCTGATGGGTTTGTAGTTGTCTTTGAGCATATTGACCACGGCTTTGAGCGTGTGGCCAGAATCAGCGAGGTCATCGACCAGCAGCACCTTGCCTGCGATCTCGCCTTTGGGGGTGGTGATGAAGCGGGCAATATCCAAATGGCCTTGCACTGTGCCAGCACTGGCACGATAAGAGCTGGTGCTCATAATGGCTAAGGGCTTGTTGAAGACGCGACTCAAAATATCCCCGGGGCGCATGCCGCCGCGCGCGAGGCAAAGAATCGTGTCAAATTCCCAGCCAGATTTATGAATCTGGATGGCCAGCTTTTCTATTAAGTTGTGGTATTCGTCGTAACTGACGTAGAGGTGTTTGCCGTCTTCTGTGAGCATTTTTGTCTCCGGTTAGGTTTTTTCGATCAAAGGATTTTAAGGAACACGGAAGGCACAAAAGTTTCATGGAAATCACAGAAAAAACATCTTTGAATTTTCTGTGTCTTCCGTGTTGTTTCTGTGCCTTCCGTGTTCTAAATTACGCTGAGTCCATACAAGATTAAGCCAAGTAAGGATGCTTGATCAAGATCGTGTGATCCCGATCTGGGCTGGTCGATACGATATGAATCGGCACGCCTGTGACGTGCTCGATGCGTTGCAAATACAAGCGGGCTTGCACGGGGAGCTTGTCCAGCTGGGTCACGCCCACAGTGCTTTGCGTCCAGCCTTCGAGGGTTTCATAGATCGGCACGCAGCGGGCGATGTCTTCTGCGCCCATCGGCAAAATATCGGTTTGCTCACCATCGAGCTCGTAGCCGACGCAGATTTTCAGCTCCTTCAAGCCATCGAGCACATCCAGCTTGGTGATGCACAGGCCAGACAGGCCATTAACTTGTGCGCTGCGCTTCAAAAGAGCTGCATCAAACCAACCGCAGCGCCTGCTGCGCCCGGTGGTCACGCCTTTTTCAGCGCCCACGGTGCTCATGTGGTAGCCGGGCGTGCCGGGCTTTTCCCATTCCAATTCGGTGGGGAATGGGCCGCCGCCCACGCGCGTGCAGTAGGCTTTGGTGATGCCCAAGATGTAATGCAGCATGCCAGGGCCCACGCCCGCGCCGGCTGCTGCGTTGCCAGCCACGCAGTTGCTGCTCGTGACGAACGGATACGTGCCGTGATCGACATCAAGCAGCGTGCCTTGCGCACCTTCAAACAGCAGATTCACGCCTTTGGCATGCGCTTCGTTCAGCTCACGCGAGACATCGGCCATCATCGGCTTCAACAGCTCAGCATGCTTCATGGCCTCATCAAAGATCGGCTGAAATTCGAGCGCGGGCGCATTCAAATAAGTCGTCATCACGTGGTTGTGAAGATCAAGCAAATCACGCAGCTTGGCGGCAAATCGCTCGGGATATTTCAAATCTTGCACACGCAGCGCACGGCGAGCAATTTTGTCTTCATAAGCCGGGCCAATGCCGCGCCCGGTGGTGCCGATTTTCTCCAACCCATCTTTGCTGCGGAAGGCTTCTCGCGCTTGATCGAGCGCAGCATGAAACGGCAAAATCAACGGGCAAGCCTCGGAGATGCGCAGCCGCGAGCGCACTTCCACACCCGCTTTTTCCAGCCCTTCAATCTCTTCAAACAATTTGGCAGCCGAGAGCACCACGCCATTGCCGATGTAGCACTTCACACCCGCACGCATGATGCCGCTGGGAATGAGGTGCAGCGCCGTTTTCACGCCATTGATCACCAGTGTGTGCCCCGCGTTATGCCCCCCCTGGAAGCGCACCACGCCTTGTGCAGTTTCGGTGAGCCAATCGACCAACTTGCCTTTGCCCTCATCGCCCCACTGGGAACCTACGACGACGACGTTTCTGCCTTTAACTGGATTCATACTTTGCTTCTATCAAACTAAATTTTGAACACGGAATTCACGAAAGAGCACGGAAGACACGAAAAAACCAATGAAAGACTTCCGTGCTTTCCGTGTGTTTCCGTGAATTCCGTGTTCTTCATATCTTTAGGCCGCTAACCGATCAGATCGATTGAACAACCCACTGCCCAGCCACTTCAGCCAGTTCGCGGTCGCAATCGAATTCTTGGCTTTCCGCCTCATGCCCCGGCAGCACACAGACCACCGTCTCGCCGGCTGCTCGCAGGCTCGCAATCGCCTGACGCAATGCAGCCGATTCGCTCCAAGGCGCTGCAATCGCTGTGTGCAGCTTCTGCACAGGCGCTGCCGCGACCAAATCTTTCACATCGAGTGAGAAGCCGACCGCTGGCCTGTTGCGGCCAAACACTGCGCCGACCTCATCGTAGCGCCCGCCACGAGCCACAGCATCGCTGGCACCTAGAGAATAAACCGCAAAGCGAGCGCCGGTGTAATAGGCATAGCCGCGAGCGTCTGATAAATCAAAGCTCACCTTCACACTTGGCTGGGCTGCGCGCAGATGATCCGCAAGCCACTTTAAATTTGATAGCAAACTATGCAGGTTATATGCCGGGGATAAGCTGTTTTGTGCATGCAAAAGCACGTCTTCATCACCATACAGCATGGTCAATTGCACCAGCGCCTCGCGCTGCGCAGCAGGCCAGCTGGCTGTGAGCTCAGACAGTGTGGCCACATCTTTGGCCGCCAGCGCCGCATGAATCTGCGTCAATTGCTCGGCAAACACGGGCGCACCAGCCAGCAAGCTGCGCACGATTTGCGCATCGGCCAAATCCACCGTGAGATCTTTCAAGCCTGCGCGTTGCAAGCAATCAATGGCCAGCAGCATGATTTCTAAATCCGCCTCGCGCCCGGCATGGCCATACATCTCCGCGCCAAACTGCAGCGGCTCGCGCGTGGCATGCGGCTTGGCGGGCGAGGTATGCAGCGCCGGGCCGCAATAGCACAGACGAGCCACGCCCTGGCGGTTGAGCAAATGCGCATCAATGCGAGCGACTTGTGGTGTGCTGTCGGCACGCACGCCCATGGTGCGGCCAGAGAGTTGATCGACCAGCTTAAAGGTCTGTAAATCCAGCGCTTGGCCCGTGCCCGTGAGCAGGGATTCGAGGTATTCCAAGAGCGGCGGCATCACCAGCTCATAGCCGTAGCTTCGGGCGGCATCCAACAGGCTGCGGCGCAATTCTTCGATATGCCGTGCCTCAGAAGGCAGCACATCGGCAATGTGATCGGGGAGCACCCAGGCAGACATTTGTTGTGAGAATCGGGTTAAAAACGAATTTTACCCGCCCGCGCTTGGCTCAAATTCCGCTGGCTGGACAAATTTCGCCATGCCTTAAACATTCGGAACGCGAAAGGCGCGAACGTTACGCGCCTTTCGCGTTCTGGATGTTCTCACCCACCGATTGATCCGGCCAAGCCAAGCTTTCATGTTTCATCATGTCGGATCAATAATGCTGCCATGACTAGAACCCCACTTGACGCGCTCACAGCCCTCTTCGGCCCGCTGCGCACCCACCCTTTCGCCTACCCCGCGCTGGAGGCCATTCACATCGTGGGCATCGCACTCTTGCTGGGTAATTTGGTGCTGCTGGAGCTGCGCGTGTGGGGTTTTGGCAAAGCGCTGCCCGCAAAAGATCTGGCGCGGCTGGCTTTGCTGCTCGTTGGCGGCGGCTTTGGCATCGCTGCAGCATCAGGCTTGCTGATGTTTGCAACTCAGGCTGGCGAGCTGTTGGCCAATCGCGCTTTCACCCTCAAAATGCTCCTGCTCACGATGGCTGCCTGCAATGCAGCATGGTTTCATGGCCGCGATTCGCTTTTGAAACTTGACCGCATCGCCAAGCTCCAAACAATGGTTTCCACCCTGATCTGGATCGCCGCTATTTTTTGCGGTCGCTGGATTGCTTATCTCTGATTCTTCAAGGAGTTTTCATCATGCAACCACATTTGACGCGTCGCACCACGGTGCAATGGCTTGCCTCCACCGCCCTGCCTGCCGGCCTGCTCGCGAGCAATGCAGCCATCGCTCATCATGGCTGGAGCAGCTTCGATTTGGATCGCCCGATCTATTTGGAGGGCAAAGCATCCAAAGTGAAATGGCAAAACCCACACACCGAGCTCATGCTGGAGCTGGCTCCCGCCCTCAAGCTGCCCGCAGACTTGACCAGCCGAAGCATCCCCGTACAAACCGCACCCGTCGATGCGCCAAGCCTGCTCAAAAAAGCCAGCCTGCCCAAGCGCTCCGACAAAATCTGGGAGATCGAGCTCGCCCCACTCTCCCGCATGGAAACTTGGAAAGTGCCAGAAATCAAAAACGGCCAATCCCTGGCGCTGCTGGGATTTACCTTCAAAGACGAAAAAGGCAGCGCTGTTCTGCGGGCCGAATTCCTTTGGCTAGAAGGCAAAACTTACGCCCTGCGTTCTTCGCCAGCTTGATTTTTTGAGCATTCGATGACGCGCCAGCTTCTGATGTGTTAGCCTAACTTGGATTTTTGCAACCCCTCCGTTTTTTCAGACCCATCACTCCACCGCACTGCCATGTTACGACTCTTCGCCCTTTCCCTCGTGCTTGCGCTGCACACCATGCCTTTGTGCGCACAAACTCTGCGCGTCCTCACAACAGGCGCGTTCAAACTCGTGGTCACCGCGCTTGTTCCAGAATTTGAGGCACGCACGGGCGTTAAGGTTGAGATAGCGTCCGACACGGCGGGCGCACTCACCAAGCGCATCGAAGCGGGGGAAGGCTTCGATTTGGTATTTTCAACGCCAGCCGCACTCGCCTCGCTCTCTAGCCAAGGCAAGGTCAATGCGGCAAGCATCAGCCCGGTGGCCAGAGTTGCCATTGGCGTGGCCATCCGGGCTGGGCAAACGCCACCAGCACTTGAAACCGTTGAGCAATTCAAGCAAGTCGTTTTGAATGCGCGCAAGGTCGCCTACATTGATCCAGCCTCAGGCGGCTCCAGCGGCATTTATCTGGATGGACTCTTCCAACGCTTGGGGATCGCGCAAGAAGTTCGCGCCAAGGCCGTGCTGGTGCCTGGTGGATATGCCGCAGAGCGAGTTGCCAACGGAGAAGCTGACCTCGCCATTCATCAAGTCAGCGAGATCCTTCCCGTGTCTGGAGTCATGCTGGCTGGTTTGCTCCCTCAGCCCATTCAAAACTACACAACCTATGGCTACGGCGTGGCGAGCACCACCAACATGGCAACTGCCGCAGCATCTTTTGCGGCGGCAGCCAAAGCAAGCAGCTCACAAGAGATCATTCGAGCCAAAGGTATGGAGCCTGTGCGATAGGCCGCCTCGAAGGCTCGGGTGGGCTGGCGAGCTCGCGCAGAGCATCCATCACCTGCCGGAGCTGAGCCCAAGTATTGCGGCTGAACGTGTTGTGTTGCACCAGAACCGCTCAGAAATCGTGACGAGTGTGTGACAAGCTGGTGCATGCTGCACCCAAATGCTTGGTGTAAGAAGCCTTCTCTAAATTTCACCTTGCAGCGCTGATAAATTGGCGTTGAGCGCTCCTGCTCGTCATTTGAAAGGCTGCTATGAAAACGAATCGATCAACTTGGGCTTTGTCCGTTGCAACGCTGCTCTTTGCGGCCAGCGCTTGGGCCACACCGGCAGATGCGCTGCACACAGGCGGCATCAGCTTCGCGCCCACCGCGAAGCTCGGAGCGACCCAGCTTCAGCTCAATGGCGCGGGCGTGCGGCAGCAATCTGCCCAAGCCATGTATGCCGCCGCCTTGTATTTGGAAAAGAAGCAAAGCTTGCCCGAAGCCGCGATTCAAGACGCGGGCGCCAAGCGCCTCAAGGTGACCATGCTGCGCGACGTAAACGCACGCGAAATGAGCGATCTGCTGGCCAACGGGCTCAAAAGCAATTCCAGCGATGCCGAGTTGTTGGGTCTGGTGGCTGAAGTGTTCGCATTGAGCACGCTGATTGCCGAAACGCGCAGCCTGCGCGCTGGCGACAGCTTCCACATTGATTGGAGCCGCGCTGCCGGCACGAGCATTCAGGTGCAACAAAAAGGGCAAGCCAAGCCAGCCGTCAAAGTGTTTCCCAACGCCAACCTCATGCCCGCCATGCTGCGCATTTGGCTCGGGGAGCGTCCCGCCGATCCAACACTGAAGTCCGCGCTTTTGGGCGCTCGGACCTAAAGTTTCCCCGCATGGAGATCAATTTACTCTGAATTCAATAGCACTCTGCGCAGTATTCATGACGGCTAGATGCCAATTTTGCTCATAGTTGCCGGCTTATTGCATCGTCGAAAATTTCAAGCCAAAACTGCCACCGCCCATCATAGAATCTGCGTAGATTGCTATCAGAAGCATAGTAAACACTCTCCAACGCCAGCCACTCCATCCGCCTGATCCAGCCTACCGTCTTTACCGTCAGAGTCCCTCATCTTCAAAACCTCACCCTCCTTTGTCGATATGCCGACCTTTCATCATGGATAAATTCTTGCTTCAACAGCAGGTGCTAGAGCGGCTGGCCGAAGACCTGCTGCAAGCCGAGCGCGCCATGCGGGCGGCCCACGAGACGGCAACGCACGAAGAAAACATCGCCGAAAACAAATACGACACATTGGGCTTGGAAGCCGCTTACCTGTCCACCGGCCAAGCGCGTCGCGCCGAAGCCATCCGCCAGGCGATGACCCATTGGCGCCAATTCCGCCCGCGCCCCTACGACGCCAGCAAAGGCATACAGCTCGGCGCGCTGGTCTGCCTGGTCGATGCCGACGACAAGCAGCAGCAATTCTTTCTCGGCCCCACTGGTGGCAGCATGAAGTTGGCCAGCGGAGCGCAGTTCATTCAGGTCATCAGCAGCGAAGCCCCTTTGGGCAGGGCCATGTTGGGCAAATGCGAGGGCGATCAGGTGTCGATACAGATTGCTCCAACGAGGCAGCAGTTTGAGGTGCTGTGGGTTATATAGTGTTGATCAGGCCGCAACCCAAGTTCACGCCGAATGGACTAGAAACGGCTCGCCCCAACTCAGCTTGCCCCAGCATCACACATATCAAGCCAAATCAGCCGCTCCCCGGCATAAAATCTGCGCAGAGTGCTATCAGAAGCATAGTGAAATCCTTCCAACACCAGCCGCTTTATTCAGCCCTCTGACTTTGCCGCTTGGAAGCCGCTGCGGTGTGTGGCAACGCTTTTATGGATGAACAGGCGCGACACAAGTTCAGGATTAGTTATACAATAGTAAAACTTTTCAGGAGAGCAATATGCTTGATGCTGCACTGCGCCGTTCTGGCGGTTCGTTGATTTTGACCATTCCGCCGAGCTACGCGGAGCAAAATGGTTTGCAGGCGGGCTCTAAGCTTGAAATTCTGGTGGCGGGCTCGGAGCTGACTTTACGTGTACCTAAAGCGAAGCCCAAGCTGGCTGATTTGATCAAAGCCACGCCTCGTGGTGCGCAGCGCGTGCAAGGCTGGGATGAGTTGGGCGCTGCGGGCAACGAGCTATGACGCCTAAGCGTGGCGATATTCTTCATTTGGCTTTTGATCCCGCATCAGGCCGAGAAATGAAGGGCAATCATTTTTGCTTGGTGGTGTCCACACAAGCTTTCAACAGTCGCTTCAAGCTGGCTTGGGTCTGCCCTATTTCCGGGGGCGCGGCGCTCAATGCGCGCGATGGCGGATTTTTGATCTCGCTCATGGGCTACGGCTTGCGCACAGATGGCAACGTGCATGCGCATCAGCTGAAGGCGCTGGATTGGGCGGCTCGCCGAGCGAGCAAGGTAGAAACCGTGCCCGTTGAGTTGATGGAGCAAGTGCTGAGTTGCACCCGAGCGGTGCTGGATGACGAATGAGGCGAGCGTTTACAGTTCGTCGGTCTTGAACTCGCTGTAGCCTTCGTAGTAGTAGCTCACATCGATGCCCTTCATATACAGCTCACGGTCATTGATCTGATCGGTTAGGGCCGCTTTGAGCAGGGCTTTGATTTCTAGGTCTTTGACGACGCTGCGCTGCATGGCGGACAAGTACTCTTCTTTATCGACGCGATTCCAATCGACGACTTGATGGATTGCTTGTTTGAAGATGAGATCGAGCCAAATGCGGGTGGCGCGGCCATTGCCTTCGCGGAAGGGGTGCGCCACATTCATCTCGACGTATTTTTCAACGATCTGATCAAAATTGCCCTGCGGCATCTTGTCGATATGCTTAAGCGATTGCTCCAGATACATCAGTGGCGCAAAACGAAAATTACCTTTGGCAATATTGACTTCGCGCAGCTTCCCCGCAAAGTCATAAATCTCGCCAAACAGATACGCATGAATGGTGCAAATCCCAGCGAAGCTGCCCACTTCGATGCGAGCCAAATCGCCTGAATCAAAAAGCTTCTTGGCTTTTTGTTTGCTGATTTTCTCTTCCGCCTTGGCCAACTCGATTTGATCAAGGATGTTGAGTTTGTTAGGCAGGATCATGGGGAGAGCGTTCAAGAAATCTTCGTTAGTTGGATTTTGCACTCAAACAGTGAGCCCAAAACCCCGCCGGCAACCACCTGACCCTAGGTTTAAGGTCGCAAATTGCGACCTTAAACCTCAAGCAACACCCTCCTCCCGCTTACCTCGCATCGACGCGATCTCAATTCAATAGCACCCTACGCAGCATCCATAACGGCTAGATGCCAATTTTGCTCAAAACAGCCGACTTATCGCATCATCGCCAATTTCAAGCCAAATCACCCTCTACCCGGCATAGAATCTGCGCAGAATGCTATCAGAAGCATAGTAAATACCGCCTAACGCCAGCCACCCCATGCTGCCCCACATCAGCATCCGCCCCATCCAGCCCAGCGACTTTGCGGCTTGGAAGCCGCTACTGCGAGCTACAACGCTTTCTATGGCCGCGAAGGCGCGACTGCTCTGCCCGATCAGATCACGCAGGCCCCTCTCCAATGCTTCTTTGCGGCGCTTTTTTGACAGTGGCGAGCCCGTGCATGCCTTGGTGGCCACGGCGCGAGATGCGTCAAGCCAAGCTGGGAGCGAGCAGCTCGTTGGCCTGGTAAACGACCTGTTTCACCGCAGCACCACGCGGCTGCATGACGTGTGCTACCTGCAAGACCTGAACGCCCGCCCCCGCATCGCGGCCAACGCATCGCCGCAGACCATATTGCAGCCGTGTACGCCGCCGCTGGCGAGCGTGGCTGCAGCCGCGTCTACTGGACCACCCAAACCACCAACACCAGCGGCCGCGCCCTCTACGACAAACTCGCCAAGCATGCGGGGTTTATTGTGTATTCGCATGAGCTTTAGGCTATTGCTGCGCCTGCTCCAGTCAGTGCACTCGCCTATCGACTGATGAATGAGCATGCCCGCCACACTATACTTTCGTAACAAATACCACCTATGAAACTCATTGACAACATCAACGACCTGCTGGGCGACGACATCAAGCAGTCAGTGCAGCCGGGTGCGCGGCTCAAAATCGCCGCATCGTGCTTTTCCATTTACGCCTACGAGGCTTTGAAGCACGAGTTGGCGTCGGTGGAGTCATTTGAGTTCATCTTTACATCTCCCACGTTCATGCCAGATGAGGTAACCGATGCCGCCAAAAAAGAGCGGCGCGAGTTTCACATTCCAAAGTCACCCTCTGAAACCCGCAGCGAACGCAGCTTCTACGGTACTGAATTCGAAGTACAGCTCAAAAACAAGCTGACCCAACGCGCCATTGCGCGCGAATGTGCCGACTGGATGCGCCGCAAAGCCAAGTTTCGTTCCAACAGTGGCGTGGCCCCGATGCAGCAGTTTGCAGCGGTACAGACCGCTGTCCCCGTAGCACCTAATGTGGTGTATTTGCCTCTGCACGGCTTTACTGCGGCGGATTTAGGCTACCAGCGCGGCAATGCGGTGTCCAATATTGTTAACAAGTTCGACGAGCCCACTAACACCAGCGTATATCTCAGCGTCTTCGACCAGATATGGGCTGATCCCGAAAAGCTGACGGACGTGACCAGCTTGGTTTGCGAGCACATTGCATCTGTCTACCAAGAGAACTCGCCCGAGCGCATCTATTTCCTGATGCTCTACAACATCTTCAATGAGTTCCTGGAGGACCTGAACGAAGACGTGCTGCCCAACGACCGCACAGGCTACTTGGATACGTTGGTGTGGCAAAAGCTGTTCAACTTCCAGCGCGATGCTGCCACCGGCATCATCAACAAACTGGAAACCTACAACGGCTGCATCTTGGCTGACAGCGTGGGCCTGGGGAAAACTTTCACTGCGCTGGCCGTCATCAAATATTACGAGCTTCGCAATCGCTCCGTGCTGGTGTTGTGCCCGAAGAAGCTGGCCGATAACTGGCTCACCTACAACCGAAACCTCAAAACCAACATCTTCGCCAAGGATCGGTTCAATTACGAAGTGCTGTGCCACACCGATTTGCAGCGCACCAGTGGCGAATCCTTCGGCACGCCACTCAATCGGGTGAACTGGGGCAATTACGACCTGGTGGTGATCGACGAATCACACAACTTCCGCAACAACGATGTCTACAAGGACAAAGAGACGCGCTACCAAAAGCTGATGAACACGGTCATCAAACAGGGCGTCAAAACCAAGGTGCTGATGCTGTCTGCAACGCCGGTCAACAACCGCTTTAACGATCTGCGCAACCAGCTTGCCCTAGCCTATGAAGGCAACTCAGGTCTGCTGGGCGACAAACTGCGCACTGAAAAAGACATTGAAGAGATATTCCGCCGCGCTCAAGCTGCGTTCAATCAATGGACCAAGTTGCCGCCCGAAGAGCGAACTGCCCACGCCATCTTGGCTGCACTGGACTTTGACTTTTTCGAGTTGCTGGACAGCGTCACCATTGCCCGGTCACGCAAGCACATCGAGACGTTTTACGACACCAAGGATGTTGGCACTTTTCCCGAACGCCTCAAGCCGTTGTCGTTTCACTGCCCGCTGACTCAGCGTACCGATGTCATTGGCTTCAACGACATCTTCAACCAGCTCAGCCTGTTGAAACTGGCCGTGTATGCGCCCGTGAGCTACATCCTGCCCAGCCGCGTCAAGAAGTACGAAGACATGTACGACACCGAGGTGGCCGGCGGCGGCGGCAAACTCAAACAAGCCGACCGCGAAAAAAGCTTGCAAGCGCTGATGACTGTTAACTTGCTCAAACGGCTGGAAAGCTCGGTCGCATCGTTCCGCCTCACGTTGCAAAGTCTGCAAAACAACCACCAAAACGCGTTAGCGAAGATCACTGCATTCAAAAAGTCAGGCAAGGCTGCCAGGTTCACCGACCACACGCCGGACTTTGAAGATGCCGACTTTGACGACGAGCTGTTGCCAGAGTTCGATGATGAACAGGCCGACGAGCGCGGTTCAACGGGTGGCAAGGTGCAAATCGATTTGGGTGATATGGACTTGCAGTCCTGGGAGCACGACCTGGGCTCTGACCTAGCCGTTATTGACGGGCTCTTGGCTGAAATGGCCAAAATCACCCCGGCTGACGATGCCAAGCTCCAACACCTGAAAGCGCAGATCGAGCAGAAGCTGGCGCACCCCTTCAACCCCGGCAACCGCAAGCTGCTGATATTCACTGCGTTCGCGGACACCGCCAACTACCTGTACGACAACTTGGCACCGGGCCTGTTCCAAAAGCACGGCATCCACACCGGCAAAGTCACCGGCTCCACCGAGCCCAAAACCACACTGCGCTTGGCAGCCAACCCCCGCCAGGGCGTGGATTTTCAGACCATGCTCACGCTGTTTGCGCCGCGCGCCAAAGAAAAGGCGCTGACCATGCCGCATGAGCCGGGTGAAATTGACGTGATGATTGGTACTGATTGCATCTCCGAAGGCCAGAACTTGCAGGACTGCGACACCGTCATCAATTACGACATCCACTGGAACCCGGTGCGCATCATCCAGCGCTTTGGTCGGGTGGACCGTATTGGTTCCCCCAATGCGCGCATCCAGTTGGTCAACTACTGGCCCGATATCAGCCTGGACGAGTACATCCGCCTCAAAGAGCGGGTGGAAAGCCGCATGATGATTGCCGACGTGACCGCGACGGGCGATGACAACGTACTGTCTGCCCAGTCCAATGACGTGGCCTATCGCAAGGAGCAGCTGCGTCGCCTGCAAGAAGAAGTCATCGAGATGGAAGACCTCAAAACCGGGGTGTCCATCACCGACCTTGGCCTGAACGACTTCCGCATGGACTTGCTGAACTACGTCAAAGCCCATGGTGACCTGGCCCGCCTGCCCAATGGCTTGCATGCCGTGGTGCCTGCCAACCCCGAAAAGGGCTTGCAGCCCGGCGTCATTTTCACGCTGCGCAACCGTTTGCTCAGTGGCACTGCCGGTGCCGCAGTGCAGCAAAAGAACCGGCTGCACCCCTACTACTTGGTCTATATCGGCATGGACGGCAGCGTCATTGCCGACCACATGGAGGTCAAGGCACTGCTGGACCTGGCCCGCAATGCCTGCAAAGGCCGCAGCGAACCATTGCCCGCCGCCTTTGAGCCATTCAATAAGGCGACTGACGATGGCCGCAACATGCGCACCTTCTCCAACCTGCTGGACCAGGCCATTCACTCCATGATCGAGCGCCAGCAAGAGCAGGATGTGGACAGCCTGTTCTCACCGGGCAAAACCAGCGCCTTGGTGGGAGAGATAGCCGGCCTCGAAGACTTCGAGCTCATCAGCTTCTTGGTGATTCAAGCCCCATGACAAGAAAGTTGGCCACCCAAGCGCCCCCCCGAGCACTTTTCGCCTGGCCGTCGCAGGCCGCAGTGGGCCGAGCGGTGGCGAAGTCGAAAATCTACGCTCACGCCAAGCCCACCGCAGCATTGCGCGCGCTGTTTGTGGATCAGGTGGAGAGCATCACCTGGGCCTACAAGCTATCGCCAGAGACCATCAATCTGCCGGCCAAACCGGCGGTGCCCGAGATTGAGGTGTTTGAAGTCGCCTTGAAGCTGCCTGATGTGAGTCATTCGGTGCTGCGCTGTATCGACAAAGCCATGCCGCGCCCCATCCTGTTTAACCTGCGTTTTGAGGGGCATACGCAGCCAGTTGCCGCCTATAAGCGGCCTAGCGATGCCGCCCACCACCAAGGGGGTCTACCAGTCAGCCAGTGGGTACTGGGGGATTACCATGCCGCGCCATGGCAAAAAGACGGTGAATCCCGGCCTGCCTTGCCAATGGCGCTGGACTTGCAGAGCCTTTACGAGCAGCTATTGCGTCAGCACCTGGCAGCACCAAGCCGCGCGGGCGAGACATTGCGTGACCAGTTAGACCGGCTGGCCGCACTGGCAGCCAAGCAGGCCGCAGCGGCCAAACTGGAAGCTCGCCTGAATGCTGAAAAACAGTTCAACCGCAAGGTCGAGATCAACTCCCAGTTGCGTACCATTCGTACTGAGCTGGAAGCGCTGTCATGATCAGCGGCCAACCCCCTCAATTTGCTACATATTTAATAGCTTCCCGCGCATATTCCATGCCGGCTATGAGCCCAAAAGACCATGAATAAACTCAAAATGCACAGCACCGATCTGACCCAAGCCAACATCGAGAAACTGGCGGAGCTGTTCCCGAATTGCGTGGTGGAGTCGCGCGACACCAAAGGGATGGTCACCCACAGCATCGACTTTGACCAGTTGCGCCAAGAGCTTTCTACCTCCATCGTGGAAGGTCCGCAAGAGCGCTATCAGCTCAATTGGCCTGGCAAACGAGATGCGTTGCTGAAAGCCAATGCGCCGATTGCCAAGACGCTGCGCCCCTGCCGTGCCGAGAGCGTGGGCTTTGACGATACGCAAAACCTGTTCATTGAGGGGGACAACCTCGACGCACTGAAACTGCTCCAAGAGACCTACCTGGATAAAGTCAAACTCATTTACATAGATCCACCCTACAACACCGGCAGCGATTTGGTTTATGACGACGAGTTCAAGACAGATGCTTCCGAATACTTTGCAATGTCTAATCAGAGTGATGAAGTCGGCAATCGTCTGGTTGCGAACACTGAATCCAACGGTCGTTTTCATTCCGATTGGTTGTCAATGGTGTATCCGCGTTTGAAACTCGCGCGAAACCTGCTGAATGACGAGGGTGTCATTCTGATCTCGATTGACGATAACGAGGTGGAAAACCTGAAAAAGCTATGCACGGAAGTATTTGGGGAGGCCAATTTCATCGCATGCCTAGTCTGGGAAAAAGGAAGAAAGAACGACGCAAAACTGCTTTCTGTTGGGCATGAGTACGTACTTATTTTTGCCAAATCCTTGGACGTACTTCGTGCACGAAAAACAGTGTGGCGTGAGGAAAAACCAGGCGCGCGCGAAATTTGGGAAAAGTACCTTGATTTGCGTTCTCAAGATGGAGCAACCGACGACTTTATTGAGTCTGGGTTGCAGGCCTGGTTTTCTTCGCTGCCAAAGAGTCACCCCTCGAAAAAATGGAGTCGTTACAATCGGGTCGATAGGTATGGTCCCTGGCGAGATGACAATATTTCGTGGCCAGGCGGTGGTGGTCCAACTTATGACGTGTTGCATCCGGTCACCGGCCTGCCTTGCAAGGTGCCGGAGCGAGGTTGGATTTACGCCAACCACGAGACGATGATGGCAAGAGTGAAGGCTGGTATTGTTGAATTCCGTGCTGACCATACAGAACCGCCGTTCCGCAAGTCGCATCTTCGTCCAATCTCGTTCGATGAGACCCCCGACGTAGAGATCGAAGACGCAGATGATTCTGATAGCGAAGACGATGATCTTGCAACTCAAGTGCGTGGGAGCTACTTTTACAAACAGTCGCAGTTCGCCGTGAAATTTTTGCGAAGTTTATTAGGCGCAAAGGCATTCAACAATCCGAAAGACCATATCGAACTGTCTCGACTGATTACCTACATTACCGCCAATGACCCTGACGCAATCGTCATGGATTTCTTTGCAGGAAGTGCGAGTACAGCGCATGCTGTGTTTGAGTCGAATCAAAACGATGGTGGTATGCGACGGTATATCTTGGTGCAAGTGCCTGAGGTGCTTGATGTTGATGTAAAGGAACAGAAGGCTGCAGCGAAATTTTGCGACTCACTTGGAAAACCTCGAAATATTGCAGAGATTAGCAAAGAGCGAATTCGTCGCGCAGGCCTGAAAATTAAGCAGGACAACGAAGGTAAGTCAGGCATTGACAAGCTCGACATTGGCTTTCGCGTCCTCAAAATTGACAGCTCCAACATGAAAGAGGTGTTCTACGCCCCCGATGCAGTGGCGCAGGACCAGCTATTCGATCAGGTCAACAACATCCGCGAAGACCGCACAGCGGAAGACTTGCTGTTCCAGGTGCTGCTGGACTGGGGCGTGGACTTGTCGCTGCCGATTGCAAAAGAAACCATCGCGAATAAGACCGTGTACTTTGTAGATGGCAATGCCCTAGCCGCTTGTTTTGACGAGGGTGTCAGCGAAGACTTTGTGAAGTTGCTTGCCAAGCGTGAGCCCCTGCGCGTGGTGTTCCGCGATGCCGGTTTTGCGAGCGACAGCGTCAAGATCAATGTGGAGCAAATTTTCAAGCTCATGAGCCCCAGCACCGAAGTCAAAACCATTTAAGGGCTGAACTGATGCAACCCTATACACCCGATGCCCTGCCACTGGTCAATCTGGACTACCGTTTGTTGCTGCCCTTGGTGGGGCAAGCCAATGCTGCTTTGGCCCGATACGACGGATTGCTGCAAGGGATACCTAACCCAGCGGTGATGCTCTCGCCGTTGACCACTCAGGAAGCGGTGTTGTCTTCCAAGATCGAGGGCACGCAAGCCACGGTGGACGAGGTGCTACAACAAGAGGCCGGCTTGATTCAAGTGGGTGAGAAGTACAAGGACATTCAGGAAATCTCCAATTACCGGCAGGCGCTGTATTCGGCGCGTGAGTATTTGAAGGATTACCCCATTCGGCTCGGGTTTGTGCGGGAATTGCATCGCGTGCTGATGAGCAGTGTGCGTGGGCAAGATAAAACACCGGGCGAGTTCCGGCTTGATCAGAACTGGATTGGCAAGCATGGCTGCACGATGGAAGAAGCCAGTTTTGTGCCACCCAACCCCGTGCAGTTGCCTGATTTTTTGCAGGCTTGGGAGCAGTATTTAGACAGTAACGACGTGGATTTTTTGCTACAAACCGCTGTGGTGCACGCGCAGTTTGAATTGCTGCACCCGTTCAAGGACGGCAATGGCCGGATTGGCCGGATTCTGATCCCCTTGTTTTTGTACCAAAAACGCGCCTTGTCGCAGCCCATGTTTTATTTGTCGGAGTACCTGGAAAACAACCGTGAGGCGTACTACTTTCACTTGAAGGCCATTTCAGCAGAGGGCGACTGGAATGGTTGGATTGCATTTTTCCTCAAGGCCATTGTGACGCAGGCGGCGCAAAACAGCACCCGTGTGACGGCCATTCAGGCACTGTATGAAGAAATGAAGCTGGCCATCCAGACGGCTACGCACTCGCAGTATTCAGTGCATGTGTTGGATGCTATTTTCAGCAAACCGATTTTCCGTTCGTCGGACCTGACGGCGCAACTCCTGCGTGATTTCAATGTGCATGAGAAGACGACGCCGGGCTTGCTGCGGCAGATGAAAGAGGCTGGAATTTTGCGTGAGTTGCAAGCCAGCAGCGGCAGGCGCCCCGCCACCTTGTGCTTTCCCCGGCTGATTAACTTGGCCGAAGGCCGCGAGGTGCTATGAACAGTTTGTGTAGCGGCTGGACTCTACTAGCTGATTTGAGTAGTGTGAAAGTGAAAATAGGCTCCACAAAAGAGTTTGTGACGCATGCGCACTCCACAAAAAAGAATAAAAAGAATACGCCAAAGAATAGAGTTCAGTAACTCATTGATTTGATTGATATTTTATAAATTCTGCTGATAAACGTAGCGTCTAATTGCAGAGAAAAAAGAGAGATTGCAGAGAAAAGCATGAAGCTAAAGTTCAAAAAGCAGGCCTACCAGACCCATGCGGTGGATGCCGTGGCAGATTGCTTTGCCGGGCAACCCAAGCGCGAAGGGCTCAATTACCGGGTGGACCCTGGCCGAGCCGTGGATGCCAGCGGCCAGGCAGTGGCTGCGCTGGAAACCGAGGGTTTCAAGAACGCCGATCTGGCCTTGCCCCCCGGCCAGATGCTGGAAAACATCCACGCCGTGCAGCGCAGGCAAAACCTGCCGCTGTCCGCCGCGCTGGTCAAAACCAAGGTGTGCGACATCAATCTGGATGTGGAGATGGAAACCGGCACCGGCAAGACCTATTGCTATATCAAAAGCATGTTTGAGCTGAACGCCCGTTATGGTTGGAGCAAGTTTATTGTGGTGGTGCCCAGCATTGCCATTCGTGAGGGGGTGTTCAAGTCGCTGGAAATCACGGCAGAGCACTTTCTGGACGAGTACAAGAAGCGCGCCCGGTTCTTCATCTACAACTCCAAGCAGTTGCATAACTTGGAGAGCTTTTCCAGCGACGCGGGCATCAACGTGATGGTCATTAACGTGCAGGCCTTCAATGCCACGGGCAAGGACGCACGCCGCATTTACGAGGAGCTGGACGACTTTCAATCCCGCAGGCCTATTGACGTTATCAGCGCCAACCGGCCCGTGATGTTTCTGGATGAGCCGCAGAAGATGGAAGGCGGCAAGACGCTGGATTCGCTGGCCAACTTCAAGCCGCTGGCAGTGCTGCGCTATTCGGCCACGCACAAGACGGCTCACAACAAGATTCACCGGCTTGACGCGCTGGACGCCTATAACCAGAAGCTAGTCAAGAAAATCGCGGTGCGCGGCATATCGGTCAAGGGCCTGACCGGCACCAATGCTTACCTGTATTTGGAGTCCATCGAGGTGTCCACCGCCGCACCCGTGGCGCGGGTGGAGCTGGAAATCAAGCAGAACAACGGCATTAAGCGCGTGCTGCGTAAGCTGTCTCGCAATGACAACCTGTTCGATCTGTCTGGCGACTTGGAGCAGTACCGGGGTTTTGTGGTGGCCGACATCAATGCGCTCACCAATACAGTGTCCTTCACCAACGGGCATGAGCTGGTGGCGGGTGAAGCCACGGGTGATGTCAGTGAATCGGCTTTGCGGCAGATTCAGATCCGAGAAGCCGTGAAGGCCCACTTTGAAAAAGAGCAGACGCTGTTCGGCCAGGGCATCAAGGTGCTGTCGCTGTTTTTCATTGACGCGGTCAGCAAATACCGCAGCTATGACGATGCGGGCGAACGAAATGGCGAGTACGCCCAGATGTTCGAGGAAGAGTACAACCAGCAATTGGCCGAGGTAATGACGCTGGAAGACACGCCGTACAACCGTTATCTCAAAGGCATCGCCACCAGGCGCACGCATGAAGGTTACTTCTCCATCGACAAGAAGAGCAAGCGCATGGTGGACCCCGAGACGGGGAAGAAGTCCAGCGAAACCGACGACGTGGATGCGTATGACCTGATCCTGCGGAAGAAGGAGCAGTTGCTCAAATTTGAAGAGCCGGTGCGTTTCATTTTCTCGCACTCCGCGTTGCGGGAAGGCTGGGACAACCCCAATGTGTTCGTGATCTGTACTTTGAAGCATAGTGACAACACGGTCAGCCGCCGCCAGGAAGTCGGGCGCGGCCTGCGTTTATCCGTAAATCAGCATGGCGACCGCATGGACAACGCAGCCACGGTGCACCAAATCAACGTCCTCACTGTGGTGGCCAGCGAGAGCTACAAGGACTTTGTGACCGCTTTGCAGCGTGATATCAGTGAAGGGTTGTCTAAGCGGCCACGGGAGGCCAACGAGTCCTATTTCACCGGCAAGGTGCTCAAAACCACAGCCGGTGACGTGGAAGTGACTCCGCAACTGGCCAAACTAATTTACCGCTACCTTGCAAAGAACGACTACTCCGACGACAAAGATCGCATCGCTGATGCTTATCACGAGGCCAAGAAAGAGGGCACGCTTGCAGCGTTGCCGCCCGAGTTGGCGGCGCATGCCGATGCCGTTTTTGCACTGATCGACAGTGTGTTCAGCGATGCGAAGTTGCCATTGCCAGAAGACGACCGCAAGGCCAAAACCAATCCGTTGAACGCCAATTTTGAGAAAGCCGAGTTCAAGGCGCTGTGGAATCGCATCAACCGAAAGGCCGCATACACGGTGGAATTTGAAACCCCGGAGCTGGTGGCCAAGTGCGTGAAGGCATTGGAAGCAGAGCTGAAAGTCAGCCCCATGCAGTACACCGTGGTGGCCGGGGAGCAGGCAGACACCGCAACTTTTGACAGCATCCGGCAGGGTGAGTCGTTCAAAGTGACCGAATCCACAACCGATTTTCACCGTGCGTCAGCCCATTCCGCCGTGAAATATGACCTGATTGGCCGACTAGCCGGAGAGACGCAACTGACCCGCGCGACCGTAGCCAGTGTCTTGCAGGGCATCAACAAAGCCGTGTTCAGTCAGTACCGCACTAACCCGGAAGACTTCATGCAGAAGGCCGCGCGCCTGATGAACGAGCAGAAGGCGACCGTGATCGTGGAGCACATTGCCTATGACCCCACGGGCGACACGCACACCATGGACATCTTCACCCAGGACAAGCCGAAGGAAGATTTCAGCAAGGCGGTAAAGGCCAATCACCATATTTACGACTACGTATTCACCGACTCCAAGAACGAGCGCGACTTTGTGCGCGAGCTGGATACCAGCACTTCCGTGGTGGTTTACGCCAAGCTGCCGCGTGGCTTTTTCATACCCACCCCGGTAGGCAACTACAACCCCGACTGGGCCATTGCGTTCCAGGAAGGCAAGGTCAAGCACGTCTACTTCGTTGCCGAAACCAAGGGCTCTATGTCCAGCATGGACCTGCGGAAAATTGAAGAAAGCAAGATCGAATGCGCCCGCAAGTTCTTCTCCAAAATCACATCTGACCAGGTCAAATACGACGTGGTGGATGGGTATGGGAAGTTGATGGAGCTGGTGGCGTAGACCACAGCTAGAAAAAAGAACTCTCGCACGGTTTGAGTTGTTTCAACCGGACTACAGAGAAACAGTCGAAGCGAGCTACAGCGCCAACTGCTCAAAACTCTTCTGAATCCGCTTGATGCTCACCGGCTGGGGGGTGCGCAGCTCTTGGGCGAAGAAACTGACGCGGAGTTCTTCGAAGAGCCAGCGCACATCTTCCAAGCGTTCGTCGAGCACACCTTTGCGCTCTGCAATCAGGCGCAGGAAGCGTTGTTCTTCGGGGCGCAGCTCCTTCATGCGCAATGCATCTCGCGCGGGGTCGGCGCGGTATTTCTCTAAGCGCATGGTGATGGCTTTGAGGTAGCGCGGGAAGTGTTGCAGGCGCGGATACGGCGTGGTGGCCAAAAATCGCTTGGGCATGAGGCGTTGTAGTTGCGCTGTTGCATCCGCTGTGGCCTCCGGCGCGTTTTTCGTGTCTTTGATTTTTCGCAAAGCCGTTTGGTATTCGGTGAGGATGTTGGCGGCGAGGCGCGCTACTTCGTTGGCAATGAGCGTGAGCCGCCCTCTTCCATCCGCTACGCGTGCTTTGAATTCTGGCGCGGTGGTGGGCAGCGGGTCAGCCAAGAAGGCTTTGTCGATTGCGGTGTCGAGCAGTTGGTTTTTAAGCTCTTCGGCTGTGCCGAGTGGCATAAAGGCGGCCGACATTTTTTGCAAATCAGGAATATTTTTCTCAAGGTATTTGAGCGCATCTTTGATTTGCAGCGCGACGAGGCGGCGCAGGCCGGCTTGATGCTTGGCAGCGGCCACGCCAGGCTCGTCAAACACTTCAATGCTCACGGCTTGGCCTTGATCGATGAGCGCGGGGAAGCCGATGAGGGTTTGCTCCACCGCACCGGATCCTTTGCCAAGTTTGCGGCGGATTTCGAGCAGCTCGGGGAGTTCGCCAAACGTCCAATCGGTGTAGCGGGCATCTGCATCGAAAGTAGGCGTTGCGCTGCTCACTCCTGATTTAATAGCAGTCTGCGCAG
>JANNED010000288.1:0-40577 GCA_031388245.1 Variovorax sp.
GTGGAGCGCGTGGAAATTTTGCGTGATTTGCGGCTCGGTGCGTTCGATGTGCTGGTGGGCATTAACTTGCTGCGCGAGGGCTTGGATATTCCTGAAGTCTCACTGGTTGCAATTCTCGATGCGGATAAAGAAGGCTTTTTGAGAGCAGAGCGCAGCTTGATTCAAACCATTGGCCGCGCCGCCCGCAACCTGAATGGCCGAGCCATTTTGTATGGCGACAAGATCACCGATTCGATGAGAAAAGCGATGGATGAGACGGAGCGCCGCCGCATCAAGCAAACGCAACACAACCTTGATAACGGCATCACGCCGCTGAGCATTGTGAAGAAGGTGCGCGATTTGATTGATGGTGTTTACAGCGAAAAGGCCAGCAAAGAAATGGCCAAGCGAGATTTGGATCGTGCGCATGTGGAAGACATGAGCGAGCGCGATGTGGGCAAACGCATCAAACAGCTCGAGAAGCAAATGCTCGAACACGCGAAAAATCTGGAGTTTGAGAAGGCTGCAAGGGTGCGCGACAGCCTTGCGCTGCTGCGCGAGCAGGCATTCGGCGCAACGGGCACCGACAATATTGTGCCGATCCGGTCTTAAACTGCTTTTGAATCAAAACCACTCAATTGTCAGCTTAAATCCTGCATAGTTAGCTATATATTGGATAGCGCTTATTCGTGGCGAGGCCGATTCAGCTGATAAATCAGCTGCGCCTTGGCTTCTGGCCATTCACCCGCCGTCATGCTGTACATCACCGTATCGCGCACCGTGCCATCGCGCCGCAACGCATGGCCGCGAACGATGCCATCTTTGCGCGCGCCCAAGCGCTCAATCGCCGCTTGGCTGCGAAAGTTGAAATTGTCCGTGCGCCAGCCCACGGTTTTGCATTGCAGCGTCTCAAACGCATGCGTCATCAGCATGAGTTTGCAAGTGCTGTTCACATGCGAGCGCTGCATGCTCTGCGCATACCATGTGTAGCCAATCTCCACGCGCCGCGTGGCAGGCAAAATATCGTGATAACTCGATGAGCCCAGCACGCGGCCTGTGGCCTCCTCAATCACGCAGAAAGCAAAGCGATTGCCCTCTTCGCGCATCTTGAGCGCATCTTCAATGTATTTCTTCGTGTTCTCCGGCTCAGGCACAGAAGTCACCCGAATGTTCCACAACTCACCATCTGCTGCAGCTTGGCACAGGCCCGCTTCATGCGCGAGCGCCAGTGGCTCTAAGCGAATGCCGCGATCTGAAAGAGTGACGGGCGTGACGAATGACATGCTGTTTCCTATCTTTAATCACTATCAAAGTAATAGCGCTTTGCGCATATTCTATGCCGGCTAGTTGCCTATTTTGCTTTAAATTTCGGTGTTCTAAGAAGCTATTACGAACCACCCGCTCACGTTGGCGGCGGACGAACACGCTCAGGCTACAGAAAAGTTTTTCCCACCGAGCTGCTGATCTTTTGTAGCGAAATTACCGTGGCAGGCCGCGCCCTAACTACAAAAACTTTTCCGCATCCTGCTCGTATTCATCCAACACATTGAGGCTAGGTGATGATCTGAGCTTAAACTTAATCCTTATACGACATTGAAGTTGGCACCAGCTAGACCGAGCCGCAGCAAAGTGCGAACTGTGGCCGCAAGTTGGTTCGTTTCTGTATCGAGCGACCAGTTAATTCTTCTTGTTGTTGGTTTCGTCGGTCATCATCTTGCCGTCCACTACGAACTCCTTTAACGATGCGGCTTTTTTTCCCATGAAGAAGTAGTAAGCTCCAACGCCGATGAATGCAAGCCCACCTAATAGAGGCTTAATCGGTACAGGGCCGTCGCTAAACAGAACGAGAAGCACTATAGCAATGCCAAATAAGACTGCGCCTCCACCGGCGATCTGATTTCTCATAATTCCTCCTACAGAAAAGTTGTGAAACTAACGATACCAAATTAGAAGCAATATTTTCTGCTATTCAATATAGCGTAATTTGTATCGCAGTTTCTGACTTCGGAGAAGTTTTGCGGCTCGGAAAGCTTCACCACTAGCTTCAATCACTGCAAGGAATTACTGCAATCAGTGAAGCGCCAACCAAGCCGCAGGGTGTGGTGCGAGTGATAGGAATGGGCGGTGCGGCCATTAGCGCTCGCTTGTGAGGTGGCATGCAAACCAAGGTGTTGATGCAAACCATCTGAGCGAACCAATCAAGCCTCTGCGCGAGGTGCTAGCCGACTATTCCTATCACGACCACCATGCCAGCGCACAAAAGGTCGAGCGTAACGGCAGTGTTTCCCTTACCCCAGCCCTCTCACTGAGGGAGAGGGAGCGAGAGAGATTACTACTAAATGAATAGCACTCCACGCAGTAAATACGCCGGCTACCTGCCTCTTTGGTTCATAAAAACCAGTTTCTCAAACAGCGTCACATCCTGCTCATTCTTCAGCAATGCGCCAACGAGTGGTGGCACGGATATTTTGTCGTCCGTGCTTTGCAAAACTTTGAGGGGGATGTCTTCGGCCACCAGCAGTTTGATCCAATCGAGCAGCTCAGAGGTGGAGGGCTTTTTCTTGATGCCGGGGAGGTTGCGCACATCGTAGAAAGTCTTCATCGCCGCGCCGAGCAGCTCTTTTTTGAGGCCGGGGAAGTGCACATCCACGATCTGCTGCATCGTTGCGGCTTCAGGAAACTTGATGTAGTGGAAAAAGCAGCGGCGCAGAAAGGCATCGGGCAGCTCTTTTTCGTTGTTGGAGGTGATGAACACCAGCGGGCGATTTTTGGCTTTGATCAGCTGGCGCGTTTCGTAGCAATAAAACTCCATGCGATCAATCTCGCGCAGCAAATCGTTGGGGAATTCAATGTCGGCTTTGTCGATTTCGTCAATCAAGAGCGCCACCGGCTCTTCGCTGGTAAACGCCTGCCAGAGCACGCCTTTGATGATGTAGTTGTGAATGTCTTTCACGCGCTCGCCGCCATCAATATCGGAGAGTTGCGAATCCCTCAAACGCGAAACGGCATCGTATTCATACAAGCCCTGCTGCGCCTTGGTGGTGGATTTGACGTGCCATTGCAGCAAAGGCATCTTGAGCGCCGTGGCCACCTCTTCGGCCAGCATGGTTTTGCCGGTGCCGGGCTCGCCTTTGATGAGGAGGGGGCGCTTCAACGTGATGGCGGCGTTGACGGCCAGCATCAAATCAGGGGTGGCGACGTAGCCTGTGGAGCCTTGGAATTTCATGGTTGATGTGATCAAGAGGGTGGTTTGCGCGGGTTAGCCCGAAGCTATAATGTGGGGTTGTTTGGCTTGTGACCAAACGCCCCTCCATTCTGTACGCAAAATGAACCAGTTACTCGCCGCCGCCCTCGCATTAACAGTCTCCTCCGTGACCCTTTTTGCGTCCCCCTCCGCTTTTGCCCAAGATACCAAAGGCGATGTCAAAGCAGGCCAAAGCAAAGCGGCGATGTGCATCGGCTGCCACGGCATCGTGGGCTACCAAGCCAGCTTTCCTGAGATTTACAAAGCACCGATGATTGCTGGTCAAGCCGCAAAGTACATCAGTAATTCGCTTCTCGCCTATCAAAAAGACGAGCGCAAACATCCCACCATGAAGGCGATCTCGGCTTCGTTGTCCGAGCAAGACATGGCTGATTTAGCGGCTTACTACAGCCAACTTGGTGTGGTTGCAGGCTTCACGTTGCCTGAGAAAGCGGCCAAAGAGCCTTCAGCGGCGGTGGGTGCGCTGCTGGCCAAGGGTGCTTGCATTTCTTGCCATGGTGCAAATTTTGCCAAGCCGATTGATCCAGGCTACCCGAAAATCGCCGGCCAGCATGCTGATTATTTGACCGTCGCGCTGAAGGCTTACAAAACAGAAGGCAACGCCAAAGTTGGCCGCTCCAACGGCGTGATGGGGGGCATTGCCAAGCAGTATTCCAATGCTGAGATGAAAGCCATGGCGGGCTACATCAGCAGTTTGCCCGGTGACTTGAAGACCGTGCCGCAGTCTAAATTCAAGTAATCCACAGCGCATAATTTTGGGTAACATGTCTCCTTGGGTCTCAAAGCCTGCAAGGAGAAGAAAATGCCTGTGATTGTTGTAGCCAACCCCAAGGGCGGCGTTGGCAAAACCACTTTATCAACCAACATTGCAGGTTATTTCGCCTCGCGCGGCCACAGTGTGATGCTGGGCGATGCAGATCGCCAACAATCTTCCAAGCTGTGGCTTGGCCTGCGCCCTCTGGCTGCTCGCCCGATTCAAACCTGGGACGTGACGAATGGTGTGGCCAAACCGCCCAAGGGCGTGAGCCATGTGGTGCTGGACACGCCGGGTGGCTTGCATGGTGGCAATTTCAAAGATGTGATGAAAGTTGCAGACAAAGTGATCGTGCCCTTGCAGCCCAGCGTGTTTGATATTTTTGCCACGCGGGCTTTCCTCGATGAGCTGGCAGCCAGCAGCAAGAGCAGCAAGATTCAAGTGGGCATCGTTGGGATGCGGGTGGATTCACGCACCATTGCGGCAGACAAGCTGCAAGAATTCGTAGGCAGCTTGGGTCTGCCCGTGCTCGGATTTTTGCGCGACACGCAAAACTACATTCACCTTGCCGCCCGAGGCTTAACGCTTTGGGATGTGGCACCCAGCCGCGTAGAAAAAGATGTGGAGCAATGGCAAGCTCTTACTTCGTTTTTGGATGCATAACCATGGCGCATTTTCAAACTTTAGCGCAGCTTGTTGCACGGGTTGGTCAAGAGGTGGCTGTGAGTGATTGGACGCTGATCACGCAAGACAAGGTGAACAAATTTGCCGAGGCCACGGGTGATTTTCAGTGGATTCATGTGGATGTGGAGCGCGCCAAAGCCGGGCCTTTTGGTGCGCCGATTGCGCATGGCTTCATGACGCTGTCTCTGATTGCGAAGTTTTTTGACGAAAGCTTGACGATTGATGAGCCGAGCATGGGCGTGAATTATGGGCTCAACAAAGTGCGGTTTATGGCGCCAGTGCCGGTGGGCAGCCGCTTGCGGGCACGCTTGAAGCTTTTGAGCACAGAAGCTGTGGCCGGGCCAGGCGGCTCGTCTGGCGTGCAGATGACGTGGGAAGTCAAGATTGAGCGTGAAGGCTCTGACAAACCGGTCTGTGTGGCAGAGAGCCTAGCTCGGCGCTATCCGTTGCCGGTATGATTTGATTTGAGCCTGATGGCTGTTTTGGAAAGAAAAACAGCCACACGCCGGCATAAATACTCATTCCAGCGCTATTGAATGCATAGCAATTTACGCCTCATTGTTGAATGGCAGTGGCTTGTGTTTCTAAAAAATGCAAAACCTCTGCACGGCTGGGCGCGCCCAAAGCACCATGGCGCTGCATGCATTTGAGGGCGGCTGCTGCGCAGGCAAAGCGTATGGCTTGACGCTCTTGCTCCGCACTGGCATGTGCATCCAATTCAGACAAAGCAAAACACAGCGCTGCATGAAACACATCGCCTGCACCCGTGGTGTCGAGCGCTTGGACGGCATAGGCAGCCTGCGTGTGCAAGATGCGTTCGTTGCTGTGCATCCAAGCCACGCCTTGGCTGCCGAGCGTGACCATCGCACTCGCCGCACCGCTGTCGAGCGCTGCGATCAAGCTCGCGCCCACGCTGTGCGCACTGCGTGCATCAGGCGCGAAGCAAGCCAAGCCAGGCTGGGAAAAGACGGCCCACTTGGTCAGTGGTACAAGCCGCACCAAGACCTCGCGCGGTGCGACATCGGCATCCAGCATGCCCAGCACGCCGTTTTCTCGTGCCCAGATCAGTGCAGCCGCAGCGCCATCGCCCCAGCGCGGATCGGTGAGCACGGCCAGGGAGCCTTCTAACAAGCGCGTGGAGAGCGGGTGCGCTTTGGCCAAAGCATCACCTCGGTGATTGAAAATTTGCCGCTCACCGCTTGAATCAACGATCACCGAGGAGACCGAGGTTTGGCCGCCTGCAACCGATTCCAAATGACTGGTGATGCCTAATTCGCGCACCGCAGCTTGCAAGAAGCGCCCTGATGCATCATCGCCCACGCGCCCGATCAGGCGCACTGGCAAGCCAAGCCGCGCCATGCCCATCGCGGCATTGGCCGCCATGCCGCCCGCGATTTGACGGTAGCTGTGTGCCGGTGTTTTGGTGGGAAGCGCTGCAAACGCATCGATCTCAAAATGATTATCGACCGAGGCATGGCCAACGCAAGCAAAAAAATCAGGCATAGTGAGCATGATAGCGCGATGCCAACGGCCCAAGCCGCCGTGCAGCCTATCAAGCGGCGGTGATTTTGGCTGTCTTGATCAGGCGGCTCCAGCGGTTGATCTCCGTATTCAAGAAAGCAGCAAAATCCTGCGAGCCCTTGGGGCTGACTTTGAAGCCTTGGACTTTGGCGCGATCTTCCACGTCTTTGGTGAACATGGCTTTGATGATCTCGCGTGAGTATTTCTCGACGATGGCATCTGGCGTTTGAGCGTGGATCATGGCCGCAGTCCAGTTTTCGACAAACAGGCCGGGCATGCCAGCCTCTAACACGGTGGGCACATCCGGCACCAGCGGGTTGCGCTGCAAGCTGCAAATCGCCAACGCTTTGAGTTTGCCGCCTTTGACGTTGGCAATCGATTCAGGGAAATTGGAGAACACCACATCGAGCTGGCCGCCGATCAAATCATTCATGCTGAGCGCACCGCCTCGGTAGGGCACGTGCGTCATTTTGGATTTGTTGAGATCGTTAAACAGTGCGCAGGTCAGGTGTGGGGGCGAGCCATTGCCGCTGTTGCCTGCATTGAGTGTCTTGGTTTTGGAGATTTTGATCAAATCCGCAAAGCTGTTGATCGGGCTGTTCACCGGCACGACGATCAACATCGGCGAGCCGGCGAGCAAGGCCACAGGGCGCAGATCTTTGGTGAAGCTGTAAGGCGCATTGGGAAAGAGGGAGACATTGGCCGCATGCGTGAGCGTGATCGCCAGAAGCTGAGAGCCATCGCTAGGGCCTTTGGCCACAAGCTCCGCGCCAATTTGTGCATTGCCACCGGCTTTGTTTTCGACCACCACGGGCACTCGCCAAGCTTCATTGAGCTTCTGTGCCACGATACGAGCCATGATGTCGGTCAAGCCGCCTGGTGCAAAAGGCACGATGTATTTGATGTTGGTGCCTGGCTTGGGAAAATCTTGCGCCAGAGCCAATTGGGGCAGGGCAATCATTGAGCCTGCGCTCAAGATCATGTCACGACGCTGCATGATGAATCCTATCTTTAACAAAAAACGATGATGCACGAATCCGGAGAATCGTGCATCAAGCAGCCAATTTTTGCAAAGTTTGCAAAAGCGCATCTGGAATCATCACGCCTGCCTCTTGCGCTTTGCGCTCCAGCGCCAGCCTGCGTGCACCGGCCAAGCGCACACCTTCATCCATGAGCATTTCACTGACCAGAACTTCAATGCGATCAAGGTAGCTGTCGTTGCCGTTCAAGGCCGCAGGATCAATCAACAAAAAGGCTTGGCCGATTTTGGGTTGATTGCCCTCATCGACGAAAAAGCTCGATGCCTCAAAACCAAATTGCGCGCCGATCACGGCAGTGACCAGCAGCTCAATGATAAGCGCCAGCATCGCGCCTTTGGTGGAGGTGGTGTTGCCCACAGCGAGCATCGAGCCTTCAAGCGCGGCTTTCGCATCAGTGGTCGGGTTGCCTTCTTGATCCAGCGCCCAGCCCAGAGGAATCGCTTTGCCTTCTTTGGCTGCCACCATCACTTTGCCGCGCGCGACTTCTGAGAGGCTCAGATCAATCATCAGCGGATCAGCGCTTCGGCGCGGAAAAATGGCCGCAATCGGATTCGTGCCAAAGATCGGGTGTTTGCCGCCTGCAGCCGGCATGGCCGAGGGTGAATTGGCAAAGCCCAAGCCCACCAAACCTGCGGCAGACGCTGCACGCAGATGATCAACGATCACGCCTGCATGGTGAGAATTTTTGATGCCCACGAAGCAGACGCCAAGCTCTTTGGCCACCTTGATGCCTTCGCTGATCGCCAAATCGCATGCAGGGAATGCCAAGCCTTGGCCCGCGTCTATTACCAAAGCTGCGCCCTTGCGCTGGGCCACGGCTGCCAGGGCTGAGCCATTGGCCCGGCCGTTTTTCAAATGTGTTGCGTATTGCGGCACGCGCGAGAGGCCATGCGAGGCAATGCCTTGCGCTTCTGCGAGCACGAGGCATCTCGCCACGCTGGCAGCCATTGCATCAGTGGCACCCGATTTTTTAAGCGCCGCTTGCACGAGGGCATCAGCTTCTTGGAGTGACAGTTGCGCCATTTATTTCAATGCCTTCAAAACAAGATCTGCAATCATAAAACTCACGCGCTCATTGCCTTCAAAGGTCACGCCAGAAATATGCGGCGTGAGAATGAGGCTAGGGCAGCCTGCAAATATCGGCTCGGCTGGCATCGGCTCGGTGTCAAACACATCCAGCGCCGCGCCGCCCAAATGGCCAGACTTCAATGATGCGGCCACAGCGGCCGCATCAACGATATGCCCACGCGAGGTGTTGATCAAAATACTGCCTGGCCTCATGCTGGCAATGCGCTGCGCATTAAACAGGCCGCGTGTGCCATCCACCAAAGGCACATGCAGCGTGACGACATCGGCTTGGGTGATGACTTCATCCAGCGAAGCGGCTTGCGCGCCGACAGTTGCAAATGCAGGCGCGTCTGACTTCATCACCGCGTCGTAGGCAATCACGTTCATGCCCAGCCCTTTGGCCAATCTGCCGGTGAGTTGCCCAATACCGCCAAAGCCAATGATGCCCAGTGTTTTGCCCGCCGTCTCGCGGCCATTTGACAGCGCATTGCGCGGCCAGCGGCCAGCGGCCACATCATCGGTTGCAGCAAATGCGCCACGCAGTAGCAGCATGGTGCTGGCGATCACATATTCCGCCACAGACAGCGCATTTGCGCCCGTGGCGGGAATCACCTGCATGCCAGCCGCTTCGCAGCCGGGCACATCAATATTGTCCAAACCTACGCCGAGGCGGCCAACGACTTTGCACTGCGACAGAGCAGCCAGCAAATCGCCGCGCACCTGCGTGCGGTTGCGCACGATGATGGCTTGGCAGGTGGCCGCAGCAGCGAGCAACTCAGCAGGCTTGTCCACCAGCTTGGGGTCATAGGTGATGTCATGGACTTTGGCAAGTTGCGCAACGGCGCGCTCGTCCATGAATTCGGTGATGATGATTTTCATATCGATCAGACAAAAGAAAATAGGAACGCGAAAAACGCGAAAGCGAGGCGAAAATCGCGAAAAAATACCAAAAAGTCTTTGCTTTTCATCGACTGACTTTTTAGCGTTTTTCGCGTCACTTTCGCGCCTTTCGCGTTCGAGAAAAAGTGTTTGTCTTTTAAGCCGATTCAAACAAACGGGTCATCACAAACTCGCGATGCCCCAGTGCCTCGGCTGCCGTCAAGCGGCCATTGATGGTGCGCATCATGTTCTCCAGCAATTTGTCGCCCGCTTGATCCAGATCAATATCGCGCTGAAGCAGGCCAGAGGTGTCCACATCAATGTGCTCGCTCATGAGGCGCACGGTGCGGGGATTGGAGCAAATCTTGATCACGGGCACGATGGCGTTGCCGATCACGTTGCCTTGGCCAGTGGGGAAGAAATGCACCGCAAAGCCTGAAGCGGCGCACAGTGTCACCATCTCTGCCGCAGCCGATGATGAATCCATGAACCACAGGCCCGGGTGGCTTGGAATTTCTGCTTTGTCGAGCACGCCATCCACCGTGCATTTCTTGCCAATTTTCTGGATGTTGCCCAAGGCTTTCTCTTCAATCGTGGTTAAGCCACCAGCGATGTTGCCCTTGGTGGGCTGGCTGTCAGAGAGATCCGTCGTTTTGTGGCGATTGATCATGTCTTGGTAGCGGTTAAACATGAACATGAATTGATCGGCAATCTCTGGCGTTTTGCAGCGAGCGGCCACAATTTTTTCGCCGCCGGTGATCTCACTGGTCTCGCCGAATACGAGGTGTGTGCCCAGCGGATGGAGCTTGTCAAACGCATTGCCCACGGTGGGGTTCGCGCCGCAGCCGCTGGTGGTGTCGGATTCGCCGCATTTGGTGGAGACCCACAAATCAGAAATCGGGCAGACCTCGCGCTGCTTTTCGCTGGCCCATTGCACGTATTCGCGCGCTGCCTTAGAGGCTTTCATGATCGTCTCATGATCGCCATGGCCTTCAATGCCAAAGCCGATCACGGGCTTGCCGGTAGCGGCAATGCCATCCACCACTTTTTTCGTCCAGCCGTCTTCAATGCCAATGACGACGACCGCTGCGACGTTGGGGTTGCAACCTGCGCCGATCAGCGTGCGGAAGTGCAAATCCAAATCCGCGCCGAATTGCAAGCGGCCATAGGGATGCGGAATGGCCATCGTGCCCTTGATGTTGTGCGCCACGGCTTCTGCGGAAGCGTTGGACAAATCATCCAAAGGCAAGATGATGACGTGATTGCGCACGCCCACGCGGCCGTTTTCGCGGCGATAGCCCATGAAGGTGGTGTTTTGATCGATGACTGACATGAGTTTGACTTTCTATTCGAGTGTTTGCGACTTGAAGGCTTTGAAGAACACGAAAGACACTGAAACACACGGAAGGCACGAAAAAAACCAATTGGATTCTTATCTTCTTCTGTGTCTTCCGTGAAATTTCCGTGCCTTCCGTGTTCAAAAATATCTGGTGAACTAAAAGATCAGCTCACCAACGCTTGGTTTTGATGTTGTGAACGTGAGCGTGTTGGCCGGCTTTGACATCAGCGACGACTTTGCCCATGTCAATGCCGTATTTCCACACGGTGTCGCCGACTTTCATGTCTTTCAGGGCGATCTTGTGGCCAATGGGAATATCTTGCAAAGCGACCATGCTGGTGGTTTTGTCTTCGTCCATGATCCAGCCATTCAATGTGGTGCCGGCTTTCACGCCTTCAACCACGATCACGGCGACCGTGTCTTTGGCATCGTGCAATACGTAATGGTTCATTGTTGCTCCGTTGGTTTAAATAAAAATCAACTGATGAGTTTACGCACGCCAAACCATTCGTCAAATTAGTCATATGAATGATTAAGATGAATCAAAGGAATTTTGATACCATTGGGGTTGTCAAGCCTCCCGTTTTTTTTGAAATGCATTGGAGGCCCTTTTGATCACCTATTGAGCACCCCTGACCATGAACGACACCCCCACACCTGCCACCGCGACAGCATCAGCCGCCGCCTCAGCCACAGCGTCTGGGAAAATCCCGCGCTTCAGCACCCGCTTGGATGCGCCTGATGTGACGACTTTGCTCCAGCCGATTGCGGATTCTGGTGCCGGCTCTGTGCCACTGTATCGGCAAGTCAAAAGTGCATTGCTGCGCTTGCTCGAATCTGGCCAATTGGGCCCCGGCGAGACGCTGCCCAACGAAGCGCAAATCGCCAAAGCCTTAGCTGTGAGCATTGGCACACTTCGCAAAGCTGTCGATGAGCTGGTGCATGAGCACATTCTTGTGCGCCGTCAAGGCAAGGGCACATTTGTCGCGCTGCACAACAACGATCGTTTTATGTTTCAGTTTTTTCACATCGAGCCGCGCCCCGATGTGTTTGACCCGCGCGTGGTGCAAGAGCGTGAATTTCCGGTGGTGGACAACATTGCTTTCATGTCTGGCCGCGCGACGGATAGCGAGGCTTATGCCCTGCGGCTACGCGTGGGCGATGCGGTTTGGCGGGTGGACAATGCCTTGAACCTCGGTGGCCAGTGCATCATGCATGACCGCATCGTGATCTCAGCAGCTTTGTTCAAGGGGCTCACCGAGAAGCGCTTCCAAGAGCGCCCCAACACGATCTACAACCTGTATCAAACCGACCACGGCATCAGCGTGATTCGGGCGCAGGAGCGTGCCCGCGCTGTGGCCGCCAGCAGCGAGGTGGCGCGGGTTTTGAAGCTGCGTGTGGGCACGCCAGTGATGGAGGTGCACCGCGTGGCCATGACCTTTGGCGAGCGCCCCGTGGAGCTGCGAATCTCCACCATCAACACGCACGATCACGATTACGTGAGCTTGATCAACAAACGCTGAACATGTGTTGAATCGCTATGAATTTAGTAGCTCTGTGTGCAGATTCCGTGCCGGCGATCAGCCAAATTGGCCATGAAATATGGCTCAAAGGCCGCGATGTGTCTGCGCTGAAAATCAACGAAAAAAGCGCTGGCGATGTCGCCACGGACATTGATCTCTGGGCCGAGCAGAGCTTGCGCGAGCGGCTGACTGCGCTGCTGCCAGGATCGCAATTTTTGGGTGAAGAAACCTCCGGGGATGCACCCTGCGCCCTGTCAGATCAGCCCACATGGATGGTTGATCCGATTGATGGCACAGCAAATTTTGCATGCGGCTATCCGCAATGGAGCGTCTCGGTGGCATTGGCTGTTGCGGGGGAGCCGGTGCTGGGCATCATTGTGGATCCGAATCGGCAAGAGACGTTTTATGCAGCGCGTGGCGCGGGTGCGTGGCTGCAAAACCGGCAGGGCTTGCAGCGCTTGGCCTGTTCTCAGACGAGCGAGCCTTTCAAGGCCATCGTCTCCACCGTTTTCCCCAAACCCCTGTCGCCGCTGATGAAGCCCTATTTGGCTGAGTTTGGCGCAGTGATTCGCTCTTTTGGGCAGCTGCGGCGCAGCGGCTCCATGGCTTTGGAATTGGCCTATCTGGCTGCGGGCCGAGCAGATGCCTTTTGGGAGCGGGGCATGAGCCCATGGGACGCCGCTGCGGGGCTTGTGCTTTTGCGCGAATCTGGGGCTTGTGTCGTGGCGATGGATGATTTGCCTGTGCTCTCATCACGCTACTTGGCCGCTGGCTCGGCGCAGCTGCTGCCGTGTTTGGTGTCGCAGTTGCGCTCATCTGCTATTGAAATATGAGCAAACTATGTATATTCTATGCTGGCAATTTGTTGGTTTGGTCTGATATTTGTTGGTGTTGCCGTTAAGGTGTTTGTGGTTTGTGGTTTGTGGTTTGTGGTTTGTGGTTTGTGGCTCTTGGGGGTTTCGGCGCCCTCAGGCCAAGGTTGGTGAGGGGAGTTCCTATCGCAGCCCTTGGCCTCGCAGCCGGTCTATCCAAAACGAAGCCTTCAGAGCGCAAACCCCCCCCCATCCTTCCAGCCGGTCAACACAAAACGAAAACCCGAGCGTGTAAACGCTACAAAATCAATAGCAAACTAAGTAGACAGAAAGCTGGCAAAAAGCACAAAAATACTCAAAAGATTACGCCAGAGGCCACATCTGCCCATGGTCTGTGAGAATCGCATCCAGTGGCACATCGTGCGCTTCTGGCGCAAAGTTGCTTACATAACCGTTGGCAAAACCAAGCCCCACCGTGAAAGGCTTGGGATGGATGGCCGCCAAGCTGCGGTCATAAAACCCGCCGCCATAGCCCAGCCGAAAGCCGCCCGGCCCAAAGCCCAAGCAGGGCACGAGCAGCAAGGTGGGCATGATCACATCGGTGTCTTTTGGCTTTGGGATGTCGTAGGCATCGTTTTCCATGGGGCAGCCCGGCCACCAAGCGTGGAATTGAAGGGTTTTGTGTAATTTATCCACCACTGGCAAGCCAATTTTGCGGCGCGATGCCAGCGGGCCAGCGGGCAGGGCAGCATGGGCCGCAGCCGATGACGCAGAATCCATCAAATTTGCTATAAATTCTGTAGCGCTGTATGTAGGTTTGAAGCCGGCAATTGGCTGATTTTCATTTAAAATCTGCGGCTCCAGCGGATTGCCAGCCTGCGGCGCTGCGCGCTCTAAGCCCGAGCCAAGCAGCGCATCTTCTTGCCAGCGGTAGAGCGCGGGCAGTGCGTCAAACTCCGCTTTGATGGGCCAATAAGCGCCAATGATGTCGTCATCCCGCCCCACCAAAAATGCCCGCAGCACGCGCTGCAAATCTGCCGCTCGCTCCAGCCGATCAGGCAAATTCAGCCGCTCCTCGATGAGCCGTTGGCGCTGCGCTTTTTTCTCAGCATTCATAATAGAGCCATGCAAGTATTTAAGTCGTTCATTCTGGCAGGTTTGTGCAGTGTTTTAGTCGGCGGGGCTGCTTTTGCGCAGAGCCAGCGCGGCGATGATGCCATTGTGGAGATGAGCGAAGCGGCCAAGCGCGGCGACAAAATGCGGCTGCGCAGCCTGTTGCCTCAGGTGCGCGGGCATGCGCTGGAGCCTTGGGCTGTGTATTGGGACATCAAAGCTCGCTTAAGCGAGGCCAGCAGCACTGAAGTGCAAGCAGCCATGCAAAGCATCGCGGGCACCTATCAGGAAGATCGCCTGCGCAACGATTGGTTGCAATTGCTGGGAGCAAGGCGAGATTGGGGCAATTTTTCCAGTGAATATGCCAAATATCGCATGCATGATGACCGCGAGGTTCGCTGCTACGCGCTGCATATTGATCGCTTGCGGGGCGCAGCCTCGGGCGAGGCGGCTGCGCAAGAGGTGTTGCGCCACTGGTATGGCATCCGTGATGCCGAGGACGGTTGCACGCTGGCCGCAGCCGCATTGTTGGAGGCCAAGCTCATCACGGCGCTGGATGTCTGGAAAGAAGCACGCCTGTCTGTAGAAAACAACCGCCCCCGCGCGGCCGCCAACGCTGTGACTGTCGTCTCGCCTGAATCCGCAACGGCCATTGGCGAGATCAATGCCAATCCAGCGCGTTTTTTAAGTGCCCGGGCCACCGCTTTTGGCAGTGTGCGCAAAGAGCTGGTCACGCTGGCGCTGATCAAAATGGCCAGCAACGATGCGGAGGCCGCGGCTGGCGCACTGGAAAACAAGTGGTCGCCCCATCTCAGCCCGGAGGAGCGCAGCTGGGTGTGGGCGGTGATTGGCAAGCAGGCCAACCTGAGGCTTTCTTCGGAAGCGGGTGCTTTTTACAGCAAAGCCCGCAACGAGCATTTGAACGACGATTTGCTGGGCTGGAAAGTGCGCACAGCGCTGCGTGCCACCAGTGCTGCGCAGGGCTGGCCCGTGGTGCTCGCGGCAGTCAATGCGATGAGCGAAGAAGGCAGAAAAGACAGTGCTTGGGTTTATTGGAAAGCCCGCGCCCTGCGCGAGATGGTCAAAGGCAAGCCAGAGACGGTGAGCGCCACACCGCCATCGAGCACACCCACCTTGGTGTTGCGCCCCGAGCTGCAAGAAGCGGCCAGTTTGCTGGAAAGCATTGCTTCTGTGCGCGGCTTTTATGAAATACTCGCGGTTGAAGAATTGGGGAGAAAAGTAGCGCTTCCCAGCATTCCTTCTGCATTGAGTGCTACAGAAAAAGAAGCAGCACGGCTCAACCCCGGGCTCAACCGCGCTTTGTATGCGATCGCATTGGGATTGCGCTCCGATGGCGTGAGGGAGTGGAATTACACAACGAATTTGCACACACGCGGCGGCATGAGCGAGCGCGAATTGCTCGCTGCGGCAGATTTTGCTTGCGCCAGAGAAGTATGGGATCGTTGCATCAACACCAGCGAGCGCACCAAGGAAGTTTTCTCTGCCGAGCAGCGCTTCCCGATGCCATTTCGGGAAGCGGTGGTCAAGCGCAGCCGCGAGATCAACCTTGATCCGGCTTATGTGTATGGCCTGATCCGGCAAGAATCGCGTTTCATCATGGATGCCCGATCCGTGGTGGGCGCATCGGGTCTGATGCAGGTGATGCCCGCCACAGCACGCTGGACGGCCAAGAAGATCGGGCTAGATGGTTTCACCATTGATCAGCTCAACAACCGCGACACCAACATCGCCATCGGCACGGCCTATTTGAAGCTCGTGCTGGATGATTTTCAAGGCGCTTCGCCACTGGCTGCCGCCGCCTACAATGCCGGCCCCAGCCGCCCCCGCGCTTGGAGAAACGGCCCCGTGATGGAAGGCGCGGCTTGGGCAGAAAACGTGCCTTTTGCCGAAACACGCGATTATGTGAAAAAAGTTGCGGCGAATGCGACGGTGTATGGCCTCATTCTGGGCGGCCAGCCCAGCCTGAAAACCCGCATGGGCATGATCGGCCCGCGCGATGGCGCTGCGCCAGATGCCAACAAAGATATTCCTTGACGACGATTGACCAGCATGCTCATCGATTTTTTTTATACCCTGCGAAGCGCTAAGCTGCCTGTTTCCGTCAAGGAATACCTGACTTTGCTTGAGGCAGTGAAAGAAGGCGTGGTTGGCCCAAGCAGCGAAGACGGCTACAAGATTGACGACTTTTACTATTTGAGCCGCACGGCTTTGGTGAAAGACGAGAAGCACGTTGATAAGTTTGACCGCGCCTTGGCGGCTTACTTCAAAGGCGTGGAGATGGTGGCCGATTTCACGCAGGATGTGCCACTGGAATGGTTGCGTAAAAATCTTGAGCTGGAGTTAAGCCCCGAGGAAAAAGCCAAGATCGAGGCCATGGGCTGGGATGAGCTGATGGAGACGCTCAAAAAACGCTTTGAAGAGCAAAAAGAGCGCCATGAAGGCGGGAGCAAATGGATTGGCACGGGTGGCACATCGCCCTTTGGCGCAAATGGCTACAACCCACAAGGCATTCGCATTGGGCAGGCGGGTGGGCGCAACAAATCAGCCATCAAAGTGTGGGATCAACGCGCCTACAAAGACTACGATGATTCGCAAGAATTGGGCACGCGCAACATCAAAATCGCCTTGCGAAGATTGCGTAAATTTGCGCGCTTAGGCGCAGAAGACGAGCTCGATTTAGACGACACGATTCGCAAAACCGCAGCCAACGCCGGCTTTCTGGACATCAAAATGCGCCCCGAGCGGCACAACAACGTGAAGGTGCTCCTCCTGATGGATGTGGGCGGCACGATGGACGATCACATCAAGCGCGTGGAAGAATTGTTCAGTGCCAGCAAGCAAGAATTCAAGCATTTGGAGTTTTATTATTTCCACAATTGCGTGTATGACTTCATGTGGAAAAACAACCGCCGCCGCTTTGCTGAGAAATTTCCCACGATGGATATTCTGCGCAAGTACAACAAAGATTACAAGCTCATCTTTGTGGGCGATGCCACGATGAGCCCTTATGAGATTTTGCAGCCCGGCGGCAGCGTGGAATACAACAACGAAGAGGCGGGCAGCTTGTGGCTGCAGCGCTTGACGGAAGCCTTCCCTAAATTCGCTTGGATCAACCCTGAGCCACAAGGCGTGTGGGAATACCGCCAAAGCATCGGCATCATCCGCCAAATGATGAATGACCGCATGTTTCCGCTCACCCTACAAGGGCTGGAAGGCGCGATGCGGCTGCTGACCAAATAATCTGCTTTAAAAATTCAGCGAGCGAATGGCTTTGCGCGGGTTGTCATCGCCCAAGCTCTCCGCTTGGCTCAGCATCCATTGGTAGTGCGTGTGCGCATCCTCGCCAATGCTGTCAGCCGTGTCGTCGGGCAGCAGTGCGGCGCTGATCATCAAGCGAGGCTGTGTGCCCACGGGCAGCGCATCGGAGGGGCGCAGCGAATGCGCAAGCAATTGCGTCGCTGCTTCGATCAAGCGGGCGGGGGTGGCAGGGCCCTCCATCAGCAACACAAACTCAAGCTTGGGCAGACGCGCTGGTAAATCTATTTCGCGACTGACGCTGCGCAACTGGCTGGCCGTGAGCAGCAAGGCTGCATTGGCCGCTTGGTGGCCAAATTCCTTCACAAGATGATCGTGGTTTTGCAGGCGAACATGCAGCAATCCAAGCTTGTGCCGATAGCGCCGCGCCCTGAGCAAGCTGCTGTGCAGTTTGTTCACAAAGCGCCTCTCATTGGGCAGACCCGTGAGCGCATCTTGTTGCAACAGCGCTTGCTCGCGCACTCGCATGTCGCGCTGATTGGCCGAGCGAAGCATCAGCGCATACATCAGCAGCGGCACTTCCATCGCAGAACCCAGCGTGACCGCATATTGCGACAAAAAGCCCGTGCTCCCCACACCGAAATTGCGCAACACTGGAAACATGGCTGCCAGCACCACTGGGCTGAATCCTAGGGCAATCCATCGCGCATTGCGATCGCCCGCAAGGTGGCATTGCCACAGCAGCACATACAGAAAGACCATCGAAACAATCATGGCAGCATTGGCGATCTGAAAGCCCAGCAAGCTCGGCCTGAGCGTCTCAACCACCGTCATGCATGCCATCACGCTACACAGCACAATCAGGCCGCGATCAAGCCACGGCGCAAATTGCGCGGGTTGCGTGAGCGAGCGCACCAGCCACAGCGCCGCCGCCACCGAGGCGTAGGGCAGCACAAAGCTGGCCACACTGTTCCATGACACCCATCCTGGGGTGAGATACTGCGTGCCCAGACCCAAAAACCCGAGTTGTGCAAAGCCCAGCACAGCCACATACACGGCGTATCGAAAATAATTGCCATAACGCAATGCCAAGCCATAGCCGATGCAAACAATGCTGACCGTGAGCAGCATGCCGAAATACACGCCGAGAATCAAATTTTCTCGCTGCCTTGCAGCGAGCACGGCTTGATCTGTCGCCACCATGATTTCGGCCGAATAGGGGACCCGGCCATGAACAATTCGCAACCAGTAAGCCACGGGCTGATTCAAGGTGTTGCTCAAAGAAAACAGAGGATAGCGATCATTCATGGCCCATTGCGAGTGGGCGAGCGAATCTCCTGCTGATTGCTCCACCCAACTGCCATCAGGCTGCTGGTAATACAAGGTCGCAAGATCTGTGGTGGGCAGGCCGACCTGCAAACGCCAATGTTTGTCTGCAAACATATTCTTCGCTTCGAATTGCAGCCACATGGCTTGACCATGCAGCTTGTAATTCACGCCTTCTGCGCGCTCATGGATGCCATAGAAGGGGCGTGGTTGATCAAAAGCCTCCTGCGCTTGGCTCAATGTCGCGCTGCCTGTGCGATCTATCCACACACGAGCCCGCCCTGCCAAAGACAATTGATCAAGATCTGCTGGCAGGTTCAATGGCTGACTCTCGGGCTCAGAGGCCAGTCTTTCGTTGGATGGCGCAGGTGTGTTGATGCTTTGCGCAACGGCGCTTTGTTGTGCATTCGAAGGCGGGGCTAATGCAAACAGCAGCACCAGTGAGAGTGCCGTCCATCGCCAGCTTAAAATTTTCATGGTGTATTGTTGCTGAGCTTTGTCAACATGACAAGCCATCAGCGCCAAGCACGATACCGCTCGCGGTAAAAGTGAGGCCACTTACAATGCATGCCGTATGCCGCCATAGTTCAATGGATAGAACGAGTGCCTCCTAAGCGCTAGATACAGGTTCGATTCCTGTTGGTGGTACCACATCAATTTGTTCGCATCGTTTCATCACGATGGCAATTCACGCATATAAATGCGAATCGTTCTCATTAGTGTTATGATCACTTATCTTCCAACTTTCAGGATATGTGATGTTCAAACCTACGCTTTTCGCTCTTGCAGTCATCTCCGTCGTCAGCGCTTTGCCGGTGCACGTGCAGGCACAAGAGGGTAAAACGCTCAATCTTTATTCTGCCCGCCATTACAGTACAGATGAAGCGTTGTACAACGATTTCACCAAGGCCACGGGCATCAAGATCAATCGCGTGGATGCGGATGATGCCGGTATTTTGACGCGTTTGCGCGCAGAGGGTGCATCTTCACCAGCGGATGTGATCTTGCTCGTTGATGCAGCGCGTATGTCGAAGGGTGAGAGCGATGGTTTGTTTGCGCCTGTGAAATCGAAAATGCTCGACGATGCGATTCCGACGCAATTTCGCGCGAAGACCACGCCAGAGGGGACAGCCTGGTACGGCTTTTCCACGCGCGCCCGTGTGGTGGTGTTTAACAAATCGATGGTCAAACGCGATGACGTTGACACTTACGAAGAGCTCGGCGATGCCAAAAACAAAGGCAAATTGTGCACACGCAGCGGCTCACATCCGTATAACCTGAGTTTGTTTGGTGCCGTCAGTGAGCACATTGGCGCTGAGAAGACCGAAGCTTGGCTCAAAGGCATGGTGGCCAATATGGCGCGTGATCCCAAAGGTGGCGATACCGATCAAATCCGCGCTGTGGCCAGCGGCGAATGCGCCATTGGCTTGACCAACACCTATTACCTCGCCCGCCTGATGCGCTCGGACAAGCCCGAAGACAAAGCCGCGATGGAAAAAGTGAGCATTGTGTTTCCTAACCAATCGAGCTGGGGCACACACCTGAATATCTCGGGCGGCGCGATGGCAAAAAATGCAAAAAACCGCGAAGCAGCTGTCCAATTCCTTGAGTATCTGGCAAGCCCGTCTGCACAAAAATACTTGGCTGATGGCAACAATGAATGGCCAACAGCCAAAGGCGCAAAAATTGACAACCCCGCGCTCAAAGCCATGTTGGTTGGCAACGGCGGAGAAAACTACAAATCCGAAACCATTCCAGCCAGCGTGATTGGCATGAATCAAGTCAAAGTCCAGCAGATGCTGGATCGCGTCGGGTACAAGTAATTCAGGTGCTTTGCCGGCGCATTTGCTTCATAGTTTGCTATTTATTCTATAGCAATTGCGCTCTGAAAGCTTCGTTTTGTTTAGATCGGCTGCGCGGCCAGGGGCTAGCCCGAAAAGGGTTTCGGCTCCTGCAGGCCGTAGCAGGCACCGACATCTCCAAAATCCGCAGCGCACCCATCCATCGCCTCAGATTCAAGGCAGCAATGCAGTCGCCTCTACCTCTATCCACACATCTGCAGAGGGCAGCATCCCCGAGACTTCAACCACGGTGCTGACTACACCCGCTGGGCAAAAGAGGTGCCGCACGCGGTTGTAAGCGGGGTAATGCCGCAAATCACGAAAATACTGCACGAGCTTGAACACATCACTCATCTGAGCGCCATGCTCCAAGGCTAATTCGCGAATGCGGGAGAGAACAAACCAACTTTGCGCCACGATGGGCGCTTCAAAAATATCCACGCTGAGCTGCCCCGTGTCGTAGCCCAAGCCGCGCAGCTCTTTTCGGGCATGCATCGGCAAATCCTCATACGACAAGATCACCTTCTTCGCAGCAGGATCGACCGCGATCACGCCGCTCATGTAAAGCAGATTCCCCACACGCTTGGCGGCTAGGTAGTGGGCCAAGGGCTGGCCTGCACGGCCAGCGCTGGCATCGGGCGCGTCGCTTGACAATGCAGACACGGAAGGCAATGCTTTTGGCATGGCCGTGGCTGCTTTTAAGCCTTCAGGCGCGGGCACATCTTCTGAGCGCAAGCGAAGCGCTGAGGCAGCATGCTGCAGCGCTTGCGGGCTGAGCTTTTCTCGGGCTGCTTCCAAATTGCGGCGAGCCGCTGCGTTCAGCACACTTTTCATCTCACATGCTCTCCAATTCGCGGCGCACCTTGGCGATAAACGCTTCGCACTCTGCGCGACTCACATTGTTCATATTGTGCAACTGCAAATAAGTGCAGCGGCAATGCTTGGCCATGATGGCGCGCAGGCCACGCGTGAAAAGTTTTTTGCAAGGATCGCCCATGATTTTGAGCCACCACCAAGGCGAGCCACCATGCGTGATCACCGTCAGGCGTTGGATATGCTGCAAGCCAGGCACCGCTGTTTTGCCTTTTTGCGGCGGCGGCAAAAAAGCCACCCCGGGCAGCCATACGCGCTCTAGCCAGCCTTTGAGCATGGCAGGCGGCCCATAAAACCACACCGGGAACACAAAGACGATGTGCTCACACCAGCGCAGCGCATCCACATGCGGCTGCACCTTGGCTTCAATGGCTTTCGGGTTGGGCAAATAATCGAGCCGTTCCTGCAAGCTCAGCACAGGCTCAAAGCCCTGCGCATAGAGGTCTAGGCATCGTAGCGCATGGCCACGCGCTTGCAGAGTCTCTTGTGTGGCTTGGTACAAAGCGCCGCTGAAGCTTTGCGGATTGGGGTGGCAATAGACGATGAGCGTGCGCACAAATCAATGCTCAAGCTAGCGAGGGCTGAGTTGCTGCTTTACTTGCCGCCCAAGCGTTGTTTGACATCCATGCCTACTTTTTTGTTGACAAACTGTGTGGTGGCCACTTGGCTCAAATCTACCTCGCCTGCTTTGTAAAGCCCTGCCTTGACCATCTTGTCGTGAAAATCTTTGATGCGCGCTGCGCTCATGGCGCCAATGCCATTTTGCAGGGCTTCGCCGCTGTCCACAATGCCGAGCTTTTTCATGAGATCGATGCTGCCAGCAATGCCTGCATCGGTCAGATTCGGGTTGGTCTTTTTGAGCAATTCGTTGGTGGCCTTGTTATCGCCATACAAATAATTGTTCCAGCCAATCAAAGAGGCATCGACAAATTTTTGCACCAATTCTGGTTTGGTGCGAACCAACTCGGTGCGCGTCTCAATCGTGGTGCTGTAGGTAGAAAAGCCATTGTCTGCCAGCAAAAACACCATCGGATCAAAGCCCGCCTGCGCTTTGATGCTCACCGGTTCGCTGATCGAATAGCCTTGCTGTGCAGATTTTTTATCAGCCAAAAACGGACCCACATTGAACGCATAAGGCTTGAGCTGCTCGTCTTTGAAGCCATGCTCAGCTTTCATCCATTGCCAGAAAGAAAACTGCCCGTCTTTGCTGATGAATACTGTGGGCGCTTTGGCGACATCGGCAAAAGTTTTGTAGCCTTGATCCGGATGCGCAAAAATGGCTTGCGGATCTTTTTGGAAGATGGCTGCCACCACGGTGGTGGGCACTTTGTTTTTCACGTTGTCAAACGTGAGGAGCAAATTACCTGTCATTAAAAAATCGAGCTTGCCCACCGGCAACAGCGGGCGATTGTTCACCTGCGGGCCGCCTTGAACAATCTCCACATCCAAACCATAGCGTTTGTATGTGCCATCGACCACCGCCTGATAAAAGCCGCCATGGCCGGGCTGGGCAAACCAATTGGTGCCAAAGCTCACTTTTTCTTGTGCAAAGCTGGCTGTAGCCGACATAAATGCTGCGCTGAATGCTATGAATTTAAGAGCGGATGGCAGGGTCATGGTGTTCTCCGGGTTGGTTGCTCAATCAAAACTGTCCATGATGATGGTTGCACAAAGTATGCCCAGAGCAGATTAGGGTTTATCTGGTGTGCTGGCTTGGCCGATGCGCTCATTCCAACACGGCTCGCAGCTGGCGCGTGGTCAGTGCCAAGCGCCGGTTGCCCACTTGCGCCAAGCTGGACATGAAGCTCAGTCCATCCGAGGGGTAGCGCAGCGCCCAAGCATCAAAATCGCGTTTGCTTAAGACGAGCAAACGCGCCGCTTGCTCGCGTGTCAAAGCATGGGCCGTGCGCGGTGTGCCATTGAGAAATGCCATTTCACCGAAGGCCTGGCCGCGCCCCACTGTGGCCAGCCTGAGCCCGCCGGATGAAGCCGTTTCCAAGGAGATACGACCTTGCTGCACAAAATACAAATCCGTGCTTGCATCGCCCGCTGCAAAGACACCTTGATCGGCTTCAAACTCTTGAGCATGGATGTGATGCATCAAATCAGCATGCCCCTCAGGGGTGAGGGATTGGCCCAGCTCACCCAAAGGATCGAGCTCATTGGCAAGTGCCGATGGGCGCTCGGCCAACAACTCTTCTTCCGCCCATTCGAGGGCACGATCCACATCGGCAAACAACGCAAGCCCGGGCAGCGGAGGCAATCGATCAATGTGCGGCATGGCCAGCGCCAGCGGAATGGCCTTGCGATCGAGCTCTCTGGCGAGGCTGCGCAGGTGCGTCAAACCAGTTTCGTCCCAGGCCGGCACACGGGTTGCATCCAAAATCACCCAGCGATGGTGCGGCATCAATTGGGCGCTCACTTGTTTGGCCACATAGGCCGCCACACCAAACGACACGATCCCTTGCAGCTCAAACACCGCCACCTGCCGCATGCGCTCGGCCACCCATTGATCCGCCTCTTTGCGGCGCAGGCGGCGCGAGCGAAGCTGGCCATTCAGATGCTCGCGGCGCAGCGCGCTGGATGCTGACACCTTGAGCAGGGCGACTGTTGCCACCAACAGGCCAGTGAGCAAAGCAATCACGCCACCGGCGGTAGCAAAAACCGAGGCCACCAACCAGCTTTGCATCTGTGTTTCTTTTGTGCGCTGCCAAGCGGATCGCGAATACATCTGTTTGGGGATTTGAAGCAAGCCTGCCGTGATCAGCGCACCAGCCAAGCAGGCCATGGGGATCCAATGCAGCCACACATGCCCAGACAATGCGATGCCCAGCACCAAAGCTGCGTGCCAAAGCACAGCGCTCTGTGTCATGGAGCCGCTTTGTAGCGCGATCCGGGTGCGTGAGCCGCTGGTGGAGGCAGGAATCCATCCCATCAAGGCGCATGCCGCACCAGCCAAGCTTTCCGTTTGCAGCAAATCCTTGCTGTGCTCACTTTGCGCAGATTGGGTGGCCAACTCTTGCCGAAACAAGACGATTTCTAGGCTGTTGACCAGCGCGGCAAGGGCAGAGAGCGACAGCAGTGTCGGCCCCAACTTTTTCAATACATCCAGCCAAGGCAAGCCTTGCCAATTGGGCAGGATGAACGACGCTATGGCGTAAGGATCAGCTGCCGGATTCATGGGCGGGAGAAGGCGGCCCATGGCTGCTTGCAATCCCAGTGCTGCGAGCGCCACGCAAGCCGTTGCGGCAAACAGCCAAGGAAATTGTGGCCATTTTGCCGTCATGTGATGCCGAAACAAGCCAGCCAGCACAACGACCGCACCCGCCACAGCAGCATGCCAAGCCAAAGTCGTGTCCCAGACCCAAATCTCTGCCCCAAAGGCCGTGTTCACCTGAGACAAAACCATGGCCAGCCCCACACCTGCCGCAAAGCCTTGGGTCAAAGAAACTGGCATGAAGCGCGCCAAATCAGCCAAACGCAAAACGCCCAGTAGCCATTGCAGCACAAAGCTCAACGCGACCGTGACGGAAGTCAGGGCTAAGCACTGGCCGGGTGACAGCCCCAGGGCATCGGCTTGGCGCACGACTTGGCCTAATACCGCGCCATAGAGCAAAGCCATCACCGTGCTGGGCGCATAAATCACGCCCCGACGGCGAAACAGCAGTGCCATCAAGAGGCACGGCAAGGCCACAGCCCACATCGCCATGGCACCAATCGGCAAATCAGCGCTCAGCGGCGAGAGTGCCAACAGGCTCAAACCGAAAGCATGTGGCAAAGTGACCGAAGCAGCGCTAGCGCCGCCGGTGAAACCCTGCCACAGCGCAGCTGAAGCGGGTGAGTGAGCGAGCAAAGAAGTGTCTGATCCCGTATTTGGCATGATTGATTTGATCAGGTTTTGCCGATGCTCTTGGCAGATTCAGCGGGTGGCCAGCCGCGCGTTTTGCCGGGGTTCATCAGGCCGTGCGGATCAGCAATGCGTTTGAAATCGATTTGATTGGTGTCGATTTCCTTCATGCCGCCGTCTTCAATCGTATAAACGTGGTTGTCGAAGACCATGCAGCCGTCGCTCTCGAATTCTTTGATGATTTCATACAAGCGATCTTTGTCGAAGAAGCTCACCAAGGGCAGGCCGAAGGCGACGCAGCCGCCGAATTGGCGGCCGAATTCGTGATGCATGAGGACTTCATCGCCCCAGCGCGCCATTTGTTTTTCGACCAAGGCGATGTCGATGCCTACGCCGTTTTCCCAAGGCGAGACGGTTTGTAGGTTCGTCCAACTTTTGTCTTGCTTGAGCGCAATGAGGGTGGTGTGGTTGTAGGCGCATTCGAAGGCGGGGGAGAGTTTTTGTTCTTTCAATTCGCTTTCTGTGAAGGCCATGGATTCGTGGCCAGCGTGTTTGGCGACCAAGGCTCGCCATGCGTCTATGCCATTGGGGTTGACCATGGAAAACACAGCATCTTTGTTGGCGGGGAATCGCGCGCCGAATTCGGCTTCGTAATACGGGGCAATACGGCGCTCTACGGCTGTGATGAGGAAGGCGTCGACTGAATTTCCGATGGCCTCAGTCGCATCGCAGCCGAAGCGCAGAGCAGCGCTGTAGCTGTCAAACAAGGCGATGTGGTGAACCCAATCGACAGCGGGTTTCAGGCTCAGGGTGAGCGCCGTGATGATGCCATTGGTGCCATAGGCGTGGTGGACTTTTTGAATATCTGCGTCTTTTAATTCGATGATGCGCGGCGTTTCTTCCAAAGTGACGACGCGAATCATCGTGACATTGCCGGCATCTTTCAAAATGCCATTGCGCACACTGCCCGCACCCGCGTAGCCGCCTGCGATGAAGCCGCCGATGGTGGCGATGTCTCGCGTGCTCGGGTACATGAGAATTTCTTGGCCGCCTTGCACGGCGTTGTCTGCGCGCACGGCTTTTTCTAAATCGGCAATCAGAATCCCCGCTTCACAGGTGACTTGACCGGGCGCGATGCTGATCACGCGGTTGAGTTGCGTCATATCCAAAATCACGCCGCCTTCGAGTGGCACGCATTGGCCGTAGTTGCCTGTGCCGCCGCCTCGGAGGGTGACATTCAAGCGATGCTTGGCGCAGGCAGTGGCCACTTGGATGACTTCTGCTTCTGTGCGCGGGCACAACAAGACGTCGCCCATCTTGTCATCCAGCTCGGCTTTCAGGATGGGGCTGTACCAGTAATAGTCTTTCGACTTTACGGCCAGCGTATGTGCATCGCGGGTGTGGGGGATGCCTTGGACGTCTTGGATGAAGTCGTTGAAATTTTTCATAGGATGCTTTTTGGTTTCGTGAAAAAAAAGAACACGAAAGACACGAAAACTACACGGAAGGCACGGAAAATCTCAAGAAGCAAATAAACACTTCTGTGGCTTTCGTGTACTTTCGTGATTTCCGTGTTCTCTAGATTTCAGTTTGCTATTGAAGTTAATTCATTGAGTCGTTGTACAAGAGGAGCATTCATCAAATCCCTCGTATCGCCCGCTTGCACCAGCAACAGGTCTTCAGCTTTGCAGCCTTCGCGGATCAGGCCATCCCATGGGAGGTTCATGGCTTTGGAGGGAGCGCTGGTGATGCTGCTGAGCCAATCCAGTGGCGCTTTGAGGTGGCCCATTTGCACGCCGAGTGCGTAGCTGGCCAGTGGACGATAGCTGCCGTAGGGGTAGAAGCCATCGGCCACATTGTCAGTGGCGATTGAGCAGCTCACGCCTGCTTCGCGCGCCTCAGTCAGGCGCGTGAGGCCGCGCTCCACAGGGGTGCGGTTCCATGCGCCTTGTAGATAGAGGTTTGTGGCGGGTAGCGCGACAAGGTGGATGCCTGCTTGCGCACAGAGCTTGAGTGTGGCCAGTGCATCGTCATCGCTTTGCATCGCCAGTGAGCAAGCGTGGCCGCAGGTGACACGGCCTTGCCAGTTGTTTTTGATCGTCAGCTCTGCGATGGCTTTGAGGCCGCGTGCTTCTGTGTCTAAGCCTTCATCCACATGAAAATCAAGGTCAAGTTGGTTTTTGATGGCCAGATCAAACACGCGCTGGAGTTTGTCGTAGATGCGCTCGTTGCGATAAACGAATGCGCCGAGCAGCGCTGCTTCGCCGCGTCGCTGGTCGCACGTGAGATGTGCTGTGGCGACCTCTAGAGCCAAATCTTCGCCGTTGAATGCAGCATCCATGCCTTCGTCGAAATAATCCAGCGGCGTGAGGCTGACGCATTGCAGCGTGAGCTTATCGCGCCATTGATCGCGCAGCTTTTCAAACACGGCCAGCGACTTGGGCGCGTCCTTGTTCATCCAATCCAGATGCGTGCGCAGGGCTCGGCAGCCGTTGGCATAGGCCTCAGATAAAGCTCGCTCCATACGCGCTTCAATCTGCTCCGCGCTCCAGCCATCGCGGTGCTTGGCCATGCGCTCAATCGCTGCAAACAGATCGCCTTCGGCTGCGCCGACTTCATCGACCACGAAGGTTTTGTCGATATGCACATGCAGATCGACGAAGGCGGGCAGAAGCAACTGAGGTTTAAATGCTCCTGAATCGATAGCGATCTGCGTAGATTCTATGCCGGCAATATGCTGATTTTCTATAAAAATATCAAACCAAGCCGCATCAGTGGCCTCAGATGGAAAACCGCGCACGGAGCGCGGAATCTGGACATTTTTGATCACTGTCATCAGCGACTCGCCTTGACTTCGCTCTCATGCCACTTGCCCAGCACGAGCTTGGAGACGATGTTGAACAACACAAAAATCATCACGCCGGTGAGCGAAACGAGCACCAAGGCGGCAAACATTTTCGGGATCTCTGTGCGAAAGCTTGCCTCCAAAATACGCGATGCCAGCCCCGTTTGTTTGCCCGCTGCACCTGCTGTGAACTCCGCAACGACGGCACCAATCAAACTCAAACCGCCCGCGATTTTCAGGCCTGCGATGAAGAAGGGCATGGCAGAGGGAATGAGCAAATGCCGCAAAGTTTGCCATGGTGAGGCGCGGTACAGCGAGAAGAGATCTTTCAAATTGTGATCCGCGCTGCGCAGGCCAATCACGGTGTTCGACAGTATCGGAAAGAAAGCCACGATCCATGCGCAGAGCAAAAGCGCGGCCATGGTGCTGTCGATGAAAATCAAAATCAGCGGTGCAATCGCCACAATCGGCGTGACTTGCAACACGATGGCAAACGGAAAAAGACTCGCTTCGACCCATTTGTTGAGCGCAAACAAAGTGGCCAAAATCACACCGCCCGTAACCGCGAGAAACAACGCACCAAACGTGACCTTCATCGTGAACCACCAGCTTTGCATGAGCGAGCCGAGGTTGTCCCAAAGCGTCACGAGTACGAGGGTGGGCGCTGGCAAAATGTATTGTGGAATGTTATTGATGCGCACAATCGCCTCCCAACCCACCAAGGCAGCTGCAAAAACGATAAAGGGTAGGGTTCTTAGAAGAAATTGGCCTTTAGCCGGCACAGAATCTGCGCGGAGTGCTACTGATTTCATAGTATCTTCAGACATGATGCTCTCCTGCTTTTTGCAGCTCTTGTGAGACTTTGACGCAGAGCTGCGCATAGCGCTCGGTGTTGCGGAAAGCGTCCGAGCGCGGATAGGGTTCATCAATCGCAATATCTGCAATCACGCGCCCGGGCCGCGCCGCCATGATGATGATTCGGTTAGAAAGATACACGCTTTCATACACGCTGTGGGTGACGAACACGCCAGTGAATTGCTTGGTTTGCCAAAGATTGAGCGTGTCGTTATTCAGCTTAAAGCGCGTCATCTCATCGAGCGCAGCAAAAGGCTCATCCATGAGCAAGAGGCGCGGCTCCGTCACCATCGCCCGCGCAATTGAGACACGCATCTTCATGCCGCCAGACAGCTCGCGGGGATAGACATGAGCAAACTGCGAAAGGCCGACTTTGGCCAAGGCATCTTCGACCTGTGGGCGGGCTTGCTCCCTGCTCAAACCTTTGAGTCTCAAAGGCAGCCACACATTGTCAAACACCACGGCCCAGGGCATCAGCGTGGGCTCTTGGAAGACGAAGGAAATATCTTTGGAATGGTCTTGGGTTGAACTGTTATGAACAGCGTCTCCCCAAACCATCACACCACTTGAAAGCGGTAGCAAGCCCGCCATGATTTTCAGTGCCGTGCTTTTGCCGCAACCCGAAGGCCCGAGCAAGCTGACGAATTGGCGCTCGCCAATGGCCAAATCCACATCTTGTAAGGCAAGCGTGCCATTGTCGTAGCGCTTGTTGACGCGTTTTAGTTCGAGCAGGGTCTGAGTGGTCATAGTGCTTTCTATGGGTATTTAATCTATGCAAATCAGTATTGCATTGAGAGCGAACCATCGTTGATACGGTTTTGTATACGGTCTCCGCCTACAGGGCCTTTAGGCAAATTTTGCTTTTTGCATGTCGAGATTGCTCGCAATCTGCTGATGCTTTCTTTAGCAGTGATGGCGCGAGCTATTCCTGCCTCGTAGTTATGCGAACGCTTGATAGCCAAGGCATTAAAAGTCAAATCGTCTTTGTACTTTAGCGTTGTCATTTTGGAATTACAGGGTGAGCTATCAATGTGCTCATTGGCAAGCTGCTGATCTCAGATAAGAGTTGCGCCAACTGTTTGCCTGCGGAGTTGATGACAGCATGGCCTTTCTCTGCTGTGGCTATTCCTGCATTGCCGCATGCTCCCATCGGGTTGTAATCTTGCGTTTGCCAGCCCATTTTTGCGCTCACGCCATTGCCCAAAATCGGATATTTCTCGGAGCGATGCTCGGAGCTGCTTTTGAAATCACGTGCTTGGCTCATATCCACGGTCTGTGGCGCAAGCGCCAGCATCATCGAAGTTTCCATATCGCCGCCATGGATGCCAAAGCGGTGCTCTGAGGGCGCAAACAGGGCGTTGATCTCATCGCCCAGTGGCAAGGTGAACCAGTTGGTAGAAAACACCAGCATGTCGAGGCGCACGCGCAGATCACGCGCCACGATGTCCATCACGCTGATTTGCCCACCATGTGAATTCAGGAGCACCAGCTTCTTGATGCCCGCAGCATTGACGCATTCGCCCATCTCCGTCCACAGCGCAATCAGCGTCTCGGCCTTCAAAGTGAGTGTGCCCGGAAAGCGGGCGTGCTCATTACTTTTACCGACCTGCTGAGTGGGCAGGATGAGGGCACGCGTGTGGCCCAGATGTGGCAACGTGGCCGCAATCACACCGTTGACCAAAGTCGTATCCACTGAAGTTGGCAAATGCGGGCCATGCTGCTCAATCGCAGCGACTGGCAATACCGCCACCACATCATCCGTGCCACTGGCAGCGAGCTGGGCAAAGTGGCGGGTGGACAGGTCTGCCCAGAAGCGAGAGGGAAGGCTATTGATCGTGGTCATGCCCTCGATATTACGGCAAGATGACTGCGGTAAATTGCTGAGCTAGATGGGCTTTGTTCGCTGCTCGCAAGATGCTTTGTGCATCGACATTGAAGAACTGGCGCAGATTGGCTCGGGTGTCGCTGCGGCCAAAGCCATCCGTGCCCAAGGTTTTGAAGCTGCGGCTTGGGGGCACATAGGCGCGCACTTGCTCGGGCACGGCGCGCACGTAGTCGCTGGCGGCAATGATCGGGCCTTGCGTCTGCGCGAGGACTTGGGCAAGCCACGGTGTTTTGCTGGATGTCTCACAGGCCATCCCATCGCGTGCGAGCTCGCTCCAGCTGGTGACGCTAACGACATGCACTTCGTAGCCCTCAAGAGCGAGCTTGCCCGCAGCTTTGATGACCTCTGTGAGAATCGCGCCCGAGCCCAAGAGGGTGATGCGCGACGTTGGCTGTTCAGTGCTATTTTTAGGTGATTGAGCCACTTCGCCGGCGTATTGACTGCGTAGAGTGCTACTGAATACATAGCATCCACGCATCACCCCTTCCGCTGCGCCTGCAGGCAAATCAGGCTGCGCGTAGTTTTCGTTCATCAAAGTTATGTAGTAGAAAACATCCTTTTGCTCCATCATCATCTCTTGCATGCCACGCTCGACAAGAACAGCCAACTCGCCAGCAAAGGCCGGGTCATAGGCTTTGCAGTTGGGAATGGTGGCGGCGACTAGATGGCTCGTGCCATCTTGATGCTGCAAGCCTTCGCCGCCTAAAGTGGTGCGGCCCGATGTTGCGCCGAGCAAGAAGCCTCTGGCGCGTTGATCGGCTGCCGCCCAAATTGCATCGCCGATGCGCTGGAAGCCAAACATGCTGTAGTAAATATAAAAGGGCAGCATGGCCAAACCATGCACGCTGTAGCTGGTTGCGGCGGCCGTCCAGCTGGCAATCGCGCCTGCTTCTGAGATGCCTTCTTCTAAGATTTGGCCATCGATCGCTTCGCGGTAGCTCAGCACCGAGCCGATGTCTTCCGGCGCGTATTGCTGGCCAACGCTGGAGTAGATACCGACTTGCTTGAACAAATTGGCCATGCCGAAGGTGCGCGCTTCATCGGCCACGATGGGCACGATACGCTGGCCTAAAGATTCGTCTTTGAGCAAATTGCCCATCATGCGCACGAAGGCCATGGTGGTGCTCATTTCTTTGCCGTCTGCCTTCAAAGCGAATTGCCCCCAACTTGATGACGCTGGGATATTTACTCGGGCGCATTCGGTGATCCGCTTGGGCAAATAGCCGCCGAGGGCTTTGCGCTTGGCGTGCAGGTATTGCATCTCAGCGCTGGCCTCCGTCGGTTTGTAAAAAGCCATGTTCATCGCTTGTTCGTCGGTGAGCGGCAAGTTAAAGCGATTGCGGAATTCGATCAAGTCAGTGTCGTCTAATTTCTTCTGGCTGTGCGTCGTCATCTTGCCTTGGCCGGCTGTGCCCATGCCGTATCCCTTCTTCGTGTGCGCGAGGATCACGGTGGGCTGGCCGGTATGGGCTGCGGCGGCGGCGTAGGCGGCGTGGATTTTCACGATGTCGTGGCCGCCGCGTTTTAAGCGGTCAATTTGCTCATCCGTCATGCCTTGCGCAAGGTGTTTCAAGGCATCGTTTTGCCCGAAGAAATGCTCACGGTTGTAGCGACCATCTTTGGCGGCGAAGGTTTGCATTTGGCCATCGACCGTGCCTTCAAGTGCGCTCACCAAAGCGCCCGTGGTGTCTCGCGCAAACAAGCCATCCCAATCGCTGCCCCAGAGCAGCTTGATCACATTCCAGCCTGCGCCGCTGAAGAGGCGCTCTAGTTCGTTGATCACACTGCCATTGCCGCGCACCGGGCCATCTAAGCGCTGCAAATTGCAGTTGACCACCCAGACGAGGTTGTCTAATCCCTCGCGCGAGGCCAGCGTCAAAGCGCTCATCGATTCGGGCTCGTCCATTTCGCCGTCACCGAAAACGCCCCAAACTTTACGGCCAGTGCAATCGAGCAACTGACGATGCGTGAGATAGCGCATAAATCGCGCATGATAAATTGAGCTGATCGGGCCGATGCCCATGGAGCCAGTGGGAAACTGCCAAAAATCAGGCATCAAATACGGATGCGGATAGCTGCACAAGCCGCGTGCGCCATGCGCTGGGGCTTCGAGCTCGCGGCGGAAAAATGTGAGGTCTTGCTCTGTCAACCTGCCTTCCAAAAATGCTCGGGCATAAACGCCGGGCGCACTGTGCGGCTGAAAGAAGACGAGATCGCCCCGATGTTCAGGCTCTTGCTCTGGCGTGCGTCCGTGAAAGAAATGATTGAAGCCCACTTCAAACAAATCTGCCGCGCTCGCATAGCTGGCAATATGCCCGCCGAGCTCGCCATAGGCCATGTTTGCGCGCGCCACCATCGCCAGCGCGTTCCAGCGCATCAGCGCTGCGATGCGTTCTTCCATCGCCAGATCGCCGGGAAATGCGCCTTGCGTGTCCACGCGCACGGTGTTGACATAAGGCGTATTGAGCGCAGGCTGCCATGGCACGCCTTGGGCACGCGCTTGCGTGAGCATTTGGCTGAGTAAAAACTGCGCACGCTGTGGGCCTTCAGAGGCAATCAGGGCAGACAACGCATCGCGCCACTCGGCAGTCTCTTGTGGATCAGTATCGTGGGGGGTGCTCGGGCTGGTCTGCGCTGCGGGCATCAGATGTAGGGGTGCGGTGGATGCGTTCATGGTTTGAATTGTGCTGATGTGCTTGAAAAATGTGCTGCTGAAATACGCTGCTATAGCTTCAATATCAGCATAAAATGCCGTTAATATGGATTTAGACAGCATCGATTACAAAATACTCCGTGAGTTGCAGAGCGAAGGCGATCTGTCCAACGTCGAGCTGGCGCGCCGCGTGCATCTCTCGCCATCGCCTTGTTTGGCGCGGGTCAAAGCGCTGGAATCGGCAGGTGTGATTGACCGTTATGTGGCGCTAGCCAATCCACTCAAGCTCGGGTTGGGCCTCTCCGTCTTCATCAACATCAGCCTCAAAGAGCAAAGCAAAAGCGCACTCGCAGAATTTGAGCAACGCATCGCCGAGCACGACGAAGTGATGGAATGCTATTTGATGACCGGCGACAGCGATTACTTGATCCGTGTGGCTGTGGCTGATTTGCCTGCGCTTGAGAAATTTATTTTGGAGCAGCTCACATCGATTGCTGGCATTGAGAAAATTCGCTCTAGCTTTGCATTGAAGCGCGTGCGCTACAAGACGGCGCTCCCTCTGCCGCCATGATGCATGCCCCCATCGACAGATGGCTTGCTCGCGCTCGCGCCCTTACAATCCCCATCATGCCTATTCAAGCCATTTTTACCTCGGTTCATGCCATGCTCCGAAGTGTGATTTTGGCTGTGTTGTGCTTAAGCGCTGGGCAGACGCTGGCACAAAGCTTTCAGATGTCAACTTGGTACAGCGCAGTTCGCTTGCCCCTTGGCATTGTGATGGATCCGATGATGCCTTTGGCAGCCTGCGAAACAGCGGCTCGGCAAGCCATCGCGCTGCGGCATGAAGCCATGGCTGATCGCTTGAAAGCAGAGCCTGGGCAATGGCCCTTGCATCCTTTGTCGATGCCCGCATCCGCCACGCACTCTGCCGCCTTGACGGCTTTGATGCAATCACCTGTGTGGGCGGTGGATGAAAAGGGCAGCCGACCTGTGCAGTTGATGCATCTGGCTGGCGCATTGGTGCTCTCCAATGGGCCTTGTCTGCATCTGAGCAATTTTGAATTATCGCAAGTGCGGCGTTTTGTGTTGGCAGACGATGCAGATGTACTGATCTCAACGCGCCCATTGTCGGCAAATACCAGGCTGGTGCGTGCGCGGCAAGCAACGCACCAGGCCTTTTCAAACAATGAATTCAATCCGCGCCTAGAGCGACCGTTGACCGCATGGCTGGCGACCCAAGCAGAAGTGATGCTCGTGCTGTCACAAGATTTTCCTAAGCCGGCAGATGCCTTAGATCGGGAGATGTGCATCCCGTCGCACCAGCCATTCAACGCCACATTGGATGGTGCGCTCAGGCCTTTGATCAGTTTGCGTGTCCAGTGGTGCGAATGCGCGGAGCGTCAAGCCGGCGTTTGCCGCAAGCTGATCGATCCGCGCGGCAAGCAAGCGCAATGGTTGGCGGTTGTTGAGCGGCGAACGGGGGCGATCTGGCACAGCCGTGTCAGTCAGGCAGGCAGCTTGCAGTTCATGAGTGTGATTGCCCTGGCCACGGGAGGGGATCTCAAAGAAGACTTGATTTGGCTTCTTGATGAATATCCACAGGGCGTGCAAAGCTCGGTTTTGCAGCGCGAAGGCAAGCAGCTCAAACGGCAGGCCATATCCACCTACTCCGGTCTTTAAGCGCTGCCGACATGTAGAACTATTCGCTGCCTGCAGACTCACTCGTTCATGCTTCATCCCATTCCATCTTGGCTTCGGCTATTTGCTATTTACTGGATAGCCATCTGCTCAGGTGTTGTATCGGCACATGCACAAAATCTGGCGAAACCCATGGTCTCAGCCAGTGCCAGCGCGGTGGTGACGACCCCTCAGGTGCGCGCGGAGCTCTTGGCCTATGCGCCAGAAGGCGTGGGCGCAGGCAAGCCAGTGTGGGTGGGTCTGCAAATCACGCACCAGCCGCAGTGGCACACGTATTGGAAGAATTCTGGCGATTCAGGGCAGCCCACCGAGATGCAATGGCTGTTGCCCGCCGGCGTACAGGCTGGTGAGACTCGCTGGCCTGTGCCTAAGAAAATTTGGATTGGGTCTTTGGCGAATTACGGCTATGAAAATACGGTGCTGCTGCCTGTTCCTTTGGCAATTTCTACGTTGTATAAGCCGGATTTTTTGAAGCCTGATCTGGAAGTCAAGCTCAAGGCGGTCTGGCTGGTGTGCAAGCAAGAATGCATTCCTGAGGAGGGCGAGTTTGCATTGAAGATTCCGGCGACGAGCTCGACGGCTTTGCACAAGGCGGCATTCGATGCAGCATTTGCGGCGCATCCGCAGGATGTGAACGTGCAAGCGAGCGCAAAAATCAACGGAAAGCAACTTGAATTCAATCTTCGCAATTTGCCTGCGGCGCTGCGCGGTCGGAGTTTGCAGCTGTATCCTGAAACGCCAGATGTATTGGATAACGGCGCACGGCTTGCCAGCGAATCTGCACAAGCGCCCAAGGCAACCACGCAGTGGACGCAAGCTTGGAACGCTGAGGTGTGGACGGCATCTTTCCCAATTTCTGCGCAGCGCAGCGCCAGCCCTGAGGCGCTGCCCTTGGTGCTCACCGCTGATGGCAAAGCAGTTTATCGCGTGCAAGCAAAAATTGAAGGCGCTTGGCCAGCGGTGGCAGCTGTTGCACAAGTGCCCCCTGAGCTGGCAGCGGCCTTGAAGGCCAATGCGGGCGCATCCACCATGCCGATTCAAGCCGACGGCTCTGAAGTGACAGCCCTTCTCCCCGCGCTGCTTCTTGCTTTGCTCGGTGGCTTGATTTTGAATTTGATGCCTTGCGTGCTGCCGGTGCTGGCGATCAAGGTGCTTGGCTTTGCCAATGCGCCTTCACACCGAGCAAGGGTGGCAGGTGGCGTGGCTTACACCATCGGCGTGGTGCTGAGTTTCTTGGCATTGGGCGGCTTGTTGCTTGGAGCCAGAGCAGGCGGCGAGGCGCTGGGCTGGGGCTTTCAGCTGCAATCGCCCTACGTTGTTGCTGCACTGGCCTTGCTGTTCACGTTGATCGCGCTGAATTTGCTCGGTGTGTTTGAGCTCACCCGTGTATTGCCATCCTCCATCGCCACTTTGCAGGCCAAGAATCCCCAGGTGGATGCGTTTGCCTCGGGGGTGCTGGCCGTCGCCATCGCCTCGCCTTGCACTGCACCTTTCATGGGGGCATCGCTCGGGTATGCGTTGGGTTTGCCAGCCTGGCAGGCGCTGGCGGTGTTTGCGGCTCTGGGGATGGGCATGGCCTTGCCCTATCTTGCCGCCAGCTTCATGCCTGCGCTGGCGAGGCTCCTGCCGCGCCCTGGTGCATGGATGGATACCTTCAAAAAATTCATGGCCTTTCCGATGTTGGCGACGGTAGTGTGGCTGCTGTGGGTTATTGGGCAGCAATCGGGCATTGACGGCTCGGCAGCCTTGATGGTGTTGCTGTTGTGCGTGGCGATGCTGGCTTGGGGGCTGTCGTTGCGCGGACGTTCGCGCGTCGTGATTGCTATTATTTCTATAGCAATGTTTGCTGGTTTTATGCCGGCTATTGGCCAAAATATCTTTAAAATCCAAGAATCCACACCGGTTCAAGCTGCTGGCTGGCAAGCTTGGGAGCCGGGCAAGGTGGAGCAGCTGCTCGCCACCAATCAACCCGTTTTCGTCGATTTCACTGCGGCTTGGTGCGTCACGTGTCAATTCAATAAAAAAGCCACACTGTCTGATGCAGCTGTATTGCAAAATTTTTCCGCTAAAAAGGTGCAATTGCTCCGCGCAGACTGGACCAAACGCGATCCAGCCATCACGCAAGCCATCACGCAGCTAGGGCGCAGCGGCGTGCCGGTGTATGTGATCTACAAACCGGGCAGTGCCCCTGTAGTCATGTCGGAAATATTGAGCGTCACACAATTGCAAGCAGAACTTGCGAAACTATAAGCCAATCATTTTCAAAAGTTTGAGGAGCCATGTCATGCAACGCCGCCAATTCGCTACATCCGCGCTCGCCACGGCTGCCCTGCTGGCCACCACACGGCAAGCTTGGGCGCAAGCCACAGCCACTGTAGGCCAAGCCGCCCCCAATTTCAGTGCCAAAGATGTGACGGGCAAAACTGTCTCGCTGGCCGACTTCAAAGGTCGAGCCGTCGTGCTCGAATGGGTCAATCCTGGCTGCCCCTATGTGCGCAAGCATTACCAAGGCGGCAACATGCAAGGCACGCAGCAAGAGGCTACAGCGAAGAACGCCGTCTGGCTCGCGATCAATTCCACCGGCACCGATCACCCGGATTACCTCAAGCCCGCCGATCTCGCCAAATGGATGAAAGAGCAAAAAGCGCCTGCAACGCACACGCTGATGGATGAAGACGGAAAAATCGGCAAAGCTTACGGCGCACGCACCACGCCGCACATGTACATCGTTGACGGCAAAGGCATGCTCGTTTACGCAGGCGGGATCGACAGCATTCCTTCTGCCAGCGCAGCAGATATTGCAAAGGCCACGAATTACGTCAAAGTCTCGCTCACCGAGATGGCCAATGGCAAACCGCTCAGCAACAGCGTTACACGCGCTTACGGCTGCTCGGTCAAATACAAAAGCTGATGGCTTGCAAATGCTAGCCTCGTGTAAAGCCTGTTGCAGCGCGGCCACTGCCTTTTGTTTTGATGGGCGGTACTTCGATCATCCCCATTTCATCAAGAAACACACTTGAGCGTGCCTCCTCTGAAGGCCACACCTGATCCCACCGATCTGGTTTGGTGGTAGAGGATTTTTTCTTGGGCACATTGCTTTCACGCAGCTCCATGCGTGTGGCCTGCCATTCTGATTCAGGCTGCTGCAACGACATCATTTGCGAATGCTGCTCTGCTGCCTGCAATTGCGGCATCACCATCGCCCGGATCGCCTTGGTATCTGGCAGATCATCGCCATCAAACTGCCACATCGGGATTTGCGCCATCTCCAGCGCCTTGAGCTTGCGTTGCGTGCCCTCAGAGGCCACCCGCGTATTTTTGGCAGATTGCAGCTGAATCACGCCCAAAACATCACCTTGTTCAGAACACACCAAAAAATCCACGCATCGCCGCCCGACGCTGCCAAACCACTGGTTGTACGAACGGTTTTGCGCCACACTCAGAAAACGCGCCAATGCAATTTGTGGCAACAAAAGGCACTCGGGCAAAGCGCGGCGAAGCCGCACCAGAGCCTTCAGCTCCACAGGCGTGAGGGGGCGCATGGTGCGGGGCTGCCAATCATCTTGACGAAATGCCCGCACTTTGCCGCTGTGAACCACAGGCGCTGCACGCTGCCAGAACACCCCAATCACAGCAGCCAACGCCGCCACAGCCAGAATCACCAGTGGCCAACCCCAAACCGAGAGCATATTCATCGCAACCACCCCACAAAGTGTGTTTCAGCGCCGGTGCAGCAAAAAAATGCTCCGCTGCATGGCCTGTGAGTTGCATTATGTGCCAACGGATACACGTGCAAGAAAGCAAGCGTGTGAAGTGTGTCGGGGTGTGAAAAACTGATTTGAGCGCGTGCTGAAGACGGTCAGACCAGCAGCGCGGGTAAATCCGCCATGTTGATGAACACATGGCTTGCGCCCACGGCGCGCATCGCCTCGGGTGTGGAATGGCTGGGTGAATCGGGGCAAAAAGCAAACACGGTGCAGCCTGCGGCAACGCCCGCGCGCGCGCCCGTCGGGCTGTCTTCAATCACGGCGCAGCGCTTGGGATCAACGCCCAGCGCTGCCGCTGCGGCCAGATACACATCCGGCGCGGGCTTGCTTTGGGGCATCTCTACGCCGCTGAAAATACGGCCGTCGAAGTAATGCAGCAGCTTAGTTTTGGTCAGCTGCAACACGACTTTTTGGCGATCCGCTCCGCTGGCACAAGCGATTTTTTTGCCGTAGTGCTGCGTGATGCTTTCTAAGCAGGTGTGAATGTTTTCAATGGCAGTGAGCGAATCGTTCAATGCTTGGTTACGCCGAACGCGAAAAGCAGAGATCCATGCATCGTCAATCTGCTGGCCGGTGTTTTTTTTGATCAGCTCGCCTTGATCTTGCACCAGATGGCCGATGAAATGCCCCATGCATTCAGCCTCCGACATCTTCCAGCCCATATCTCCCAGCATTTCCCGCAACACGCCATTGGTGATGCGCTCGCTGTCCACCAACACGCCATCGCAGTCAAACAAAATAGCCTCGTATTTCATGCTTTGCCTGCCTTGCGTTGCTCCAGTGTCTCCATCGCAAAGCCAGCTTCTTTCATGGCCTTGAAGCCGCCATCAATGTGCGCTATGTTCGTGAGCCCCATGTCTTGAAGTGTCTTGGCCGTGAGCGCGCTGCGCCAGCCTAGGCCACAAAACAGCACAAATTCTTTGCTCTCATCCGCCCAGATCGGCTTGTGATACGGCGATGCAGGATCGACCCAAAACTCCAGCATCCCACGCGGCGCATGCAGGCTGCCTACAGGCGTGCCATCCGGTGTTTGCAGCTCGCGGATATCTCGAATGTCAACCAGAAGCACGGATTTGTTGGTAGCCATTTTTGATTTGACTTCCGCTGCGCTGTAGGTCTTGACTTCGCGCATGGCCTGATCGACCAATTGATGGCTAGATATTTTGATTGTCATTGTTTTTGTTTCCTTCAGTTGGGTACGGCGGGTAGAAGGGCAGCTCAGATTCAAGCCAACGCGCGTCCGATGAGTATTTTTTGCACATCACTCGTGCCTTCATAAATCTGGCACACACGCACATCCCGGTAGATCCGCTCCACAGGAAAATCGCTCACATAGCCATAGCCGCCATGCACTTGAATCGCATCGGAGCAGACCTTTTCTGCCATCTCACTCGCAAAGAGCTTGGCCATGGCGGCTTCCTTGAGGCAGGGCCGCCCTGCATCTTTGAGTGCGGCTGCATGATGAATGAGTGCTCGCGCCGCTTCAATCTGCGTGGCCATATCGGCCAGCTTGAATTGCACGGCCTGATGCTGAAAAATCGGCTGGCCAAAGCTCTCACGCTGCTTGCTGTAAATGAGTGCCGCTTCAAACGCAGCGCGCGCCATGCCCAGCGATTGCGCGGCAATGCCGATGCGCCCGCCTTCTAAGCCGCTGAGCGCAATCTTCAAACCTTGGCCTTCTTCGCCGAGTAAATTCTCTGCGGGCACGCGGCAATGCTCAAAGCGAATTTGCAC
>JANNED010000032.1:0-4632 GCA_031388245.1 Variovorax sp.
AAAATAGACCTGCACCTGCCCACCGAGCACATCATTCAATGCAGGCCCGGCACCTCGATAGGGGATGTGCACAATGAATGTGTTGGTGGTGCTCTTGAACAGCTCGCCCCACATGTGACCAATCGTGCCATTGCCCGGCGAGGCATAGCTCACTCTACCGGGATTGGCTTTGAGGAATTTCACAAACTCTTCAAAGCTATTCACAGGCAATTTTGAATTCACCACCAACACCCCGGGCGCTTTGACCAACTCGCTGATCGGCGCAAAATCCTTGATGGGATCGTAGGGCAGTTTTTTATAAATGGCAGGGTTCACGCCATGCGTGGAGAGCGTGGCGATGCCCAGCGTGAAGCCATCCGGCGGAGCTTTGGCCAATTCAGCCATCCCGATGGAGCCACCTGCGCCGGCTTTGTTGTCAACAATGACCGTTTGCCCCAACGCCTTAGACAAGGGCTCTTGCAAAGCGCGTGCCGTGATGTCGGTTGCACCGCCGGGCGGGAACGGCACGATCAAGCGAAGTGGCTTGGTCTGAGCCATAACGGGATTCACAAAAGGATTCGCTGCCACGCTCACGACTGCGCCTGTTGCAAAATTTAGTACATGCCTGCGTTTCATTAAGTTCACCATGGGTTTGTTGCGATGCGTGTATTCTTCATTGGCAATAGCTGAGAGAAAAGCGAAATGTTCGCACATCACCATTCCAAATCAGACTGAATAATTGCGGGTTAATACCCATCGTGCATGCATTCCCAAACAGCATGATCAGCCCATGACCATGCGAAAACTCCATCCCCCCACTCACTTGCTGCGTGCTGTCGTGATGACGGCACGGCACAGCAGCATCTCCCGAGCCGCCGAGGCGTTGCATCTCACACAAAGTGCGGTCAGCAAGCAAATTTTGGAGCTTGAAAGCAGCTTGGGTGTGAGTTTGTTTGAGCGTGTGCGCAAGCGCTTGATCCTCACGCCCGCCGGTGTGCGCTACGAAGCCGCAGTGCGTGTGCTGCTCACGCAGCTCGAAGCGGCCACTTTGGAAGTGATTACCAGCGGCGATGGCGGCGGTGCGCTGCATATCTCTTGCCTGCCCACTTTTGCCGCGAAATGGCTGATCCCGCGCCTGCCCGAATTTCAAAAAATGCATCCGCAGATCGCATTGCATTTTGTGCCCTTCGCTCAGGGCTATACCTTTGATCGCACTGATCTGGATTGCTCCATCCTCTTTGGTCAAGGCCATTGGCCCGGCGCTGTGGCGCAATACATCACGGGCCGCGAGGTGATGCTGATTGCGCCGCCCGCCCCCAAGAGCAGGCCTTTGCTGCGCAAACCGCAAGACATCACCAAATTTCCCCTCTTGCAACATGCCACCGTGCCGCAGGCGTGGGCACATTGGTGTGAGGCACATGGCGTGAGCGGCATCAACCCTCTGGCTGGCCCCCAGCTCGATCAATTCCACAGCCTGATTCGCGCCGTCATGGCTGGCATGGGCTTAGCTTTGGTGCCGCGTTGTTTGGTGCAAGACGATGTGGCCGCAGGGCTGGTATCTGCGCCCCTAGACGATGGCTACACAGATGACAGCGGCTATTACCTGTGTTACCCAGAATCCAAAGTACAGCTCGCGCCACTGGTGAGCTTTAAAACTTGGCTGGCATCGGCTGTGGCCAAGGGTTGACTTTTAGAGGGGAATTGATAGGCTTTTGATCACCTAGCCGCATATTGTCTGCGTGTATAGCTCTTAATTTAGTAGCACTCCGTATCGACTTCAGATTGCGATTGCGCGTCGTAGCGTGCGCCGCTCACGTTGTGGCGGTTGATCATTTGATTGAGTTGCGCTACTTGCGTGGCGCTCAGCTTGATGCTTTGCGCGGCAAAATTGTCCTTCATATGCTGCGGATTCGTCGTGCCCGGAATCGAGACGATATGCTCGCCCTGCGCGAGCACCCAAGCCAGCGCGAGCTGCGCGATGCTCACGCCTATTTCATCGGCCATGGTTTGCATGGGCGGCAAGAGTGCAAGATTCCTTTGTAAATTCTCGTCTTGAAATCGGCTCATCGTACGGCGGATGTCTTTGGCATCCAAAGTGTTCACATCCGTCAAGCCGCCGAAAAATTTACGCGCCACCGAGCTGAAAGCCACAAAGCCCACACCGAGCTCTTTGCAAGCTTGCAACACGGCAATTTCAGGGTCGCGCGTCCAGAGGCTGTATTCGCTTTGCACAGCAGCTATTGCGTGTACGGCATGTGCTTTGCGAAGCGTCGCCGCGCCGACTTCGGAAAGCCCAATGGCGCGTATATGCCCTTTGCGAACCATGTCGGAAAGGGCACCCACGCTGTCTTCAATAGGCACTTTTTTGTCCCAGCGGTGCATGTAATACAGATCAATCACATCGGTTTGCAAACGACGCAAGCTGTCTTCACACTGACGAATCAAGGTCTCAGGTCGCCCGTCGATCACGCGCGTGAGTTTGCCATCCACAGGCACAATCGCCATTGCGCATTTGCTGGCCAGCGTGTAGCGATGGCGGTGTTTTTTGAGCACCTCGCCAATCCGCGTTTCATTCTTGCCACCACCATACAGCGTCGCCGTATCCAGAAAATCATAGCCCGCATCGAGTGCGCCAAGCAAAACACGCTCGCCTTGGCTTTCGCTGACCGATGGCCCGTAGGCATGATCCAGATTCATGCAGCCTAGGCCAATAGGCTGCACATTGAAGATACCGATTTTGCGTTTGTTCATGCCTTAATTATAAGGAAAACATGCTTGAGCCGGCATAGAATATGCACTAAGCGCTATCATCTTGATAGTGATTAGTGCAGCTGCTGCTCCAGCTGATGCAGCACTTCATAGCAAGGCAACACCTGAGCAACTGATCCATTGGGCTCGCGGCTTTCGCGGATAGCTGCGATGAATTCTCTGTCTTGCAGCTCGATGCCATTCATGCTCACAGCCACTTGACTCACATCGATTTTTTCTTCTTTGCCCTCTTTCGTCGATTGCGACAAATCATCGTAGCGGGCGATGAAGGTGGCGCTGTCGCCGATGTAGCGGAAGAAAGTGCCCAGCGGGCCTTCGTTGTTGAAGCTGAGCGACAGTGTGCAGATCGCGCCGTTTGCAGCTTGGAGTTGAATGCTCATATCCATCGCAATGCCAAGAGTCGGGTGAATCGGGCCTTGAATGGCATTGGCTTTGACAATCGGGCTGCCGCATTGGTAGGCAAACAAATCCACCGTGTGTGCGGCATGATGCCACAGCAAGTGATCCGTCCAGCTGCGCGCTTGGCCCAGCGCATTCATATTCGTGCGGCGAAAAAAATAGGTTTGCACATCCATTTGCTGGATGTTGAAAGCGCCACTTTTAATTTTTTGATGGACATATTGATGCGAAGGATTGAAGCGCCGCGTGTGACCACACATCGCGATTTTGCCGCTGCCCTTCGCCGCTACAACAACGGCTTGGCCTTCTGCATACACATCGCACAGCGGAATCTCGACCTGCACATGCTTGCCAGCAGCTAGGCAAGCCAGCGTTTGTGATGCATGTATCTGCGTGGGCGTGCAAAGGATCACAGCATCAATCGCTTTGATTTTCAGAGTCTGTGCAAGATCATCCGTCACATGCGCAATGCCATATTGATCGGCCACTTCTTGCGTCTTAGCCAGATCCCTGCCAATCACAGAGATGACTTTCACATCGTCAATGAGTTTCAAAGCATCCAAATGCTTGATGCCAAAAGCGCCAGCGCCAGCAAGAGCGACGTTAATCGTCATATCAAATCCTTCCGTTGAATTCTCCGTGCCTTCCGTGCTGTTTCTGTGTCTTCCGTGTTCTTCTTGTTGGCCAAGAAAGAGAACACGGAAGACACAGAAACAGCACGGAAGGCACGGAGGTTTAGTTTTCTAATATCAGGTGGCCTACTGCTGTGTTGCTAGCAGGCACATGGTAGAAGCGATGCTTCAAAATCGGCGCTTTGCCGCCGGCAACATCATTCATTGCGCCCCTTGCAATCAACCACATCACCAGCTCAATGCCTTCGCTGCCCGCATCGCGCACGTAATCGATATGCGATTTCTTCGCCAGCGCTGCTGGATTGGCGATCAGCTCGTCCAAGAAGGCGTTGTCAAACGCCTTGTTGATGAGGCCAGCGCGTGAGCCTTGGAGTTGATGGCTCATACCGCCAGTGCCCCAAATCTGCACATTCAAATCTTCATCAAAGCTTTCAATCGCTCGCGAAATAGCTTGGCCAATTTTGAAGCAGCGCTCGCCTGATGGAATCGGATAGTGCACCACATTCACCGCAAACGGAATCACTTTGCAAGGCCACGCGTCTTTTGCAGGATCAAGCTCGCCAAACATAAGGGAAAGCGGCACAGACAAGCCATGATCCACCGGCATTTCATTGACGATGGTGAGATCAAAATCATCTTGAATCACGCTGTGTGCAATGTGCGAAGCGAGGCTTGTATGCCCCTGCACGGCGGGCACCGGGCGCGGGCCCCAGCCTTCATCGGCAATCGGGTAATGCGCACCTGTACCTATCGCAAAAGTAGGAATCATCTCCAAGCTAAACGCTGTTGCGTGATCGTTATAAACCAAGAAAACGACATCGGGCTTGTTCGCCTTGATCCACTCTTTGGAATA
>JANNED010000042.1:0-8275 GCA_031388245.1 Variovorax sp.
TCACAACAACGATGGCGGTGAGGTGGAGCATTGTGGCAACGGGGCGCGCTGTTTTGTACGCTATGTGCGCAGCAAGGGGCTCACGCAGAAAACCTCGGTGCGGGTGAAAACGATGAACAACACGCTGACCTTGACGGAGCAAAGTGATGGGCGCGTGACGGTGGATATGGGTGTGCCGCTGTTTGATTTGCCTGTTGTGCCGTTTAACGCTTCGTATGCGACGACTCGCAGCAAAGATTCATGGGAAAAATGGCAGTTAGCCGGCGTAAATACTGCGCAGAGTGCTACTGAAAAAATAGCAAGTGATCTGGGGATTACGGTTCTGTCGATGGGCAATCCACATGCTGTGCAGGTGGTGGATGATGTAGAAAGTGCGCCAGTGCATGCCGTAGGTGCTTGGATGCAAACGCATCCAGCGTTTCCGCGTCGCATCAACGCTGGCTTCATGCAAATTTTAAGCCGAAGCGCCATCAAGCTTCGGGTGTACGAGCGCGGCGCAGGCGAGACACTCTCTTGCGGCACAGGCGCTTGTGCGGCGGCGGTCTCGGGCATTCGGCTCGGGCTTTTGGGCAGCAAAGTCGATGTCCACACCCACGGCGGCTTGCTCACCATTGAATGGCCTTTTGAATCACAAGGCCTGCAAGCCAAAGTTTTGCTCACCGGGCCTGCGACGACCGTATTTGAAGGCGAGATGGAGATTCCTGACTGAGTGGTTTAAGATAGCGGCTGCTATAAATTCAGGAGCTACTCCCATGACACAGCAGCAAGATGTGCCGCCGATCACTGAAGACGATATCGCCAACTATTTGAGCACCAACCCTGAGTTCTTTGAGCGCCACGCTGAGACGCTTTCTTCTATTCAACTTTTCTCTCAGCATGGCAAGCGTGCCGTGAGCCTGCAAGAGCGCCAAGCGGAGATGCTGCGCGAGAAGATCAAATCGCTAGAAGGCCGCATCATGGAGATGGTGCGCAATGGCAACGAGAATGTGATGATTGCCGACAAAATGCAGCGCTGGACGCGCACGCTGCTTCTCACGCAGCAAGCCATTGATCTGCCAGTCACGGTCGCGCATGAGCTCAAAAGCCAATTCCTTGTGCCGCAAGTGGCCATCAAAATCTGGGGTGTGAATGGTTTGTTTTCAGAGGAAGAATTTGCCGTCGGTGTGAGTGACGATGCCAAGACTTTTGCCTCATCGTTGCAGCTGCCGTATTGCGGTGTCAATTCTAGTTTTGAAGCCGCCAATTGGCTGGATCAGCCCGAGCTGGCGGCATCTCTTGCACTGCTGCCGCTGCGTGCGGGCGCGGCGCTGGAAGCTTTCGGCATGCTGGTGCTCGCCTCCCCTGATCCGCAGCGCTTCAATGCGGGCATGGGCACGGATTTTCTGGAGCGCATTGCTGAGATCACCAGTGCAGCGCTATCGCGGCTGCGCGGCTAAACAAAGAAGGCACGGCCATGGCGCAGGCTCTGATCGCCGCCTACCTCAGCCATTGCCGCGTCGAAAAACGCCTCGCCGAGCGCACACTGGCGCTCTACACCGAAGATTTGATCAAGCTGCAAACCCACGCAGCGCATGCCCAGATCGACATCACGCAGGTTCAGCATGCCCACATTCGCCGCTGGGTGGCGCAAATGCACAGTACTGGCCGCAGTGGCCGTGGCATCGCGCTCATTCTTTCCGGCTGGCGCGGCTTCTACACTTGGCTGGGGCGAGAGGGAAAAATCTCTGCCAACCCGGTGCAGGATGTGCGAGCGCCCAAGCAGCCCAAACCACTGCCAAAAGCTTTGCCGGTGGATCAGGCCGTGCAATTGGCGAGTTTTGAAGGTTTGCAAGATGCAGCAAATTTCGATCCCGTGCTGGAGGCTCGTGACGCTGCGCTCACTGAGCTGCTGTATGGCTCGGGCTTGCGCGTGAGTGAGCTGGTCAATTTAGACCTGTGTGCCAGCGCAGCCGGCCAACACGCGCTCAAAGGCTACATTGATCTGGCAGCCGGCGAAGTGCATGTGATTGGCAAAGGCAGCAAAAGCCGCAGCTTGCCCATGGGGCGGAAATCCATCGAGGCGATACAGCGCTGGCTGTCGCTGCGCCCCCAGCTGCTGCTCAAAGCCCAAGCTTCCAAGCAAGCCGCGCAGCGCGAGACCGACCCGAGCGGGCCTTGGGCGCTCTTTCTCTCGCCACGCGGGCTGCGCATCACGAGCGCCATGGTGTGGCAGCGCCTCAAAATGCGCAGCCAGCAGGCCGGTTTGCAGCAAGCGGTGCATCCGCACATGCTGCGCCACAGCTTTGCCAGCCATGTGTTGCAATCGAGCCAAGATATTCGCGCTGTGCAGGAACTGCTGGGCCATGCCAGCATCAGCACCACGCAGGTCTATACCCGGCTGGATTTTCAGCATCTGGCGAAGGCTTATGATGCCGCGCATCCGCGAGCCAAGAGGCAGTCATCCGTGGAATCTGTGTTAAAAATGTCGCCTGAATAACAAATTATCTTGTTTGGTGCATTTTTTCACGAATCGAATGAATCCAGCAGAATTCGAGTGAGCAGCATGTCATCAAAAAGATCAAAAATGCACCGTGGCTCATCATCCAACCTCCAAAGCGCACACCCATTTGCAGCCCATGCCCATCGATGCATCGCAGGAATTTGAGATGGATCAAATCTTGTATTGCAGTTTGGCCAAGCAGCCGATGGATTTGCCCGCATTGCAGGCTTTGGCATGCAGTGTGGCTCAGCTCAATCGCATGGATCACATCACCGGGCTGCTGATGTACAGCGATGGCGTGTTTGTGCAACTGATCGAAGGCCCGCCGCAGGCTGTGGCGCATTTGTGGGCGCGGTTGCTGCGCGATCCACGCCATTACGGTGTTGTGCAGCTCTACCATTACCGCGAATTGGAGCGGCGCACTTGCCAAAATTGGAACATGAAACTGGTGAGTTTCGAGACCTTGCATGGCATCGTGCACAACGCGCGGGAAGAAGTGCGCGCGGGGCAGCACACGCCTTGGGCTCACGCCATCGAGCGCATGGATTTTCTGCTGAGCCAAGCCAACTGGCATGACTTTGTGAAAGACATCAAGCAAACGGCTTGAAGCGCGCAGAGTCTGGGCCGCACAACATGTTGGCTCGGCTTCCTCGCATCCGCGACAATAGCGGACATGAAAACTGTGACATTACGCCCCGGCAAAGAGCGCGCCCTGCTGCGTGGCCACCCTTGGATTTATGACAACGCCTTGGCCTCTGGCGGCGGCGACAGTGGTGAGACGGTGCGGGTGGAATCTTCGGATGGCAAGTTTCTGGCTTGGGCGGCCTTCAGCCCGAGCAGCAAAATCCGCGCACGCGTGTGGAGTTTTGATGAAGCGCAGCGCATTGATGCTCCTTTTTTCGTAGCGCTCTGCGCACGTTCTATGCTGGCAAGAAGCCGATTAGGCTTGAAAAACGAAGCTAAAAACGAAGGGGTGCGTGTGATCCATGGCGAGGCTGATGGCTTGCCCGGTTTGATTGTGGATCAGTATGGCGATACGCTGGTGGCGCAGTTTTTATCCGCTGGCGCTGAGCGGCAAAAGAAGCTGATCGCAGCGGCTCTGCTCGAAGCCAGCGGCCTTGCCAAACTCTACGAACGCTCCGACGCAAGCAGCCGCACACTGGAAGGCCTGCCGGCGGTCACGGGCTGGCTCTCGGCTGGGGGCGAAGGGGTTGAAGGGGAAAGGGCTGAAGAAGTGGTGATTGCAGAGCATGGCTGGCGGCTCAAGGTCAGCATCTCCGAAGGCCACAAAACTGGTTTTTACTTGGATCAGCGCGATAACCGTTTGCGTTTTTCGCAAGAAGCTGGCCGTCTTCAATTTCGCCGCATGCTCAACTGCTACTGCTACACCGGCGGCTTCACCGTGGCTGCGCTGTCTGGCCTGCGCGAGGCGGGGGCTTTGGAATCTGCGCAGATCACCAGCATCGATTCCTCGGGCCCGGCGATTGAACGCGCCAAAGCGAATGTGGCGCTCAATGGCTTTGAAGCGCAGTTGCTCGACGGCAGCGCCACGTTCATGGATGCCGATGTGAACGCCAGCTTGCGGCAATTCATTGCCCAAGGGCGCAGCTTTGATGCCATCATTCTCGATCCGCCCAAATTTGCGCCTTCAGCCGCACATGCTGAGCGCGCTGCGCGGGCTTACAAAGACATCAACCGCTTGGCATTCAAACTGCTGGAGCCAGGCGGCTTGCTCTACACCTTCAGCTGCTCGGGCGGGATTGATGCGGATTTGTTTCACAAAATCGTGGCGGGTGCCGCGATGGATGCGGGCGTGGATGGCTACATCACGGCTCATTTGAATGCCGCCCCCGATCATCCGATTACCATGCGCTTCCCGGAGGGTGAATACCTCAAGGGTCTGGTGGTGATGAAGAAATGAAGATTCCCGGTAAAGTCTATTTGGTCGGCGGCGCAGTACGCGATGCGCTACTGGGGCGGCCTGTGCAGGATCGGGATTGGTGTGTGGTGGGCAGCTCGCCGCAGGCGATGCTGGATGCGGGCTTTCTCGCTGTGGGCAAAGATTTCCCAGTTTTCCTGCATCCGCAAACCAAGCAGGAGTATGCGCTGGCTCGCACTGAGCGCAAAACCGCGCCGGGCTACCATGGCTTTGAGATGCATGCCGCGCCCGATGTGAGCATCGAGCAGGATCTGGCCCGGCGCGACCTTACTATAAATTCCATAGCACTCTGTGTAGATTCTATGCCGGCAAGTGACGCATTTGATCTAAAAAACCTGCCTCAAGACGCGCTGATCGACCCCTTTGGCGGCACGCAAGACTTGCATGACCAACTTTTGCGCCACACCAGCCCTGCGTTTGCGGAAGATCCGGTGCGTATTTTGCGCGTGGCGCGGTTTGCGGCGCGTTATGCGGGTTTTTCGGTGGCCAAGCCAACGATGGATGTGATGCGGCGCATGGTGGCCGCTGGGGAGGCTGATGCGCTGGTGGCTGAGCGGGTGTGGCAAGAAATAGCGAAGGGCCTGATGGAGCCCAAGCCATCTCGCATGTTTCAGGTGCTGCGGCAATGCGGTGCGTTGCAGGTGCTGCTGCCTGAGGTGGATCGGCTCTGGGGTGTGCCGCAGCGGGCGGATTATCACCCTGAAGTGGATACCGGTATTCATCTGATGATGGTGCTGGATATGGCTGCGCAATTGCGCGCTCCGTTGGCGGTGCGCTTTGCCTGCCTGATGCATGATTTGGGCAAAGGCACCACGCCCGCCGATGTGTTGCCCCGCCATATTGGCCACGAAGAGCGCAGCGTTCGTCTGCTGATTCCCGTGAGTGAGCGCTTGCGCGTGCCCACCGAATGCATGGAGCTGGCGGTGGTGGTGGCGCGTGAGCATGGCAACATTCACAGAAGTGGCGATCTTGATGCAGCCGCCACCCTGCGCCTGCTAGAGCGGTGTGACGCGATCCGCAAACCCCAGCGTTTCGCCGAAGTCTTGCAAGCCTGCGAATGCGATGCACGCGGGCGGCTCGGCAAGGAAAATGAGCCGTACCCGCAAGCCAAGCGCCTGCAAACCGCGCTAGACGCCGCCTTGGCTGTTTCGACCGCAGAGATTGCAGGGGCGGCTATTGCGCAAGGCAAGAAGGATGCGCAGATTGGGCAAGCGATTGCTGCGGCGCGGGTGAGGGCGATTGAAGGCTTGCCGTGAAAAACCGAACAGCGGTCTAAAATGCTGTCATGATCTCTCGCGAACCCACCATTGAACGCTTAGGCGTTGCGCAAGCCTTGCTCCTGACGCCTTTTGGCCTCAATGAGAGCCATCTCTTCAAAGCACTGGATGTGATCAAAGCGCATCGTGTCGATGAGGCAGATTTGTATTTTCAATACACGCGCTCGGAGGGCTGGAGCCTGGAAGAGGGCATCGTCAAAACGGGCTCGTTTTCGATTGACCAAGGTGTGGGCGTGAGGGCGGTGAGTGGCGAGAAAACGGCTTTTGCCTATTCGGATGACATTTCATGGGCATCGTTGTTGGATGCGGCACAAACGGTGCGCTCGATTGGTGCATCAAATTACACGAAAAAAAGCGCTTCTGCCGGCATAAAATCTGCAAAGCAAGCTACTAAAAAGATAGCATCCGCACGTCAACTCTATGGCGCAACAGATCCAATTTCAACGCTAGACAGCACCACGAAAGTCAAGCTCTTGGAACGTGTGGAAAAGCTCGCACGCGCCAAAGACAAGCGCATTGTGCAAGTGATGGCGGGGCTGGCCAGTGAATACGATGTGGTGATGATTGCCCGCGCCGATGGCACGCTGGCTGCGGACGTGCGCCCGCTGGTGCGGCTGTCGGTCACGGTGATTGCAGAGCAAAAGATCAAAGGTGAGATGCGCCGCGAGACGGGCTCTGGCGGCGGCGGCGGGCGCTTTGGTTTGGCGTATTTTGACGATGCGCATCTTGAAGAATACGTGAGCAGCGCTGTGAAAGCGGCGCTCACGAATCTTGAATCGCGCCCCGCGCCTGCGGGCGAGATGACAGTGGTGCTCGGCCCCGGCTGGCCCGGCGTGTTGCTTCACGAAGCCGTCGGCCACGGCTTGGAAGGCGATTTCAACCGCAAAGGATCGAGCGCCTTTGCCGGCATGATCGGCAAGCGTGTGGCGGCCAAAGGCGTCACGGTGCTCGATGACGGCACGATTGAACAGAGGCGCGGCTCGCTCAATGTGGACGATGAGGGCAACGCCACGCAGAAAAACGTATTGATTGAAGATGGCATCCTGAAGGGCTACATCCAAGACAGCATGAATGCGCGCTTGATGAAGGTCAAACCCACCGGCAATGGCCGGCGCGAGAGCTATGCCGCTGTGCCGATGCCGCGCATGACGAACACCTATATGCTCGCCGGCGACAAAAAGCCAGAAGAGATCGTGGCCAGTATCAAGCGCGGCTTGTATGCCACGAATTTTGGTGGCGGGCAGGTGGATATCACGTCTGGCAAGTTTGTGTTCTCCGCCAGCGAAGCCTTTTGGGTGGAAAACGGCAAGATTCAATACCCTGTGAAGGGCGCAACCATCGTGGGCTCAGGCCCCGAATCGCTCAAAAAAGTGACCATGATCGGCAACGATTTGGCGCTGGATTCTGGCGTGGGTGTGTGCGGCAAAGAAGGCCAGAGCGTGCCGGTGGGTGTGGGCCAGCCCACGCTGCGTATTGAAGGCTTGACGGTCGGCGGCACAGCCTGATCTGAGAGCTTCGAGCCGGATCGGCAGCTCGATGGTGTGTTGGCTTTTGGCCTGACATTCTGGGCGATTTTGGCTAGCTCATGGCGCTCAAACGGTGTAATTCAGCGCCATGCGCCCACCATCGACCGTGAGGATCTCGCCAGTGATGTAGCTGGCCGCATCACTGGCCAGGAAGGCCACCACATCGGCAATTTCAGAAGGCTCACCTAAGCGGCGCATCGGCGTGCGGCTCATGATGCGTGCTTTGGCCGCTTCATCGGTGAGCACAGCTTTTTGCGCCAGCTCGGTGGCAATCGTGCCGGGCGCGACGGCATTGACTCGAATGCCATGATCGGCCAGCGCCAGCGCCGCCACGCGCGTGAGCTGGTTGATGCCGCCCTTGCTCATGTTGTAGCTGGCAATGCTGGCAATGCTGGGGATGGCGAGCACGGCATTGACCGAGCTCATGTTGATGATGCTGCCTTGTGTTTTGTTTTGTACCATGGCGCGTGCAGCGGCCTGCGCCATCAAGAAGCTGCCTTTCAAATTGACGCGAATCACTGCATCAAAATCTTCTTCGCTCACTTCGAGAAATGGCGCTGCTTTGAAAATGCCTGCGTTGTTGACCAGCACATCGACGCGCCCATGCAAGACGAGTGTTGTTGCGATCAAGGCATCAATCTGCGATTTCTGCGCCACATCGCAATGCACATAGGTGGCTTGCAGTTCGTCCGCCAACGCTTGGCCCGCCGCATCGTTCACATCCGCCATCACCACGCTCGCGCCCTCGCGCGCGAAGCGCTGTGCACAAGCTGCGCCAATGCCTTGAGAAGCACCGGTGATGATCACCACCCTGGCTTGTAGCTCCAGTTGAATGCTGTTGTTCATGGTTTTTTTGCTTAAAATCAGCATTACGCCGGCATAAAATCTACACAGTGTGCTATTAATTCAGTAGCGCTTTGCTGAATGTTGGCCACAGCTTTGCCCGGCGAATAGAGCGACGAGCCAATGCCAAAACCGTTTGCGCCTGCTTGCCAATAGGCCGCCATGTTTGCCGCGCTGATGCCGCCCACCGGAATTAACAGCGCCTCGCGCG
>JANNED010000067.1:0-1600 GCA_031388245.1 Variovorax sp.
ATTGCTCCCTGAGATGCCGCGCAAAGCCATCATCGAAAAATCTCTCACCGATCGCGGCATGCTCATCCTGACGCGCAGCATGGAAGAGGCCTGCGAGATCTCCAACGCAATAGCCCCCGAGCATCTAGAAATCTCCAGCAACGAACCGCACCGCTGGGAGCCTTTGCTCAAGCACGCTGGCGCCATCTTCATGGGCGCCTACACCAGTGAATCCCTAGGCGACTATTGCGCAGGCCCCAACCATGTGCTGCCCACCAGCGGCACAGCCCGCTTCTCATCGCCACTCGGCGTGTACGACTTTCAAAAGCGCAGCAGCCTGATTGAAGTGAGCGAAGCAGGCGCGCAAACCCTAGGCAAAATCGCCAGTGTGCTCGCGCATGGCGAGGGTTTGCAGGCGCACGCGCGGGCTGCTGAGATGCGCCTTCGTTGAATTTTCAGCCGGAGACGCGCCTTCCCTTCGTTAGACGCTTGGGCAGCGAAGCGCTCGGCTTAGCGGCGTTTTTTGCGCGATCAACCCGTACAATGACAGTCATAAAAATGTCATAAACACAACATCACGAGGTTCTTCATGTTTTTCGGCAAGCTGCTGCCCCGCGAGGGCAATTTTTTTGAGATGTTTGACAAACATGCCGCGCATATCGTCGAAGCGGCCAAAGCCTTTGAGCAATTGGTGCTGAACTACGATGATGTGACATTGCGCCAGAAGTACAACGCAGAAGTGGACAACGCCGAGCGCGCCGCAGATCGCATCACGCACGATGTGAACAAGATGTTGCACAAGACCTTCATCACGCCGATTGACCGCGAGCAAATCCACAAGCTCATCAACACGATGGATGATGTGGCAGATTTGATTCAGGACTCGGCCGAGACGATGGCTCTGTATGACGTGCGCACCATGACCGATGAGATCAAGCGCTTGACGGATTTGAGCGTCAAATGCTGCGAACGCGTGAAAAGCGCGGTGAGCTTGCTCTCCAAGTTGTCGGACAACGACACCGCTGAAGCAGCGCTGAAAACCTGCGAAGAGATTGACCGCTTGGAATCTGATGCTGATCGCGTGATGCGCTCTGCCATGAGCAAGCTCTTTCGCGAAGAGCCCGATGTGCGCGAGGTGATCAAGCTCAAGGCGATTTATCAACTGTTGGAGACGATCACGGATCGCTGCGAAGATGTGGCGAACTTGATCGAGGGCGTGGTCCTCGAAAATTCTTAATTTCCACTCAGACCCCAAAACGCCAATTTACAAAGAAGGGTTTGACGATGGAAATCGCTCCAACAGCGCTGTGGGTCGTTTTTATGCTTTTGCTGCTCGCATTGGCATTTGACTTTATGAACGGCTTTCATGATGCAGCCAATTCGATTGCCACAGTGGTTTCCACGGGTGTGCTCAAGCCGGTGCAAGCCGTGGTGTTTGCTGCATTTTTCAATTTTGTGGCGTATTTCATCTTTCACTTAAGCGTGGCCGCCACGATTGGCAAAGGCGTGGTCACGCCAGGCATTGTGGACATGCATGTGGTGTTTGGCGCATTGGTCGGCGCAATCACTTGGAACATCATCACTTGGTGGTATGGCATCCCCAGCAGCTCTTCGCATGCGC
>JANNED010000106.1:0-5999 GCA_031388245.1 Variovorax sp.
TTCCACGCTCAAAGGAATGTGAACAGCCATTTGGTCGCCGTCAAAGTCAGCATTGAACGCTGAGCAAACGAGCGGGTGCAATTGGATGGCCTTGCCTTCGATCAGGATCGGCTCAAAGGCTTGAATGCCTAAGCGGTGCAAAGTCGGTGCGCGGTTGAGCATCACCGGATGCTCGCGAATCACCTCTTCCAAAATATCCCACACCACGGGCGTGCCGGATTCCACTTCTTTCTTCGCTGCTTTAATGGTTGTAGCGATGCCACGTGCTTCCAATTGAGCGAAGATGAATGGCTTGAACAATTCGAGCGCCATCAGCTTGGGCAAGCCGCACTGATGCAGCTTGAGCGTCGGGCCCACCACGATGACAGAACGACCGGAATAGTCTACGCGCTTGCCCAGCAAGTTTTGACGGAATCGACCGCTCTTGCCTTTGATCATGTCGGCAAGAGATTTGAGCGCACGCTTGTTTGCGCCCGTCATGGCTTTGCCACGGCGGCCGTTATCCAGCAAACTGTCAACGGACTCTTGCAGCATGCGCTTCTCATTTCGCGCGATGATCTCGGGCGCTTTGAGTTCGAGCAAGCGGCGCAAGCGGCTGTTGCGGTTGATCACGCGGCGATACAAATCATTCAAGTCGGAAGTCGCGAAACGCCCCCCATCCAGCGGCACGAGCGGGCGCAGATCTGGCGGCAGCACAGGCAACACTTCCAGAATCATCCACTCTGGCTTCATGCCTGATTTTTTGAACGCTTCGATCACTTTGAGGCGCTTGGCATTCTTCTTGATCTTGAGCTCCGAGCCCGTCAAGTCATTGCGCAGCTTCTCAATTTCTACATCGAGTTCAAGGCCAGCCAAGAGTTCTTTGATGCCTTCCGCGCCCATTTTGGCTTGGAATTCATCGCCGTATTCTTTCAGCTTGGCATCGTAATCGTCTTCCGTCATGATGCTGAATTTCTTCAGCGGCGTCATGCCGGGATCCGTGACAACGTATGCTTCAAAGTAAAGCACGCGCTCGATATCGCGCAGCGTCATGTCGAGCACGAGGCCCAAACGCGATGGCAGCGATTTCAAAAACCAAATGTGAGCGCAAGGCGCGGCCAAATCAATATGACCCATGCGCTCACGGCGCACTTTAGCCTGCGTGACTTCAACACCGCACTTTTCTCAGATCACGCCGCGATGTTTGAGGCGTTTGTATTTGCCGCACAAGCATTCGTAGTCCTTGATCGGGCCGAAAATCTTGGCGCAAAACAGGCCGTCGCGCTCGGGCTTGAAGGTGCGGTAGTTGATCGTCTCAGGTTTTTTGACTTCGCCAAAAGACCAGCTGCGAATTTTCTCGGGGGAGGCAATACCAATCCGAATCGCATCGAAATGCTCATCGGGAGTGAATTGCTTGAATAAGTCGAGTAAGGATTTCATGTGTCTGTTTCCTTTGCCGATTAATTACGCTCAAGTTCAATGTTGATGCCCAAAGAGCGAATCTCTTTGACCAAAACATTGAACGACTCAGGCATGCCTGCCTGGATGGTGTGCTCGCCCTTGACGATGCTCTCGTAGACTTTCGTGCGACCTTGCACGTCGTCTGACTTCACAGTCAACATCTCTTGCAACACGTAAGAAGCGCCATAGGCCTTGAGTGCCCACACTTCCATCTCGCCGAAGCGCTGGCCACCGAACTGTGCCTTGCCTCCCAGCGGCTGCTGCGTGACCAAGCTGTACGGGCCTGTCGATCGAGCATGCATCTTATCGTCCACCAAGTGGTGAAGTTTCAAGACATGCATGTAGCCCACCGTGGTGGGGCGCTCAAAACGCTCGCCAGTGCGGCCATCAGAAAGATAAGCCTGCGTGCGCGTGTCGGTCAAGCCCTTCTTCGCAGCAATGTCTTCCGGGTAAGCCAGCTTGAGCATCGCGCGGATCTCTTCTTCGGCGGCACCATCAAACACCGGCGTCGCAAAGGTTGCACCGCTAGAGAGGTTGTGCGCCATCTCTTGTACGCTGTCGTCAGACAGCTTGGAGAGATCTTCTTTGCGACCCGAAGCGTTGTAAAAAGCTTCCATGTATTTGCGCAGCTCGGCCGATTTTGCTTCGGCTTGCAGCATATCGCCAATGCGTTGGCCAATGCCTTTGCCAGCCCAGCCCAAATGCACTTCAAGCACCTGACCAACGTTCATGCGCGATGGCACGCCCAGTGGGTTGAGCACAATGTCGCACGGTGTGCCATCGGCCATGTAAGGCATGTCTTCCACGGGCACGATCTTGGAGACCACACCCTTGTTACCGTGACGACCGGCCATCTTGTCACCGGGCTGCAAACGGCGTTTCACAGCCAAATAGACCTTGACCATTTTGAGCACGCCAGCTGGCAGCTCGTCGCCTTGCGTGAGCTTCTTGCGCTTTTCTTCAAAAGCCAAGTCGAAGCTGTGACGCTGCTGCTCAATCGCATTCTTAATCGATTCGAGTTGAGCGGCCACGTCTTCATCGGCAGGGCGAATATCAAACCAGTGGTATTTCTCCACCGAAGCCATGTAGGCTTTGTCAATTTTCGTACCTTTGGCGAGCTTCTGTGGGCCGCCGTTGGCGACTTTGCCTGTCAAAAGTTTTTCAATGCGATCAAACGCATCAGCTTCCACAATGCGCAATTGATCATTCAAGTCGAGGCGGAAGCGCTTCAATTCATCGTCAATGATTTGCTGTGCACGCTTGTCACGCACGATGCCTTCACGCGTGAACACCTGCACATCAATCACCGTGCCTTGCGAGCCTTGATCGACGCGCAGCGAGGTGTCTTTCACATCGCTGGCTTTCTCGCCGAAGATCGCGCGAAGCAACTTCTCTTCGGGTGTGAGCGTGGTCTCGCCTTTAGGAGTAACTTTACCTACCAAGGTATCGCCGGGCTGCACTTCTGCGCCCACGTAGATGATGCCGGATTCGTCCAAACGATTGAGCTGCTGCTCAGACAAGTTGGGAATATCGCGGGTGATCTCTTCACTACCCAGCTTGGTATCGCGTGCCATCACCACGAGTTCTTCGATGTGGATCGAGGTATAGCGGTCTTCCGAGACGACGCGCTCGCTGATCAAAATCGAATCTTCGAAGTTGTAGCCGTTCCATGGCATGAAGGCCACTAGCATGTTTTGACCCAAGGCCAGCTCGCCCAAGTCCGTCGATGCGCCGTCAGCCACCACATCGCCCTTGGCTATCTTGTCACCGCGCTTGACAATCGGACGCTGATGAATATTGGTGTTTTGGTTAGAGCGCTGATACTGAATCAGGTTGTAAATGTCCACACCGACTTCTCCAGCCAGCGCTTCTTTATCATCCACACGCACCACGATACGGCTGGCATCAACATAATCCACCACGCCACCACGATTGGCTGTCACGACCGTGCCAGAGTCCACTGCAGCGACACGCTCAATGCCCGTACCCACAAACGCTTTTTCAGGACGCAAGACAGGCACAGCTTGACGCTGCATGTTTGCGCCCATCAGTGCTCGGTTTGCATCATCGTGCTCAAGGAAAGGCACGAGTGAAGCGGCTACCGAAACGATCTGTGCGGGAGATACATCCATGTATTGAATGACTTCTGCGCCCACCAAGACGGATTCACCTTTGTCGCGGGCAGAAATTAATTCGCCCGTGAGCTTGCCGTCTTTATCGAGCACCGTGTTCGCCTGCGCGATCACGTATTTGCCTTCTTCGATGGCCGAGAGGTAGTCAATCTGATTCGTGACCTTGCTGTCAATCACGCGGCGATACGGCGTTTCAATAAAGCCATACTCGTTCAGGCGTGCATAGAGTGCCAGCGAGTTGATCAGGCCAATGTTTGGGCCTTCGGGCGTTTCAATCGGGCAGACGCGACCATAATGCGTGACGTGAACGTCACGCACTTCAAAGCCAGCGCGTTCGCGCGTCAGACCGCCAGGGCCAAGCGCAGAGACACGACGCTTGTGCGTGATCTCAGACAGCGGGTTGGTTTGATCCATGAACTGCGACAACTGCGATGCACCGAAAAACTCTTTCAGCGCAGCAGAAATCGGCTTCGAGTTGATCAAGTCGTGCGGCATCAGCGGCTCTTGCTCGGCCTGGCCCAAACGCTCTTTCACGGCTTTCTCAATCCGAGCGAGACCCGTGCGATATTGGTTCTCGGCCAGCTCGCCCACGCAACGCACTCGGCGATTGCCAAGGTGATCGATATCGTCCACTTCGCCACGGCCATTACGCAGATCCACGAGAATCTTGACGGCAGACAAGATGTCTTCGTGCGAGAGCACCATCTCGCCGGTCGAGCCTTCGCGGTTGATGCGTGCGTTGAACTTCATGCGACCCACACGTGATAAATCGTAGGTGTCTGGATTGAAGAACAAACGATGGAAGAGTGCTTGCACAGCATCTTCTGTCGGTGGCTCGCCAGGGCGCATCATGCGATAGATCGCAACGCGGGCAGCCATCTCGTCTTGCGTCTCATCAATACGCAAACTCTGAGAAATGTAGGCACCTTGATCGAGCTCATTGGTGTAGAGGCATTGCAGATCTTGCACGCCCGCAGCGCGCAATTTTTTCAGCAGTGCTTCGGTCAACTCATCGTTGGCCTTGGCCACGATTTCGCCTGTGTCTGCATCCACAATGTTGCGCGCCAGCACACGGCCCACCAAGAAATCTTCCGGCACACTGATGTGCGTGGTGTTGGTGCTCTCCAACTCGCGCGTGTGCTTCGCAGTCACGCGTTTGTCTTTGGCCACAACCACATTGCCTTTTTTGTCGGTGATGTCAAAACGCGCCACTTCGCCGCGCAAACGCTCAGCCACGAATTCGAGTTGCGCGCCGCTATCCATCAAGCGGAAGTTGTCAAACACAAAGAAGTTCGCCAGAATCGCTTCAGGCGACATGCCGATCGCTTTGAGCAAAATCGTCACAGGCATCTTACGGCGGCGATCCACGCGGAAATACAGCAAATCTTTCGGATCGAATTCAAAATCGAGCCAAGAGCCACGATAAGGAATCACGCGAGCTGAAAAAAGCAGTTTGCCAGAGCTGTGCGTCTTGCCTTTATCGTGCTCGAAAAACACGCCTGGGCTGCGGTGCAGCTGAGACACAATCACACGCTCTGTGCCATTGATGATGAAGGAGCCTTTGTCTGTCATCAGGGGCACTTCACCCATGTAGACTTCTTGCTCTTTCACTTCCTTGACCACCTTGGATTGCGAGGTCGAAGATTCACGGTCATAAATGATCAATTGCACGCGGGCACGAACGGCTGAGCCGAACGAGAGACCACGGGTTTGGCATTCGCGCACATCAAACGCGGGTTTTGCCAGGTTGTATTCGAGAAATTTCATCTCGACAAAACCGTTGTGGGAGACGATGGGGAAAGCTGCTTCAAAAGCAGCTTGCAAACCTTCGTGGACACGTTTTGTGGGGGCAACGCCTTGCTGCAAGAAGAGCGTGTAGGCATCTTTTTGCATTTGCAAGAGGTAAGGCACTTCTAGCACCGCTTCGCGAGTACCAAAACTCTTGCGAATACGTTTGCGTTCAGTGTAGGAATAGGTCGAAGTTTGAGCCATGAGATCTCCAGGGGAAGTCTTGGCGACTGACAAAGCCCATTACGTATTCGAACGCAACGTGCTCTTGGCGGCTGGCCACTACCAGCCGTTGGCGGACAGTATTGCTTTGCGCAACACCCGAACCAAGCGGTCTTCTGCAGTCACGTCAGAAGACACAAAAAAATCATCTGCACAGATCACTTTTTTGTACCTTCTTGCAGATGATTTTGATTTCATCCACAAGCGGCAAAGGCTGGGGGCTTTTTCAAGCACCCCAGCCCTAGCTAGAAACTGAATTACTTCAGCTCGGCTTTAGCGCCAGCCTCTTCAAGTTTCTTCTTAGCAGCTTCAGCGTCAGCCTTTGGCACGGCTTCTTTAACCGTCTTGGGAGCGCCGTCAACCAAATCTTTGGCTTCTTTGAGGCCTAGACCGGTGATTTCGCGCACTGCTTTGATG
>JANNED010000132.1:0-3352 GCA_031388245.1 Variovorax sp.
GGCCCGCAGCTCGTCGTGCCGATTTTGAACGCCCGCTACGCACTCAATGCCGCCAACGCCCGCTGGGGCAGTTTGTATGACGCGCTGTATGGCACGGATGCGATTTCTGAAGCCAACGGCTTGAACAAAGGCCCGGGCTACAACGAAGCACGCGGCGCAGAGGTCGTGCGCCAAGGGCGCTACTTGCTCGATCAATGTGCGCCGCTATCCAAAGGCTCACATTCTGATAGCAAACAATATAGCGTTTCTGCCGGCAAACTGCTCATTTCTCTTAAAAATGGCAGTTCCACCACACTCAAAGACGCCAAGCAATTCATTGGCTACCAAGGCAGCGCCGCAACGCCCACAGCCATCCTGTTGCAACACAATGGCCTGCATTTGCAGATCAGTATCGATAAAACCAACCGCATCGGCAGCACAGACGCAGCCGGCGTGGCAGACATCGTGATGGAATCGGCGCTAAGTACGATTCTCGATTTGGAAGACTCGGTCGCCGTGGTCGATGCCGACGACAAAGTGCTGGCGTACAGCAACTGGCTCGGCATTTTGGATGGCACGCTCACCGAGAGCTTTGAAAAAGGCGGCCAGACTTTGAAGCGCGGTTTGAACAAAGACCGCGAGTACACAAAGCCCAGCGGCAAAGGCGAAGTCAAGCTCCATGGCCGCAGCCTGCTGTTCCTGCGCAACGTCGGCCACCTGATGACCAACCCTGCGATTCTCTACACCGCCAAAGATGGCAGCGTTAAAGAAATCCCCGAAGGCATTTTGGATGCGGTCGTCACCACAACCATCGCTTTGGTCGATCTGCAAAAGAAAAAATCCCACGCCTTCCGCAACAGCCGCACCGGCTCGGTCTATATCGTCAAGCCCAAAATGCATGGCCCCGCAGAAGTGGGCTTTGCGAATGAACTCTTTGGCCGCGTGGAGAAGCTGCTGGGCCTGAAAGACAGCACCGTCAAACTCGGCATCATGGATGAAGAGCGCCGCACCAGCGCCAACTTGAAGGCCTGCATCGCTGCAGCAAAGAGCCGCGTGGCCTTCATCAACACCGGCTTCCTAGACCGCACCGGCGATGAGATGCACACCTGCATGCTCGGCGGCCCCGTGATGCGTAAGGGCGATATGAAATCATCCGCTTGGCTCGCTGCTTACGAGAAAAACAACGTCATCGTTGGCCTGCAATGCGGCTTGCGCGGCAAAGCGCAAATCGGCAAAGGCATGTGGGCCATGCCTGATTTGATGGCTGCGATGTTGCAGCAAAAAGTCGCGCAGCCGCTGTCTGGCGCCAACACCGCTTGGGTGCCCAGCCCCACGGGCGCTACCCTGCACGCGATTCACTACCACCAAGTCAACGTGCCTGCGCTACAAAAGCAAATGGAAAAGTCAATCGCCAAGCAAGATGCCAAAGCCATCCGCAAAGACACGCTCGACAAGTTGCTTCAATTCCCAGTGGTCGCGAAAGCCGATTGGACGATGGAAGACAAACAAAAAGAACTCGACAACAACGCCCAAGGCATCTTGGGCTACGTCGTGCGTTGGGTTGACCAAGGCGTCGGCTGCTCGAAAGTGCCCGATATCAACGGAGTAGGCCTCATGGAAGACCGCGCCACGCTGCGCATCAGCAGCCAACACATGGCCAACTGGCTGCATCACGGCGTGGTGACTGAGGCGCAAATCAAAGAGACGCTCAAACGCATGGCAGGCGTGGTCGATGGCCAAAACAAAGGCGATCCGCTGTACAAAAACATGGCTGGCAACAGCAACGACACAGCAAGCGGCGCAGCCTACCAAGCCGCGTGCGACCTCGTCTTCAAAGGCAAAGCGCAACCCAGCGGCTACACCGAGCCACTGCTGCATGCTTGGCGCTTGAAGGTGAAGGCCATGTAAAAGCTGTAGGCTAAAAAAAGTTGTAATTCCAAATGCTTTTCAAATCACTGGCAATGCGAGTAACGCGTCGTGCCAGGATTTGAAGTGGGCGCACTGATTAAGCATAGTTTGCAGGCCAACGCCACTCGCTATTTGCACGCCGTGCACGACTTTTTCATAACCCGAGTACGTGGCCAAAATTCTTTTTGAGGGTGCACCTTGAGGCGTTTGATTAACCAGCTCTGGGTTTCCACCTGAGCCTGCAATGGCAGCATTCATCATGGCAGACAGCACAGCCATCCCGGTCACCGAAGCAGCCACCGCAGGGTTGGCATACAACAGAGTCTCAAACTCATGGAGTTGAACATAAGGCAAGAAACGAGGCGAGCTTTGAAAGTGCGCCTTGAAATGCTGATGCAATGCATTTACCTTGTCATAAGGCGAGACTTGGCTCATTGCTACCGCATAGCCAGGAACAGAGTTTGGTAGTCGATAGAAATCGACCATCGTACTCACATAGCAGTGTTGATCTTGTTTGAGAAGTTGATTCACGTCCCTCTCAAGATGTGAAAAATTCACAAAACCACCCTTGTAAACCTTATGAGCGGTTCTACTAGTGGTAATCCTTGTGGCAGATGCGTACAAAGCATTTCCTGCTAACGTAGGAGCAAGAACACGATTGACAAAAGCCTCTTCAGTTTGACCCTCCACTACAATTATCACGCGCCTCAAGCTGTCACTCCTACGGGTTGTGCACCTCGAGTTGGCGAAAATGGCGGTGAGCTTGGCCGACCGCCTAAAATATTTTTCTCCCAAAGTTCGCCAAGCGAATAATCCTCCAACCAGCTTTGTAATTGCTGCTGATCAGGACGGACGAACTGGGATTCACCTGCAATATGGTTGACAACAATCAAATGCTCTGCATCCAATTGATTAACCAAAGGAACAGATTGCGTGGAAATAATGATTTGATGCTTCAGAGATACGCTTCGCAGCAAACCCACCAATACCTCAATGGCATACGGATGCAAGCCCAGCTCAGGTTCATCAATAATGATAGTTGCCGGTGGAAATGGTTGAAGCAACACTGCTGCCAAGCAAATGAATCTCAACGTACCATCAGACAGTTGGTATGCAGTGAAGGGGAAGTCGGATCCGACCTCACGCCATTCAAGCATGATCTCCTGCTGATTTAAAGACAAGGGATCTGGGCGAAGTGAAAAATCATCGAAAAATGGGGCGACCAGTCGGATAGTGTCTCGAATACGCTGATAACTTTGCGGATATGTTTGCTGTAACAAATACAAAAATGCAGCCAAGTTAGAGGCATCGGATCGCAATGAGGCATTGTCATTGATTGATCCAGAACGCTTTAGTGCGGCTTGGTCGCTGGTATCGTGAAAGTGATAAACCCGCCACCCCTTGACTGAAGGTACGACATAACTTGCGATTTTTTGATTGCGCTGATCTTGCAGCTGCTCTGGCA
>JANNED010000133.1:0-5824 GCA_031388245.1 Variovorax sp.
CGGAAAACACTGAAGTTTCAAGAGAGACACGGAAAAGAATTGGTTTTTTCAGTGCCTTCCGTGAAGTTTTCGTGCCTTCCGTGTTCTTCTATCTTCAATCAAAACCAACAGTCGATCATGAGCCTCTACACCCAACTCCAAGCCCGCGCCGCTGCCAACAATCCGATTCGTATCGGCCTGATCGGCGCTGGCAAATTTGGCAGCATGTATTTGAGCCAAATCCCGCGCACGCCCGGCGTGCATCTCGTGGCGATTGCGGACTTGAACCCTGCGCAAGCTCGCAAGAATTTAGAGAATGTAGGCTGGAATCCGCTAATAGCCGGCGCATTATCTGCGCAAGATGCTATAAAAACAGGAGCGACTTGGATCACGGACAACTGGGAAGCTGTGGCCATGCTGCCGCAGATTGACATCTTGGTGGAATGCACGGGCTCACCGGTGCATGCCGTGGATCACATTCTCAAAGCGATTGAGCATGGCAAGCATGTGGTGAATGTGACGGTGGAGGCGGATGCATTTTGCGGGCCGTTGCTGGCGAGGAAAGCCGCAGAGAAGGGCGTGATTTATTCGTTGGCTTATGGCGATCAGCCCGCGATGATTTGTGATTTGGTGGATTGGGCACGTACCTGCGGCTTCCCGGTTGTCGCCGCAGGCCGAGGTCACAAATGGTTGCCGCATTTTGCGCAGAGCACGCCTGAGACGGTGTGGGGCTATTACGGCCTCAGCCCTGAGCAGGCCAAGCGCGGCGGGCTGAATCCGAAAATGTTCAACAGCTTCTTAGATGGCTCTAAGCCCTCGATTGAAAGCACGGCGGTGAGCAATGCCACGGGGCTCTCGGTGCCCAGCAACGGCCTCCTGTATCCACCTGCCAGTGTGGAAGACATTCCGTTCGTCACGCGACCGATGTCTGAAGGCGGCGTGCTGGAGAAAAAGGGCATGGTGGAAGTGATCTCTTCACTAGAAAAAGATGGCCGCAAGATTCCTTACGATATTCGCATGGGCGTGTGGGTCACGGTGGAGGCTGAGACGGATTACATCAAAAACTGCTTTGAAGAATACAACGCACATACCGATCCAAGTGGGCGATATTTCACGCTCTACAAGCGCTGGCATTTGATTGGTTTGGAGGTTGGCATGAGCGTGGCTTCGGTGGCTTTGCGCGGCGAGCCCACGGGCGTTGCAACCGGCTGGAACGCGGATGTGGTGGCGACAGCCAAGCGCAATTTGAAGGCGGGCGAGATGCTGGATGGCGAAGGCGGCTACACGGTGTGGGGCAAGCTGCTGCCAGCAGTCACGTCGCGCAAGATCGGTGGTTTACCTTTGGGTCTGGCGCATGATGTCAAGCTCATTCGCGATGTGCCACAAGGGCAATCGCTTTGCTGGGATGACGTGCAGATGCCTGCTTCACGCGCGTACGGTGTGCGGCGTGAGATGGAGCAGCTTTTTTCTTAAAATTTGAAGCATTTTGAGCATTTTGCCGGCGTGTTGAGTGCATAGAGTGCTATCAAATTAAGAGTGAGTTGAATGAACATGATGAGAATCGCTTTTCTCGGTATTGGCTTGATGGGGCTGCCGATGTCGCGACGTTTGTGTGAGGCGGGCTTTGACACGCATGTTTGGAATCGCACGGCATCGAAAGCACAGCCGCTCACAGCGCATGGCGCGAAGGTGCATTCACGCGTACTCGATGCCGTGCGGGATGCAAATGTCGTGATCAGCATGTTGGAAAACGGAACGATCACAGAAGGTGTTCTCTTCGGTCAGGGTGTCGCGGCTGCCATGGCCAAAGGCGCATTGTTGATCGATATGAGCTCATCCAAGCCGCGAGAGGCGCGCGATCATGCCGCGCGGTTGACTGCGCTGGGATTGCATCATCTCGATTGCCCCGTCTCAGGCGGCACTGTGGGCGCAGAGGCCGGCTCTTTGGTGATGATGGCAGGCGGCTCGGCTTTGGATTTCGAGCGTGCGTTGCCGGTGCTCAAAGTGTTTGGCCGCGCTACGCATGTGGGCCCACATGGGGCAGGGCAGCTCACGAAGCTAGCCAACCAAATGATCGTGGGCGGCACGATTGGCGTGGTGGCCGAGGCGCTGCTTCTGGCATCGCGCGGTGGGGCAGATATGGCAAAAGTCCGCGAAGCAATCGGCGGCGGCTTTGCGGAAAGCCGTATTTTGCAGCTGCATGGTGATCGCATGGTACGCAGAGATTTCGCGCCGCGCGGGCGGCTGGCTGTGCAGCTCAAAGACATGCGCAATGCGCTGGATTGCGCCGAAGCGATTGGCATGGATGCACCGATTGTGAGCTTCTTCGAGCAGCTGTACGCGCAGGCGGATTCGCATGGGCTGGGCGAGCTCGATCACAGCGGATTGTTCGTGGAGCTGGCTTCTCGCAATGGGATGAGCTAAAGTTTGTCTTGCTTGGTCAGCCCGTTCAACCCATACAAAAGAAATAAATTGATGAATACCGATATTTTTCTAGGCACGATACCTGCACTCATGACACCGTGCCATGCCGACAGAACGCCGAATTTCGAGGCGCTCTCTCGCATGGGCGTTCATTTGATCTCTCAAGGCATGAGCGCCGTGGTCTATTGCGGCTCAATGGGCGATTGGCCTTTGCTCAGTGATGAGCAACGCATGGCCGGCGTAGAGGCTTTGGTGAAAGCCAAAGTGCCTGTGATCGTAGGCACAGGTGCGCAAAACCCAGTGCGGGCTTGCCAGCTCGCGGCACACGCGCAAAAGGTGGGCGCGCAGGGTTTGATGGTGATTCCGCGCGTGCTTTCGCGCGGCGGCTCGGTGGCGGCGCAGCGTGCGCATTTTGAAGGTGTGCTCAGTGCTGCGCCTCAGCTTCCTGCGGTGATTTACAACAGTCCCTATTACGGCTACGAGACCCGTGCAGGTTTGTTTTTTGATTTGCGCTCGCGTCATCCCAATTTGATTGGTTTCAAAGAATTTGGCGGGGCACAGTCGCTCAGCTACGCAGCTCAGCACATCACGCACCAAGACGCAGGCGTATTGCTGATGGCTGGCGTTGACACACAGGTCTTACACGGCATCATCAACTGCGGCGCAGTAGGCGCGATCACAGGCATCGGCAATGCGCTGCCCCAAGCGGTTCTTGAATTGGTCGCTTTGTGCAAGCAAGCCACCAAGGGCGACCCGAAAGCAGAGCGAAAAGCGCGCGAGCTGGAAGCGGCGCTGATGGTGTTGTCATCGTTTGACGAAGGCGTTGATCTGGTGTTGCATTACAAATATCTCATGGTGCTGGCTGGTTTTCCTGAATATGAATTGCATTTCAACGCCAGTGATGCTTTGAGCGAAAGCCAGCGCGCCTACACAAAAGCACAATGGGATAAATTTCAAGCTTGGTATGCCGCTTGGCAGGTCGGCTGAAAGCCCATCTGATTTAACACGCTAACCACAACACGCATGATGACCCATAGCAAACCGATGGCCCGCGTTGTTGGAGCGGGTTTTGTTGGGCTGGCTTGTGCGCTTGAATTGCAAGCCGATGGGTTTGAAGTTGAATTGTTGGATGCAAGTGCTGAGAGGCAAGCGGCCTCATATGGCAATGCAGGGCATCTGGCCACTGAGCAGCTGTCTCCGCTTGCCTCATGGCGCAACGTCCAGCGGCTGCCCCGCATGCTTTACAGCCGAGGCGGGCCAGCATCGTTTCCAATGCGCCAAGTTGGGCAATGGTTGCCTTTTGGGATTCGGTTGCTTGCCGCTTGCTCGCCCGCAAGATTCAAGCGCGGCTTGGCATGCAACAAAGCCCTTTTGGCGCAGGCGATGAGCTCATGGCACCTGCTGCTTCAGCGGATCGGCCAAGCAGATTTACTCTGCCAAACAGGCCATCGAGTGGTATGGGAAAGTGCCAAAACTGCTCAGACGGGCATGCAAGCTTGGCTGGCAACAGATTGTGGCAGCAGCTCAGCGGCGCCGCTCACTCATGATGCCATTGAATCGATCAGCAAGCAATTTGCAGGCAAGCCAATGGCTGGCCTGCAATTTTCTGGGACGGGGCATATTCGCGATTTGCACAAACTTCGCGCTGCCATGTGCGATGTGTTTGTGGCAAACGGTGGCGTATGGCGAAGGCGATCCGTGTTGCAAATACGAAAAACTGCTGGCGGCTCGCAAATCATTGTTGATGATGTGCAGGCCAGCATGGTGGGGCATCCGCAAGACTTGATTGTCGTGTGTGCTGGCGTATCTACTGGCGCTTTGTTGCGCGATGATTTCGGACATTTGCCGATGATTGCAGAGCGGGGCTATCACCTTCAGTTAGATCAAAAGTCGCTGGCGAATTCAGGGCTTGATCAACCCATCGTATTCGAGGATCGCTCACTCATCATCACGCCTTTTGCGCACGGACTTCGCTTAGCCAGTTTCACGGAATTTTCTACCACCCAAGCACCAGCGGATGCCAGCAAATGGCAACGGCTCATGCAGCATGCCGCTTGGCTCGGTATCCAAACGGAGCCCGATCGACTCTCCCAATGGATGGGCAGCAGACCTACTTTACCTGATTACTTGCCCGCCATTGGCCGCAGCCGCAGCGCGAGCAACCTGATCTTGGCTTGCGGCCACAATCACCTCGGGCTCACGCTGGCAGCTGTCACGGGGCGATTGGTGCGCGAACTGGCGCGTCGCCAAAACAGTGCCACAAGCGAGGACATAGATATTTCTGCGCTCGCGCCTGAGCGTTATATTGGAGGCTTTTAAACAGGCCAACCGCAATGCGAATCATCGACTCCCATACAGAAGGCGAACCCACGCGCGTGGTGATTGAAGGCGGCCCTGATTTAGGCCGTGGCTCGATGGCCGAACGCCGCGAACGGTTTGTTCGCGAATTTGATCAGGTGCGCAGTTTTATCGTTAACGAGCCTCGTGGGCATGATGCCATCGTAGGCGCGCTGCTGTGCGAGCCTGTCAACCCAGAGTGCGCAGCAGGGGTGATCTTCTTCAACAACGTGGGGGTGATCGGTATGTGCGGCCACGGCACAATGGGCTTGGCGGTCACTTTGATGCATTTGGGGCGCATTGGCCCCGGCCAGCACAGGCTTGAGACACCCGTAGGCGAAGTGAGCTTTGAGCTGCGAGATGCCAACGAGGTGGACATTCAAAATATCCCTAGCTATCGTTTTCGTAGCAATATGAGCATAGATGTAGCTGGTTTGGGGCAAGTAACGGGCGATATTGCTTGGGGCGGCAACTGGTTTTTTCTTTGCCAAGACAGCCCATGCCCATTGAATTTAAAACATCTCTCGCAGCTGACTGCTTCTGCCCAAGCGATTGCTGACGCGCTGTGGGCGCAAGGCATTCGCGGTGAAGACGGTGGGCGAATTGATCACATCGAATTTTTTGGTGAAGCCTTATCCAAGGATGCACACAGCCGAAATTTTGTGCTCTGCCCTGGGGGGGCATACGATCGCTCACCTTGCGGCACGGGCACGAGCGCCAAGCAGGCTTGTCTTGCTGCGGATGGAAAGCTCGCGCCAGACCAATGGTGGGTGCAGGAAAGTGTGATTGGCAGCCGTTTTGAGGCGCAATACCGCTGGGCTGACCCGCAGCTCGCCGCCGGGCAAATGATCCCCCGTGTTATTCCACGCATCAGGGGCAGAGCTTATGTGGTCGCTGACAGCCGATTGATCTCGGTGCCCGCTGATCCGTTTGCAAACGGCATTCGTGCTTTAGACCCGTAAATTGCACCCGCAATGGAAAAAGCCCGTATCTTGCGACACGGGCTTTTCGTTGAGCTCAAAAAAATCAAGCCGATTCGCCGTAAACCGTGACGCCGACCTCGATCACCACATCAGTGTGTAGC
>JANNED010000136.1:0-32556 GCA_031388245.1 Variovorax sp.
ATAAAAAATCGGCCAGCGAGAGGTGTCAGACACCTCCCGCTGGCCGAAGAGTGCGGCTAATGCCCTTTAAGGTGCGCCGAATGAAATTGTGTCGAAGTAGTAAGTCCCACCCCAAGCACCATTTGCAGCAGCAACGTTGAAGAACAAGGTCACTTTGTTGTAAGTCTGCGCCACATTCAAAGCTGCTGTGGGGCCACCGGTCACGGGTGGAGCCAGACCAGGGTTGTTGAAGTTGAAGCTCAGGGTTTCCCAGCCGATTCCGGTGCTGACAGCATCCGTTTCGGTTGATACGCCTGCATCGGTTGCATTTTCTACTTTCATACGTACACGCACACCGGCTGCTGGGCTATAAAAGCGCATTGTCATGGTTTTGGCATTGGCGGTAAACGGAATCGTTGCAATCGAATTGTTTGCGCCCGTTGATACCGTCACGCCGCCGTACCATGGGCCACCCGCTGCTCGCTCAACCTTACCTACCATGTTGCTGCCACCTGCCGGATCAGCTACCCGGCCCGCATTGCTTGCCCCTTCAAAGGGTGTGAAACTGTAGCTCACACTTGCAGAATCAAAAGTAATGGGCAGCGTAGAGCTGTCACCACCGCCAGAGTTGGTACCACTGCCTGCCAAGAGCTTGATGTTGTCAAAGTAGTAAGACTGGCCGGGAGGCGCATCGACCGTGCCCAATCTGGGCAGCAAAACGATCTTGTTGTAGGTCAGTGCTGGGTTGGCGCTGGTGAACGTCCAAGTCAGCGTTTGCCAACCCACCACCACAGTTTGATTAGCCTGCACATCACCTGTGTTGGCACCACTGGCTGTTTCCATCTTCACGACCATCGGGATACCGGCTAGTGGCGAGTAAACCTGCGCTGATATCGTTTTGCGATCCGCCGTGAACGGGACAACCTTCTCAAGAATCGCTAGCGCATAGGTCTGTCCGCCCGAGCGCAACACACGATAGGCTTGGCCTGATCCGCCACCCGCAGGTGCAGCCACCAATCCACTGCCTTCACCGCCTTCACCGCCAACAGCAGAGACTGGTAGCGAACTGTCAAAGTTCAGCAGTTCAGTGTCATTGCTAGCCGGAGGTGTAACAGTCACAGCAGCCAAGAGCTTGATGTTGTCAAAGTAGTAAGACTGGCCGGGAGGCGCGTCGACCGTGCCCAATCTGGGCAGCAAAACGATCTTGTTGAAATTCAATGCTGTATTGACACCTGTGAATGTCCAAGTCAGGGTCTGCCAGCCTTGTACGACCTGCTGATTGGCTTGTACTTCTATGCCAATATCACCCGCCTCTACTTTCATGGCCATCGGGATACCCGCTATTGGCGAGAAAACCTGCGCAGATATCGTTTTGCGATCAGCGGTGAATGGCAGCGCCTTCTCTAACACGGCGAGCGCATAAGTTTGACCGCCAGAGCGCAATACGCGATAGGCTTGACCTGATCCACCACCCGCAGGTGCAGCGACCAATCCACTGCCTTCGCCACCTTCAGCGCCGAACGACGCAACGGGCAAAAGATTGTCGAAATTCAACAAATCCGTGTCACCGTTGGTGGAGGGCGGCGTGGTGTTGCCGGAGACTTGGTCTTTCAGCGATGTTGCGAGATTTGCTGTCGCTGTCGAGGGTGCGCCCGTCAAATTGGCCCTGTTTGTCTGAATAAAGACCGTGATCGCCGTATTTTCCTGAGCAGTTTTGGTTTTCGCGGTCAGTGTTTCGCCCGTTGCGCCAAGGATGGTTTCGCCCTGCACCTTCAGAGCACCCGCCATCACCTGAGCCAAGCTGTCGGCGTTCAATGCTGCCACGCCAACTTTGACACCAGAGGCCAAAGCACTCGATGCCGCCACGCGCTGCACAGCTGCTTTGATCAAGGCCTGCGCTGAACTTTCGCTGATGGCGCCGCCACTGATCAATGCAGGATTGGCAGCCAGCGCTTGCGCCAAGGCAGCCATGACTTCGCCATAAATCGCTGGGCGTGCTGCATCGCCACCACTGGTCGCCAAACCGGCGATCATTTCTGTGATTTTTTGAGCGAATTGCTGAATCACCAGCGTTTTCTTCATCAGATCAGCATTGACCAATGTATTGGAGCCAACTTGCGTGCGAGCGGGATCCGTCGTCAACAAGTTGGTGTCTGCCGCCAGCCCCAGAGCAGAATTGATGGCGCTTTGTGATCCGCCATTGGCGATCAGCGTTGTTAGCGGCGTGATGACTGTCGCCCCAGATGGCGCTTTCAACGTGCCCGTGAAGACCAAACCGGTGTCGATGCTGGTGCCACCGGTTGCAACCAAAGCAGACGCACACGCTGGGCTGAATTGGAAGAAGCCTGAGCTGTCTGTTGTGATGGTGCGCTCACCACTGTCTGCTGCACCATTGTTGTTGGTATCGCAGAGCACGGTCGCACCGCTGAGGTACCCGTCTACTGCAAACCCGCTGGATGCGGATGAGCCAGAGCCAGGTGCGCTGGCATCGCCACCGCCACAGGCACTGAGCAAAACTGCTGTGGCACAGGCAGCGAGTTGGTATCGGAAAGGTGTCATTCGCATTTGGTTGTCTCCAATGGTTGTTGCGTTCGTTACTTAAGTGGCTGTGTACGGTTTAAGTACAGTGAAATACGCTGTTTTTGAAAGCGCTTTCAAGAATTTTATGGCAAGCAACTTCAATGCACAAGCACGATTTGCTCAGGACATACCCTCGTATTTCAGATGTAACGCTGTTTGAGTGAAATGTGAAATGATTCACACTACGCGCCATGGCTGAAATTTCACGCCAAAGGAATACGTCAATCTTTGCTTAGCTCAATGACGGCGATAAACCCGCACATAATCCACTTCCATGCTGGCTGGAAGCTGGGTCGTGTTGACGGCGCCACCCAGATCGCCGCCCATGGCTAGATTGAGGATCAAGTATTGCGGCGCATTGAATGGCCACTGCTTGACGTCATCATTTTTAGGATTGACGAACTCAAAATACTCTACCCCATTGACACCAATCACAATGCGATCTTCGTCCCATCGCATTTGATAGTTGTTGAATGCTGTGCACGCATTGGGCAATGATGTGGATGCACCCTTCGCGACACCCAATGTGCCGCTTGACCAGTTGTAGGCTTTGGTATGAACTGTGCCGAGGATTTGTTGCTTCTCCGCAGCAGAAAAGCCCTTTTGCTCAAGAATATCAATCTCACCATCGTCTGGCCAGCGCCCGCCTGAGCCCAACAACCAAATCGCTGGCCATGTTCCAAGCCCACAAGGCAGCTTAGCGCGAATCTCCCAAAAGCCATACGTCCAGCTGGCCAGACCACGGGTGATCAAGCGTGCAGATGTATAGTTTTGATTGCCATAATCACTGGCTGTTATGAGCCGCTCATTGCGAGCTGTGATGAACAAGCTGCCGTTTTCAACACGCGAATTCTCAAGCCTTGCATTGGCATAGTATTGAAGCTCATTGTTGTACCAGCCGGCGCGATTACGTTCTGTATCGTATGCCCACTTGCGAGAATTGGGCAAACCGGGCGTGTTGAATTCATCGCTCCAAACGAGTGTCCAGCCAGGCAACGGTACGGATGCCACCGATGCGTCAACATCGGGATTCGCTGCGGGCGTGATCAGTGAAGTGTCTGCTGGTGCAGGTACGCTGCCGGTCGCTTGGCCGCTGCCTCCTCCACCGCATGCCAAAAGCGAAGTTGCCACAAGACCGATGAGCCACTTCACTTCGCAATACCCAACGTGCGCGGCAACACGCGAAGCGCTTTGCCATCACTGAATTTCACATCAATGGGTGCATTGGATGCGTTGTAAGCCAAATGCGTGAGCGCACCATCTGCTCGTTTGAATATGGCATACAGTGGCGTGTCGGCAGTGATGTTGAATTCTGGTAAGCCTTTATTTTGTAGACTTAACATCCAGTGAAGCGTGTGCGTGCGGCTGTCGCCAAGCTCTACCGTGCCCCACCGATCCCAACTTGCAAGGGCTTGCTTGGGGTCTGCCAAGGCTTGGTATTTGGCAAAAATATCTTGCCAAATGTCGCGCGGTGGTGGGTTGGGTGGGCGCTTGCCAAATTGCTCATAAAGCGCCATTTCTGGCTTGAGAGCATCCATGTTTTTTTGGACGTATTTGGGATCACGCCCTAGGTAAGTGGATGCCGTGGTGATGGGCAGCATGTTGATGCCTTTGATCTGGCGCGGCTCATCTGTCCACCACGTGTTGTGCGCATATTTGCCACCAAACAGCATGCTGGTTTCAACGTTTTTGTATTCAGGTGGAAAGACCAAGCCATGCACGTCAAACCAGTAGTAGTCGATGGCCTGAACCTCAGTGGTGTACAGATAGACCCCCAGATCACGAAGCGCTTTGTCACCCGTCACTTCACCCCAGAGTATCAACCCCGCCCAAGCATTCGTTGCTTCAGACGAGGATTCTTGGTTGTTTCCTGTATCACCCAGACCAATTCCGGATGCCCAAGAATGTCCCTCGTAAGGATCAAATGGTCTTAAAAACGGGAAATTTTTATCACCTCGAACAGGATGTGCAATGTCGGCCACCAATTGATCAACCAGTCCACCCCAACGATTCTTAGCGGCCCAAGCTGGATCGCGCAAGGCGACTTCGGCTACGGCCCGAATCCAGTAGCCATAGTGGAAATGATGGTCGTTCATCTGCTCAATCGAAAAATATTCTTCGGGATGCGCCACCATCGTGCCGAGCTTGTCATCGTATTGAAAATAGGTTTTTCGACTTGCACCCGAGAACCATTCTTCGATTCGACCTTTGACCAAATCTAAAAGCCGATCTCGTGCCTCTGTCTCACCTTGCTGCTCAGCCACATCCATCATTTTAAGAACACGCAACAATCCTTTGCCTTGCCAGTAAGGCCCATCACCGCCTTGCAACAACATCCGTCTTGCATTGCGCATATCGGTTGCCATCACTTCTTTCAGATTGGTGCCGGCCTCTTGCGCGGGCACTGCTGGCCAAAAGGGCACCCAACTCAAATAGCGCCGCGATGTTTTGAATTCATTGGCAGCTAAAGTTTTGATACTTCCGCGAACCGTGTCGTAGGCAGAGCCCAAGCTATTTGCAACACTTGGGTTGAGATGCCAGTGATGCGGATACAGTCCAAGAATAGGCGTGTTGATGCCGCCTTCCATCGCCTGCGTGGTTGCTGTAAAACTCGTCTCTACAGTGCTTGCAGCCTGATCATATCGCCATGCAACGCTTGTATCGCGAATGAAGGCATAGGCATGCTTGCCAAACCATTCCAAGGTCTCTGATTTGCTGTCCGGCAATGCTGCGACCGAGAAATAAGTTTTTCCGACAGGCAATCTCCCCGTCCAACCGCCTGCAACGGCTTTCTCCCAAATTGTGCCTTGCGGGCCAAACACCACATAGCGCTTGCCTTGCACAGCAAGCACAAGCTGATGAGCAAAGCCTACGCTCTCGCTACGCGATGCACCTGCGGGCGCTGCGACATGTACGTCCCCCCGGCTCAGTAAGAAATAAACGAATGGACTGCCATGCGCTACTGTCGCGCGCATCGCGTCATTGGATTCGCCCATGGCAATGTCGATCGACCAATCTCCCGCCTTGGCAAGCTTTGCAGGCTGTAGATTGAATGCAACAGGGCGAATGACCAACGGATCTTTATGTGGGTAATGAATCTCCACATCGCGCCGCACACTGGGCACAATTTCTTTGGATGGATAGGCCACCTCAAACCCTTGTGTTGCCGCCTTCACTGTCAAAGGTTGCGCAAAGATGGCCTGCGGTTTCGAGTCAAAAATCAAGGCGGAATACCACTGATTGGTCTGCGCTGCTGTTTTTAGCATTTCAGGGGTGCGATGGGGCGCAGCAGGAGGGCTGCGTTCGCCTGATTTGGGCGCAAGCACATAACTGGCCTCGCCAATTTTCACGCCTTGGCCCATGACCCAACCGCCTGCGCTGAGGGCAAGCACCAAACCCAACCAAATTGCACGCAACATAAGCATCTCCTGCTGGGGCAAATCCAGAGTTATATGATTTTAATGAAAGCGCTTTCATAAGCAAGCTATCGTTTTTACTTAGTTGCCCTCGCTTTTTTTCTGATTAAAAACAGCTGCCGGCTCAGCTTGGCAGCACAGCGTCGAGTCTAGGGTAAACACGGGTGCAGTTTGTAGGGTGGTGACGTATCATCTTGAAAGCGCTTTCATTTTAGCAAAGGCATTTCTATTTATGAGCACATTTCTCGTTCCGCAAGCCCGGAAAAGCAAATCAAAACAATCACTGAACAGGCATTCAAAAAATTGGTTTGGCCTGAGCCTCATCTCGGTTGCCGCAGGATTCGCATTCCCCGCGCAGGCCATTGATTTTGGTCCAGATGGCATGTTCAGTCTGACAGGATTTGCAGAGATTCAGCTTGGCCGCGCAAACAACCAATGCCCGGGCGGGAGCTGCCAAATCAGTGCCGAGACAGACCGACAACGCATTTGGGCAGATGCCATCGTTCCAGGCCTTCCTTTATCCAGCGCTGGGACCGACTTTAACCAAGCGCAGCTCTGGTTGAATGCCAACAAAGATTTAGGCAAAGGTTTCAAACTCAAAGGCACTTTGAGTCAAAATTGGCGCGACGGTAAAGTAGACAGCCCGGGCTTTTGGAGAGAGAAAAATATCGCGTTGAGCCATGAAGAATACGGTGCGTTGACGCTCGGTCATACGGTATCCCGTACTTGGCAATTTGCGGATTATCCTTTCGGTACCAATTTGGGATTGTCGTATGCTTGGGCGGGTACCGGCGCTGGATACCGCAACCTCACCAATGCCATCCGTTACACATCCAGGGTGCTCGATGTCGCAGGTGGCGACGGTGTGCTGGAGATCACCTACGACCGAGGCAACACTTCTTTCAAAATTAACAAGCCGCGTTTCATTGAACTGTGGGCGCACTATGGCAAGGGCGATCTCTCGGTTGATGCCATGTATCAAGACACTCGCAACGGTACGCCGGCCGCATTTGGTGCTGCAGTGTTCAACGGGCCCTTCTACGATTCCGCAGCCGATGGCAAATTGGGCAATTCGGGGCAAAGTGTTGCTGCGCTTCAAGCCATTTACCAGCTCAATAAAAAAGTAGAGCTGTCGGGCGCGATTCGTCGGAACAAATGGAGTGGCGCTTATCAAGTCGTCGCATTAGCCGGGCCGCCCGTGCAGTGGAATTTCCCATTCAACGTTGATTGGTTTGGGACGGATGCCAACGGCGTGGCACACCCTGGCTATCCGGCGAATTCAACAGATATTGCTTTGGGTGCGCGATATCGCATGGAAAAATGGACATTTGCCACAGGCACTGCCTACTTTGGAAAAGCCAACACACCTAATCCTGTCGAGCGCGGCCAAAGCAACACTGCGCTCGTCAATACCATTCAGGCAACCTACGCTTACGGGCAAGGCTTTGAGTTTTCAGCCTTTGCCGGCATGATCCATTACGGAAAAAAAGGGCTTTCACCGCTCTCTATGCCTTCAAATTCGACATTGAACGGCATTGACTCGCGCGTCACGAAAGCCGGCAATTGGTTTGGCGTCGGCGCCAAATACACCTTTTAAGCAGCACGACTCGGGGAACACTCATGAAGTTCAATTCTTTTTATAGTTTGTCGCACAGGGCGGTGCAAACTCTTCGGTATGCACTCATTGCTTCCATAGCATCGCTTGTGGTTGCCTGCGGCGGCGGCGGTGTTTCCTCTGTGGCCACGCCGACCTCAGCGGTATCCGTTGCCAGCCCTCGTGCGCTGCCTACAGAGTATTCAGCGCGTAAAGCGGTTGCTTACTCGCCATTTCGCACAGCAACCAGCGCTGCAAACCGCGACAGTGAGGTCATCACAGCAGCCATGGTGAAAGAGGATCTCGATTTGCTCGTGCAAGGCAATTTTCGTTTGATCAGACTCTTTGACAGCTCAGACAAGGTTGCAAAACTCGTTTTAGATGTCATCGTTGACAATAATCTGGATATCAAAGTTCAGCTTGGTGCCTACGTGAATTCGTTCAAATATGTCACGAACCCCTACAAAATTGATGAAATCAAGACTGGAAATTTAGCAGAGATTAATCGTACTGTTGCTTTAGCAACCAACACAAAATACAAAAACACCATATTGGCAGTCAGCGTTGGAAATGAAACGATGGTGAGTTGGTCAACCGTGCCGATTGACCCCGTTGACATGGCGGCCTACATCAAGAGTGTCCGCGACCGCGTTACTCAGCCCGTGACAACTGACGACAATTTTCTGTTTTTCACAAACCCAATTCCAAGAATCATCACCGATCAAATTGATTTCGCTGCCATCCATATGTATCCCAACATTGACACGCAATTTCCCAGCAGTGATCTTTATTGGGATTGGAAGAAGCTTGGTATCGCAGCAGGCCCAGCCCGAGCACGCGCAATGATGGATGCGAGCATTGTCGAATTGCGCCGCCAGTATCAGCTGGTGCGCGTCTCACTGGACAGCATGGGACTTCATGCCATGCCTATTGTGATCACAGAAACCGGCTGGAACGCAGTAGACAAAGGCTCTCAGAGATTCCGTGCACACCCCGTGAACCAGAAAATGTTTTATGAACGCTTGGAATCGTTTCGTGCTGAAGGACGTATTGGCGCAGGCCCGGCGAATGCTTTCTACTTTGAGGCATTTGACGAGCCTTGGAAACAAGGTGATGACGGTTGGGGGCTGTTCAGTGTCGCGCGCAAAGCACGCTATGTCGTTCAGAACCTTTACCCAATTGCTCTATGGGAAAACACCGCACTGACCGATGCGGATGCCGTTTACTTTACGCCCCCTGTCGTCAACCCCGCCAATACTGCCACGCAGTACACACTCTACTCGGATGCTGCTGGCGCTGCACTTGCCACAGGGCTGCGTGTGGATGCCTTTGATGGCAACAGTGTGAATGCGCCGGAAGTGACAACGGCAACACCCCCAGAAGGTGTGAAGAGTATTGAAATCACCCCACAACCGAAAGACTATGGTTGGGGGCTGCTGTGGAGTCCTGCCACAACGGGCGTGACCAATAATTTATCGCAATTTGCAACGGCAGGCAGCATCAGGTTGTGGGTCAAAACCACCTATGCGGGGAAAATTGAAATAGGCTTGTCGACATTAACGAGTGATGGTGACACGCAAGAGGTCTATCTACAAATCGGTAACGGAGACTATGGCTACTGCAACACAGGCGCTTGGTGTCAGGTGTCGATCCCGCTCCAAGCGTTTAAAGCTAAGAATCCTAGAATCGATTTCAGCTTGGTTGTCAGCCCATTCATCATCTCTGATCGCTACAGTTTTACTGGAAAACCTTTGAATTCGAACATCACCACGAAACTCAATGTGGATGGTATTTATTGGAGTCGTTGAGCTGCTGGATTCAGCGTGCGGGGGGTAACTTTACCCCCCGTCGTCCAAAGGCCTACCCACAGCCTCTCATCTCAACCGCATGCGCATGCGTACTTTTTTAACCGCGCAGCACAGCATACATCGACTGGGCGAAGCCTCAACCGCGTTGGTAGATCGTGAGGCGCATGGTTTACCTGCTGTGTGGGTGGATGCATCACGCCAATTTCAAGCCATAGAAGGATTCGGCGGTGCATTCACAGAAGCAGCCGCAATCAGTTGGCTTGCACTGAATGAAGCCAAGCGCGAAGAGTTTCTTCGAGACTACTTCCACATCAGCGAAGGTCATGGCTATACGTTTTGCCGCGTGCACATGAACAGTTGCGACTTCAGTCTAGGCAACTATGCGCATGTTGAGCAATCAGGTGATGTTGATTTAGAAAGCTTCAGCATCCATCGCGATCATCTATCACTGATTCCATTCATCCAAGCTGCACAAAAAGTTGCGCCAAAACCCATCAAACTTCTCGTTTCACCTTGGAGCCCACCGGGATGGATGAAGTCGAATGGGCAAATGAACCATGGTGGCAAACTCCTGCCGCAATACAGAGAAGCATGGGCCAAATGCTACGTCAAGTTTATTCAAGCCTATTCAGCCCTTGGCATACCGATTTGGGGCGTATCTGTTCAAAATGAACCTGCAGCAACGCAGCGCTGGGACTCTTGCATTTATTCAGCAGAAGAAGAGCGTGATTTCGTGCGGGATTGGTTAGGGCCGCAGTTGCATGCCGCAGGTCTTCAAGACATCAAAATCGTTGTCTGGGATCACAATCGCGACCTGATGGTGCAAAGAGCATCAACTGTTTACAGCGATTTGGCGGCATCCAAATATGTATGGGGCGCTGGTTTTCATTGGTATGGCGAAGATCATTTCGATCATGTTCAACTATTGCATGATGCTTGGCCGGACAAGCATCTTTTGTTTACCGAAGGATGTCAGGAAGGCGGCAGCCACCGCCACTCCTGGGCCTTGGGCGAGCGCTATGCCCACTCCATCATCAATGATCTCAACCGATGGACGGTAGGTTGGATCGATTGGAATTTGGCGCTCAACTTGGATGGGGGACCCAACCACGTCAACAATTTATGCAGCGCGCCGATATTGATTGATACGCAACAAAATACTTTTGAGCATCAAAGCTCTTACTATTACATTGGACACTTTACACGTTTCATCAAGCCTGATGCGCGACGCATTTTGTGTGCGGCCAGCGCGATGGCATTAGAAGCCACAGCCTTCGTCAATCCAGATGGTCAGATTGTTGTCATTGTGATGAACAAGAGCGACCAATTTTGGGACTACTCATTGCAGATCAACAGCGATTTATCTTCGCAACGGCTGCCGCCACATTCAATAGCAACTTATCTTCAAGGATAAGCCAATTTTTCTTATGCATACTCAGGCTTGAAAAGATCGACGCAGGCAGGTTTGGGGTGTCGGTCTACGGTGTAGAGCCCCCAGTGTTTTTCTGGTTCTAGTGGATCAGGCGAACCTTTCCAAGGTTCATCAAAAGCCTCGAAAACAAACACTGCCACACCTGACTTTTTCGACCATGCCATCAATTGCTGGCAATAAATTGATTGCCACTCTACATTGGCATGATGTGCGGGCATGCCGCGACCGTTTGACTTCGTGGCCCACCCAGCCTCTGTGACGACGATGGGTTTATCTGGATATTTGAGCGCCACGCTCTGCACATTGCTGATGGTGTATTCAAGCGCATCATCGACAGATTTGTATTCCCAAAGCGGATAAGTGTGAACAGAGATGAAATCTAGTTTTGGCACCAGCGGTTCGAGTTTGTTTAACCATGGAACGTAATTTTCGCAGAACGTGACAGGCTGGACGACATGCCTTTTGATGTGTTCGACATAAGCAATCATGCTTATTACAGGAACCATATGGTCAGTCCAGTCTACGGTTGCCTCATTACCAACAGCCACTGCGCAAACGATGGCAGCATATGATTGACTGAGGTCGATCAACCGATTCAATTCTTGTTGATTCGCCATGCGATTTGAATGAATTTGTTCATCTGTCAGCATTGCGCCCCATGGACAGTCAGGGTTAGAAACCTCGCCGGCCAAATAGGCCCCCAACATGACTTGGAAATCAAGGCCATCTTGCTGAATAACTTCCAAAACACGAACAGCATGCTCGCTGCAGTCATACAAGCGTAAATAATGCCATTGATCATGCAATAAGCGAAGATCTTCGCGAATTTCCGAATGACTCGGAAAGGTTTGACTGTCAGGGCTTTGCCCTGTGCGATAACCAGAATAGCAAATGGCCTGGCCAAGTGGAAAAATCTGCATGATTTTGGAATATTTTGTGATATGTAGCCAGCAACTTAATGATGATATTTGAGCTGCCCTTCAGCATCCCATATTCCCCAATAGGCGCCTACATCACCTTCAGCACCAACTTTCCACGCCTCATCAAAAGCAGAGAAGTAAAACAGATCAATTCCTGCCGCTTGCGACCAACGGCAACAGTCAACGAAATACGTCATCGCATTCTCACGCGAAGGCTGCGCGCCATGAAATGGCGTACCCTTGTCGGGCCAACCTGTTTCGCTGATCACGACGGGCTTGCCCATGGCCACTGCCATGACACGCTGCACCATGCTTTGCATATAAGCGACGGCACCCTCTCTTTCGCAGCCCTCCCAAAATGGATAGCAGTTGGCAAACACGACATCGCATGCTGCCGTGATGCGAGGGTGTTTTTCAAACAAATAATAAGCATCCACATAGCCGACTTCGATGTCTGGCAATGCATCTTTTACACGTCGAATGTATTCAAGTAACTTGTCTTCATCCATATCTTCGCGAAGCAGTACTTCGTTACCGACTGCAACACGATCCGCATGCCCTGCACGCGCGATCTTGATAACGCCATCAATCTCTCGTTCGTTGATGTCAAGGTCTGTTCCAAGCCATGCTCCAACAAGCGTTTTCAAGCCTAGCTGGTGTGCAATCGCAGGAATAAGCTCGCTACCATTGCAGCAAGAAAAGGTACGAATCCATTTTGTATAAGGCTGGATGACAGCCATTCTCTCGCGGATTTGTTCAGCACCTACGACCGCATCTGGTCCTTGACCATTGGTATAAGGACTAAAGCTTAAGCCATGAACGCCTAGCATGAGTGTTTGGTGAACAAGATCACAAAGTGATTGCATTCTCAGATCACTGGATGTGTGTTGAATGTCGCGTTTCGAAGGTATCCAATTTGCCTCGTGCAAGCTGAGAGGCTGAAATTTCTCTCTGCGATGTTGGGCAACGAAATCAGCACCAGTTGCCATTGAGTGGGTTGCTTTATTCGGTATTGACATGTGGCTGTTTCTAAAAATTTTTGAGATCACTGGGAATCAATCCATTCGCCTGCGACAGAATGATCCGTATCAATTGTTCGGCGAGCTGCTTGCTGATCGAGCATATTTCATGCGCCCCTTGCTGCGCGGTATAAGCTCTTCATAGCCTTCAATTTTTTCATAGACCCGCACGTAGTCCACCAGCATTTGAGCGGGAAAAGTGGTTTCAGAATTTGGATGGCCAGGAAAATTTCCACCTACTGCCACATTCATCAAGATATAAAACTCTTGATCAAATGGCGCAGGCCATGGATTGAGATCTGCAGCGTTTCTGGGCGGCAGCCCACCCGCCTCATCACGACGCGAACAGCTCCACCAGAACGACTGCGTTGCCCACATTTGATTGTCAATGAACCACTTCACCTCGCCAGGTATCCATTCAACACAATAGACATGCCAATCAGCGACTGTGCTTTCATGCGCAAGTGTATGGGTGTGTGTCACAAGCTCACGACGAGGAAACCCAGAGCCAAAATGTAGACTGCCTAAAACCTGCGTCGGAATCTCTCCCACGATTTCCATCACATCAATCTCGCCAGACGCCGCCCAGCCTCCGTATTTTTCTTTCAAGGGGAGCATCCACAGGGCTGGCCACAAACCTTTGCCGTGTGGTACTTTCGCACGAAATTCAAACCGCCCATATTGCTTCGAAAATAAAGGTGCACCATCGTGCATGCGTGTCTTGAGACGCGCTGAAGTGTAGCCACAGCCATGCATCGATTCCTTCAAAGCACTGATCGTCAATACACTGTCGCGCACAGATGCATTCTTCGGATGATCCGTGTAGTACTGCAGCTCTTCATTGCCCCAGCCAGAAACCCAAGTGTGGGTTCGGTAGTCGAAGAACCCGTTGCCCACATCAAAATCCCATTTTTTTCGATCAACCGAGGTACCCTCAAACTCGTCTGACCAGATCAATTTCCAGCCCTTTTTTCCGGCGGGTTTCATGGAATGGTTTCCTCAAACCAGCGTCTTGCCATCAGCATCAAACGCCTGTGCCCACTCTGCGTTTGGAGCTATACCGACACTGCTTCCAGCTGCAAGATGCCCATGTTCGGTACCTACCTTTGCCGTCAACAAATCAACAATGCCATCAACGCGCAGGTGCAATATCGAAGAATCCCCCAAGTGCTCTGCCAAAACAACAGTAGCGGGCATTCCAGTCTGCGGTTCAGAGACGTGCAGATGCTCAGGCCGCAAACCTATCTTCGCAGCCGAATCAGATGCCCGAGTCGTCAATACCTTCCAAAGTGATTGGTGCGCCATGCTTGAATTTGAATCAGGGCGATCAATAAGATTAATCTTAGGTGATCCTAAAAAGGTAGCGACAAAAGTATTGGCAGGTCGGTTGTACATTTCCATGGGTGCCCCCAGTTGTTCGATGCGGCCTTTGTTAAATACCGCAATGCGATCTCCCATTGTCATCGCTTCAACTTGATCATGCGTCACGTAAATCATGGTCGTGCCGAGTTCTTTGTGCAGACGAGAAAGCTCAATGCGCATGTTCACCCGCAATGCAGCATCTAAATTTGAGAGAGGCTCATCAAACAAAAAGACCTTCGGTTTACGCACGATCGCTCGCCCAATCGCAACGCGCTGCCTTTGGCCACCTGAGAGGTCTTTTGGAAACCGCCCTAACAGCTCGGTGATGCGCAGTGTATCTGCCGCGCGAGCGACTTGTTCTTCGCGCTTGACTCGATCAATTCCTGCCATCTTTAATGAAAATCCCATGTTTTCCGCGACAGTCATATGCGGGTAAAGCGCATAACTTTGAAAAACCATCGCCGCACCTCGATCCGCTGGGCGAAGATCGTTGGCGCGCACGCCATCGATCGACAAATCGCCTCCAGTTATTTCCTCAAGCCCCGCAATCATGCGAAGTGTGGTGGATTTTCCGCAACCCGATGGCCCAACAAAAACCAAAAATTCGCCGTCACGAACTTCCAAATCAATGCCTTTGATGACATCGACTGCCCCATAGCTCTTGCGAATTCCACGTAGGATAACTTGACCCATTTCAAACTCCTGAAATCGCTAAATCAATTGAGCGCGGTTGCCCGCTGGTGACCGCAGGAATTGCGGGTTGCGTGCTTGCGCGCGTGTGGCTCAGAAAGCTTCGGTACCACATCGCACTGTCTTTCAATGTGCGCTTTTGCGTGTCGTAATCTACATGCACGATGCCAAAGCGCTTTTCGTAACCAAATGCCCACTCGAAATTGTCTAAAAGGCTCCACACCATGTAGCCCGCCATTTGTACGCCTTGGTTCATCGCGTCACTGACAGCTGCGATGTGACGTGCAATATAGTCTTTTCTATGCGTATCATGAACACAGCCATTGACCAGCGTGTCCTTGAACGCACCACCATTTTCTGTGACATACATTGGCGGCACCGCATAGTCGCGGTTCAATCGAACGAGCAGTTCAGTCAAACCTTCTGGGTAGATCTCCCAGCCCATATCCGTGATTTCTCTTCCGCTGCTGTGAACATCCCAGGTGCCTTTTGAACTGATCACAGAGCGGGAATAATAATTTACGCCAAGAAAATCCATTCTTTCGGCAATGGCTTGCATATCACCCGAAACAACCTTGGGCGCATTTTTCCCTAGATCTTGCAGCACATCTTCAGGATAGCCTCTGCCGAAAAGAGGATCCATATACCAGCGCAGCAGTCGCCCGTCTTCTAGTTTTGTTTTGGATTGATCATCTGGATCATCTGAGGCGGAATGCATCGGAGACAAATTGAGAACAATGCCCAGCTCACTTTTGACACCATCGCTGCGCAGCGCTTGCAATGCCAGCCCATGACTCAACAGCAGGTGATGCGCAGCCTGAGCAGCCGCAGCACGATCTTTGATTCCTGGTGCGAAGATGCCCTGATCGTAGCCTAATGTTGCCACGACCCAAGGCTCATTGTGTGTGGTGATTGATTTCACTCGATCGCCCAAGCATTGGCCCATCTTTCTTGCATATTCAACAAAACGATGTACTGTTTCTCGACTGGCCCAGCCGCCTAGCAGCTGTAGCTCATTTGGCAAATCCCAATGGTTGAGCGTCACATAAGGCTGCACACCTCGTGCGAGCAGCCCGTCAACGAGACCCTCGTAGAACGCGATGCCCTTATCGCTCCAAGCGCCCTCGCCAGTCGGTCGAACCCGTGGCCAAGAGATAGAAAAACGATACGCATTGACACCTAAATCTGCAATGATGTCCAAATCTGTTTCCCATCTGTTGTAGTGATCACACGCGATATCTCCATTGCTTCCATCAGCAATCACCCCCGGTTGCCTACAGAAGGTATCCCATGTCGAGAGCCCCTTACCGTCGGCAGTTGCCGCACCCTCGATTTGAAAAGAACTCGTGGCAACACCCCAAACAAAATTGGCAGGGAATGTACTTGAATGAGGGATGGATTCAACTAGGCTCATGTGATGTATTGATGCGTCGATGACGGGGCTGCAATTTAAATTACTTGACTGCGCCTGCTGTAAGCCCAGATATAAGTTGTCGAGATGAGATTGCAAACAAGATGATCAATGGAACGGTTGCAATAGCGGATCCGGCCATCAGTGCACCCCACTCCGTATCAACCGGACTCTGTAGACTTCTCAATGCAAGTGGTAACGTGTACATCTCGGGTGATCGCATCACGATCAGCGGACCGATAAAATTATTCCATGATGCAATGAAGGTAATCAATCCCAGCGTACCCAGTGCAGGTTTAAGGAGCGGCAAGACGATGCGGGTGTAGATACCCATCTCACTGCATCCATCCATGCGAGCTGCTTCAATAAGATCCTTAGGAATTGAAGTGCTGACAAATTGTCTCATCAGGAAAATACCGAATGCACTCGCAGCACTGGGCAGATAGAGTGCTCGTGGCTGATCGATCCAGCCTAAGATATCCATGATCATGAATGTAGGAATCATGTTCATGAATGAAGGCAAAAGCATGGTTCCCATCACCAGTGCAAAAAGTGCATTCTTCCAACGAAACTCAAACAAGGCAAAAGCATAGCCCGCCATAGAACAGAATAGCAAGGTCAAAGCCGTTGAAGCCAATGCAACGTACAGACTCCACCCTAAATTTCTCCAAAATGGAATCCGATCCTGCAAAATTTTTAAATTACTCAAAAAATCATCGCCAAAAAACATGGGCGGCGGCAAACTAAATATCTCAGTACGTGAGTGCGTGGCAAACACGAACATGAAATAAAAGGGCATCAACATGATGACGGCCCCGATACCTACTATCGCGTACGCCATCCATGGCGCATTTTGTGTGTTCTTCATGGCTTGCTCATCCTTGGCTGACGCGAGGGCGGAATGCACGATTTGTGAGCCAAGTCAGCATCACAACCACCACGAATAGCAGCCATGACATTGCACTTGCTGCGCCGAAATCATTGAAATCAAAAGCCATACGATATAAATAGATTGCAGTAGTCATGCCAGCTTGATCCGAGCCGCCACGGCCACCCGTCAAGATAAACGGCTCTTCAAAAAGTTGTAAGCCACCAATCACACTCAATGTCACGCCAAAGTAAATCATGGGGCGAAGGCTTGGCAAGGTAATGTAGAAAAATTGCTGTAACCGACCCGCACCATCCATGGTCGCTGCCTCATAAATATCTTTAGGAATGGTTTGTAGCGCCGCCAGATAAAGCACCACGTTGAATCCCACATATCTCCAAAAAACGATCATAGATATTGCAGGCTTGATGTTCGCAGGATTGCCCATCCAATCCATAGATTCGCTGGGCGCTAACCATGCCAATCCAGGTATTCCTCCGACAGCATTGATCGCAACGTTAATCAGCCCGAAATCAGTAGAAAACAAAGAGCTGAACATGATGGCGATTGCAACCGTCGATGTGATGTAAGGCAAGAAATACGCGCCCACCACAGCATTTCTTAGCGTGCTGAATGATGAATGAATAAAGTAGGCCAAAGGAATCGCAACAACATGCTGTGGCACGCCCGATGCCAAAGCCATCCAGGCGGTATTTCCCAGCGATTTCCAGAACCATTCGTCCTGTATGGCAAAAGCAAAATTGCCCAAGCCCACAAACTCCATCGCCGCCAAACCGTTTGTCGGCTCCCACGATTGAAATGCCAAGTACAAAGAAAATAACAAAGGGAATAGTCCAAATATGGCAAATAACAGGAGAAATGGACTGATGAAGATGTATGGTGCCCACTTAGGTGTCATAAACGACAAGCTCATGCGATTCATAACGGCATTCTTTGTGGTTTTTAACTTATCAATATGATAGGACGAAGTTTCAGCGCTTTGCTCTTTTCTCAAGCAGGCGTTGTGCGTCTGCGAGAGCAAGCTGAATATTTTTACCTTGATCTAATACTTTATCAAGCTCTGTATTAATCACTTCATCTGCAAAAGAGTCTTGCCGATGAACAGATATTGGAACGATTTTCAGTGCAGCATCCCGCCACAGCAGCCTTGCTTTTTGTCCACCTAAAAATGCCAATGGCTCGTCATAGAAAGGATGATCATGCGCCTCAAGCAGAGCCGGGAAAGCATCTTGCTTCATGAACGCTTGGAGTTGTCGTTCGCGATTCAGCGTAAGTAATTTAATCAGCTCCCATGCCAATGGCTTGTTAGCTGCTGGCGCACCTTTTGCAATCGCTAAAAACGCGCCGCCATACGCAGCTGCAGCGCCTTCTGGTAATTCGCTGGCACGCCAGTTGCCTTTTGTCGCTGGTGCCAACCAATTGTTAAGGTGCCCGGCTAGCCACGCACCCGTCAGTTGCGTCGCCAGTGTGCCCCGTTTGAATCCCTCTGACCATTCATTCGACCAAGCTGATACTTTCGCATCGAGTTTTTGGCGTCTGACAGCACTTGCTAGTTCAAAAGCACGTTGAAATCTAGGTGTGGTCACCAAAACGTTGGATTGGGCATCAAAGTACAGGCCTTCACCGGGTTTGATTCCTGCGCGTATAACGATGTCTTTCACATCCCGGGCATGTGCGATCAGATACGCGCCAGTATTCGCCTTTATTTTGATTCCGCTCGTCACATAGCTGTCCCAAGAACGAGTCAGATCAGCTTGCGTGACACCAGCCTTTGCCAGTATGTCTGATCGATAGAGAAGTGTTCCAGGGCCAATATCGGTGGGTGCGGCCACCACAGCGCCCCTGCGGTTCGTTGCTTGTTGGTACGCATACGGCACATAGCGCGATCGAAACTCTTGGATGTTGTACGGCGGCTGTGTGAGATCTTCCAAGCCATAGCCTTGCGCAAACCGCCCAACGTAGCCCACCTCAAGTGCCATCACATCAGGCAAATAAAACGATGTGGACAACGCTGTTGTCATGGCTGTGTGATGGTCTGCAAACTGTCGGCTCACCACTTTGATTTCGACATTGGGGTATCGCTTCTTCCACTCAGGGATGCTAGCGCGGACAATCTCATCAATGGCGGGGAATGCAGCCACTGTCAGCACTTGCTGTGCAAACGCGTGCTTGAGTGGAAGCGACATAGCGAACATTCCTGTCAAAGACAGAAAGACACCACGCCACAAACTGCTCATCTTCATCCAACTCTCCAAAATTCACGCATTGTTAACAGCCATCGCTGCACAAAAGTTTGATTGCTTTTAACGAATCATTCCATCCGTTTGAAAGCGCTTTCATGAAATTGTATAGAGCCGCAGTGGCTAGTGAATTAGGGTATTCCCGAGAACAAAGAAGTGATCAAGAAGTGGCGGCGAGCAACTTGGCCTCAAAGCCGCGCTGGCCCAGTGGAACTGCGCACGATCAGCTCGGGCGCAGGCATCTGCATTTGTGGTTTGCCACCAGACAGCAGTTCCAAAACAGCCATGGCTGCAAGTCGGCCCATGTCATAGGCGGGTTGACGGACCGTTGTAAGTGGTGGAAGCGCATATTCTGAGCTCGGTAGATCATCAAAACCAACAAGCGACACATCATCTGGAACACGTAGCGCATGCGTTTGTAACCCATGCGCTGCGCCAATGGCCATTTGATCGTTCGTTGCAAATATCGCGGTGAACCTTTGCTTGGCAGACTGCAAGGCCATGACTGCCTCAAGACCGCTCGATTCACTGTATCGACCACTGACGACAAGCTCTGGCCTGAATGCAACACGACCGCCTTCAAGCTCAGCCTTGTATCCTGCCAAGCGTTGCATTGCATCAGGATGCTCGGCATCGCCCGCGATAAATGCGATGCGCCGATGGCCTAGACCGATCAAATGACGTGTTGCTAACCGTGCCCCCGCTTGGTTGTCGAAATTCAACGAATACAAATTAGCGGCCCTCACACTCCGCCCAGTCACCACCACAGGAACTCGCTTCGCACATGCTTTGAGTGTTGCATCCGGCAAACGCCCGGTCAACACCACGATACCATCCACTCGCCTTGACAAAAGCACATCAATGCAACGTGATTCCATCGAAGCTGTCCAATGCCCGCTGACGAACAATGGGCTATAGCCTAGAGGATCCAGCGCATCCTCCACACCGCGAAGTGCCGCGCCATAAAATGGGCTGTCAATAGCTTGTGTGATCACACCAATGCTCATGGTTCGACCACCCGCCAAGCCTCGGGCAATCGGATTGGGCACAAATTCTAGTTTTGCGATGGCCGCTTCAACCGCCTGCTTTTTAGCATCGCTCACAACTGCCGTGCCATTCAATATTCTTGAGATGGTGCTGGGTGATACGCCTGCTTCGCGAGCTACCATTTCGATGGTAACAGTCAATCGTGATCCGCTGTTCATTGCTATTTATAGGTTCAAACAATATTTAAATGCCACGCTGAGCCTAGTATGCCTGAAGCGCAAGCTTGGTTTGCCAGCTGAAATTGCTATGCAAGCAGTCACACGCCAAGCCGAGCGAACATCACTATGATGCAAAAAAGTCTCGGATGAGCGACGTTGAACCCCATAAAATTAGCTGAGACACTTTATTGCGTTCAATTCGATCCACGTCCAAAGATTGCTTGACATGACCACCACCTCCTTACCAACAGCCCCTCACCAACCCCATGTGATGAATACCTATGGTCGTGTGCCAATAGAGCTCTCGCATGGCCAAGGCTCGCGTGTATGGGATATTCATGGCAAGAGCTATTTGGATGCGCTGGGCGGCATTGCCGTGAACACGCTGGGGCACAACCACGCCAAGCTCGTACCTGCGCTGCAAGATCAGCTCACGAAACTGATTCACACGAGCAATTATTATTTCTGCCCGAATGCAGAGAAGCTCGCTGCCATGCTGGTGGAGCGCAGTGGCCTCTCGAATGTTTTTTTCTGCTCGACAGGTTTGGAGGCCAACGAAGCAGCCATCAAACTCGCTCGCAAATTCGGCGTGAACAAAGGCATTGAAAAACCCGAGATCGTGGTGTATGAAAAAGCATTTCATGGCCGCAGCTTGGCCACGATGAGCGCCACGGGCAACCCGAAAGTACGCGATGGCTTTGGTCCGCTCTTGGAGGGCTTCATCCGTGTAGCAGTCAATGATATTGAATCGCTCAAAAAAGCCACCGAAGGCAACAAGAATGTGTGCGGCGTGTTCTTTGAAGCCATTCAAGGCGAAGGCGGCGTGAATCCGTTTCACATGGATTATTTGAAAGATGTGCGCAAGCTCTGTGATGAGCGCGATTGGCTGCTCATGATCGACGAGGTGCAATGCGGCATGGGGCGCACCGGCAAATGGTTTGCGCACCAGTGGGCGGACATCTTGCCTGACGTGATGCCGCTGGCCAAGGGCTTGGGCTCGGGCGTGCCGATTGGCGCTGTGGTGGCGGGGCCGAAAGCTGCGAATATTTTTGCGCCTGGGAATCACGGCACGACCTTTGGCGGCAATCCGCTGGCAATGCGAGCGGGTGTCGAGACGATTCGCATCATGGAGGAAGATGGGATTCTTCATAACGCGTCAGTTGTGGGCGCATATTTGCAAGGCGTTTTGAGGCGCGACCTATCAGCCGTAGAAGGCGTGAAAGAAATTCGCGGCTTGGGGCTCATGATCGGCGTAGAACTGACCAAGCCTTGCGGCGCTTTGGTCGGGCAATGCGCCGAAAAAGGCTTGCTGATCAGCGTCACAGCAGACAGCGTGATCCGGCTGGTGCCACCGCTGATTTTGACGATGGCTGAATCGGATGAAATCGCGGCGATCCTTGTGCCGCTGATCAAAAATATTCTGAGCCAATGATGAAACACTACCTCCAATTCAACGATCTCACTGCCGATGAGTATGCGCACATCTTCGCCCGAGCAACCGAGATCAAGCGCAAGTTCAAGGCCTACGAAAAATACCATCCACTGGCAGACCGAACGCTGGCGATGATTTTTGAGAAGGCCTCCACACGCACGCGCGTGAGCTTTGAGGCGGGGATGTATCAGCTGGGCGGCTCGGTGGTTCACCTGACCACCGAGGGCAGCCAACTTGGCCGCGCCGAACCGATTGAAGACAGCGCCAAAGTCATCAGCCGCATGGTCGATCTCGTGATGATCCGCACGTATGAGCAAACCAAGATTGAAGCCTTTGCAGCGAATAGCCGCGTGCCAGTGATCAATGGCCTGACCAATGAATTCCATCCTTGCCAAATTTTGGCAGATATTTTCACTTTCATTGAACAGCGCGGCAGCATTGCAGGCAAAACGGTGGCTTGGATCGGCGACGGCAACAACATGGCCAACACATGGCTGCAAGCGGCCAGCCTGCTCGGCTTTAAAGTGAATGTCAGCACACCGGCTGGCTATGAGATTGATCCGAAATTATTAGAGAAATCAGGCATTACCCAGCATAAAACAAGCGCGGAATGCTATGCTTTTCATACTGATCCTATGAAAGCATGCGAAGGCGCAGATTTGGTGACCACCGATGTGTGGACGAGCATGGGTTTTGAAGCAGAAAATGAGAAACGCAAGGCCGCATTTGCCAACTGGTGCGTTGATGTCCGTCTCATGCATGCTGCCAAACCAGAAGCACTCTTCATGCACTGCCTGCCCGCGCACCGCGGCGAAGAGGTCTCCGCCGACGTGATTGATGGCCCGCAATCCGTGGTGTGGGATGAGGCAGAAAATCGCATGCATGTGCAAAAGGCCTTGATGGAGTATTTGCTATTGGGCAAAGTGGCTTGAGCGTAGAAGCTTTGCATCCTTGCCTGTCCTGCGGTGCATGTTGCGCGAGTTTCCGTGTTGATTTCAACGTCTATGAATCTGAGCACGAAGGCGGCTCCGTGCCGGAAGGTTTGAGCGTGGAAGTGACTCGCAGCATGTGCAGGATGCGTGGCACGGATCATGCGCCGCCGCGCTGTACAGCGCTCATGGGGCAAATCGGCATTAAGGCGAGTTGCGGTATTTACGAATGGCGGCCATCGCCTTGCCATGAGTTGGAGATGGGCTCCGATGCCTGCGAACGCGCCCGAGCTCGGCATGGCTTGCCCCGTCTGGATATTTAGACCACGGAATGGCCGTAGAGCCAAGGCATACCGACCACGGATGTGCCACTCAGCGACAGCACCGCGTCTCGCGCAACAGCTAGTCCGCCCGAGAGATGAAATATCCGACCGTTGCGCTGCGCGGTTTTCGCCACTTTTGCCACCCGTGCAACGCGCAGATTTGCGTAGTTTTGCAAAGCGCCGGGCGCATTTTGCGTGGCTGACAAACACTTTGTCAGCACCCAAGCATCTTCAAGCGCCATCGCTGCGCCTTGCGCGAGATAGGGCAGCATGGGATGTGCAGCATCGCCCAGAAGCGCCACGCGCCCGTGAGCCATTTGCGCAACGCACAAGGGCTTGCGATCAAATAAATTCCATCGCTGCCAGCCATTGGCTTGCGTTCCGCCCGCATCAAGCAACGATTCAAGCTGCGCTTCCGTGCGTTTGAACAAGCGCATCACATCTGCATGCGCAGCCTCCAAACTCCAGCCGCTGGTCTGCGACTGTGCCAGTTCTGCGAGAACGACCACATTCCACACGTGCCCGCCACGCACAGGATAGCTCACCACATGCACATCACGCGCCCACCAAGTGCGCACATGCGGCGTGCGCAGCGCCTCGGGCATGGCTTGGCTTGGGATCAACGCGCGAAACGCCGCATGGCCGGTGGCTTGCGGCGCACCATCACGCAGCATCTGCTCGCGCACTTTGCTCCACAGGCCATCTGCACCGATCAATGCATCATATTTTTTATCAAAATCGCCATTTTGCCGGCATATATGCTGCGTAGTTTGCTCATAATTTAATAGCGACTGATTCAAGCTCAACTGCACGCCCGCAGATTGCGCAGCACGACACAGGATTGAATGCAGGTCTGCGCGATGCAGACTCACATACACCGCACCATACTTTTGCATCACCGCATCGCCCAGCAACATGCGCGAGATCGGCTTGCCGCTAGCCGCATCAGCAGCCACGATCGCTTGCGGCAAACACGCCACGCGCATCACCGCATCATGCAGCCCCAGAGCCGCGATCACTTTCATCGCATTGGGCCCGAGCTGAATCCCCGCGCCAACTTCGCTAAATTCTTCCGCAGCTTCGATCACCGTCACATCCATGCCACGCTGCGCACAGGCCAATGCGGCAGCCAACCCGCCGATGCCGCCGCCTGCGATCAAGATGCGATGTGTCAAAGCTGAGCCCCGCGTTGCATGTTCATTCCGCGTCGCTCATTAATCCCGCGTTGCGCGGCGCTGCACGCGATCAATATACGCCTGCCCATCTGGCGGCCGCCCCGCGCGCTGGCTTTCCCAGATCATGATGCCCAGCTCCTCCATCACCTCATGATGCGCCTCATGCAGATCGCCACGCCGTGCTGTGAGCAATTCGACCGCTTGGCGAATGCCGCGCGGCTGATCCACGCTGCTTTGCTCGCTGATGCTCAAATGCATCGAGAGATGAAGAAACGGATTCGTCCTCGCGTCATGGACATCGTACATTTTCAGGAGCGCCGCATCCACATCCGCGAAATCCCCGTGGTATTCTGGATGCTCATCCATCCACAGGGCAGCAAGCGTTTCTACGCCCTCCATCGGCAAATCTTTTTGATGCTTGGCATACACCGTACAGATAAAACGGCGCACATCTTCTTGGCTGGGTGTGAACATGCCTCCATTATCTCGCTCTTGAACTCTCCATGAATCTCCCAATCATCCTTGATCCGTGGTTTTATGCTGCCGCCATTCCCGCAGTGTTTCTGATGGGTTTGTCTAAATCCGGTTTCGGTGCAGGATTTGGCGCATTGGCTGTGCCGCTGATGGCGCTCTCAGTTTCCGTGCCGCAGGCAGCGGCGATTTTCATGCCTTTGCTGCTTGCGATGGATGTGATCGGTATTGCCGCATTTCGCAAGGATGTCGACAAGCCGCTGCTGCGCTTTTTGCTGCCCTACGGCCTGCTCGGCATTTTGGCAGGTACGCTGCTCTTTAAACTCGTCTCGGCCTCGCTTGTGGCGGGCATCGTCGGCGTGTTGACCCTGATGTTTTTAGCGCAACGATTGGTCTTTCCTCCCAGCGCAGATGCGGGAGCGCTACCGCGATGGATGGGACGCTGCTTGATTACCGCCGCAGGCTTTACCAGCTTTGTGTCGCATGCAGGCGGCCCGCCGTATTCAGCCTATATCTTGCGCCTCAAGCTCACACCACTCGCGTACACCGCCACCGCAGCCTATTTTTATTTCATTGTGAATTTAGCCAAGTGGATTCCGTATGCTTGGCTTGGCTTACTTGATTTGCGCAACGCCATCACCTCCATCGCCCTGATGCCGATAGCGTTTGCCGGCACCTGGTTTGGCATTCGAATTGCACGGCATATTCAGCCCACACTGTTTTACCGGCTCATCTACATCGGCATGTTCCTCACAGGCTGTAAGCTGGTGTGGGATGGTTTTTTCAGGTAGCCGTTTGCAATTACATCACCCACTTGACCATGGGGTGTGTCGATAGCGTGCGGTAGAGCTCGTCAAGCTGCTCGCGGCTGGTAGCGGTGATCGTGATGGTCAGGCCAAGATAATTGCCGCCCGAGCTGTCTTTCTTGGCAATCGTCGCGGGATCGAAGGTAGGATCAAACTGACGCGCCACATGCACAATTGCCGCCTCAAAGCCCTCGACCTTTGCCCCGAGCACCTTGATTGGAAACAGGCTGGGGTATTTGATGAGCGATTGCTCTGGGGGAATATCTAAAGGGTTGAGTGGCGTTGGCGTGTTCACAGCGCTATTTTCGCATCTTGGTAGCCAGCATACAGGCGCTGATACACTGTACCCGGCTTGCCCTTGTGTTGTCCATGACCCACGGCTTTGCCATCAAGCTGCGTGATAGGCAATACTTCTTTGGTCGCCGAGGTGAGCAGCAGCTCATCGGCAGAAAACACCTCTTCACGGGTGATGCGCCGCAGCGAAAACGCGATGCCCTGCTTGTCGCAAAGCTCCTGCATCAAACCAAAACGTATGCCCTCTAACACCAAGTTGTCTTTGGGCACACCGATCAATGCACCCTCCTTCACGAGCCACACATTGCTCGAAGCCGCCTCCGAGAGATAGCCTTTGCGAAACATCACCGTCTCCGTTGCGCCCGCATCAAAGCTGATCTGCCGCGCAAACACGCTGCCCAGCAAACTCGTGGATTTGATGTGCGCCTTTTCCCAGCGAAAATCATCCGCACTCACGCAAGCGACGCCTTGCTCACGCGCTTGCATAGAAGGCAAATTCAAAGGGCTGCGCATCATGAAGACAGTGGGCGCAATATCCTTGGGCATCACATGATCACGCAGTGCCACGCCGCGCGTGATTTGCAGATAAATCAATGCATTTTCAGAGGAAATATCGCTACTCGCCGGCATAGAATCTGCACGATCAGCTATCAATTTAGGAGCGACCAGCTCTTGCACGATACCTAACCATTGCTCGCGCGTATGCGGATTCGGAATCCGCAATTCAGCGAGCGAGCGCTCCAGCCGCGCCATATGCTGCGGCAGCCGAAACGGTTTTCCACCGTAAACCACAAATACCTCATACACACCATCGCCAAAAATAAAACCACGATCCATCACACTGATCTTGGCTTGATCAATCGTGGTGTATTCACCGTTTGCGCCACGGCCTAGGTAGCATGGATAAGGGGGGAGATGATCGCTCATACTGCGATTAGATCATGAGCGAAAGCACCCTGAGGCCATCTGTACGCGCTGACCTACGTGCGGCGCAAAACTCGCCCCGCATGAGCATCTATGGTTTGACCCTTCAATGCAGCAAGTTGGCCATTGACATACACGCGCTCAATACCGATGCTGGGCAGGGTCGGTGCGTCGTACGTTGCTTGATCGTTCACTGTGGTTGGGTTGAGCAAAACGAGATCGGCTGCCATGCCCAGAGCGATCTGGCCGCGAGCACGTTGGCTATTTTTACCCGGTCGATCCAAGCCAAAGCGGCGGGCACTGTGACCTGTCATTTTATGGATTGCAGTCTCTAATGAAAAGAGCTTTTGCTCGCGGCTGTAGCGCCCGAGCACACGCGGGAAGCTGCCCCACAAGCGCGGATGTGGGCTCTCGTCATGCGCCAGGCCGTCTGAGCCCACCATAGTCAAAGGGTGCGCCAGAATGCGGCGTACATCGCTCTCGTCCATCGCAAAATACACAGCGCCAGCGGGCATCAGCTCTTTGGCCAATGCCACGGGATGCATGCCGCGTTCAGCTGCCAGCTCCATCAGCGAGCGACCTGCGACCTGCGGCTGCGTGCGAGACCAAGTGATGCGTACATCACGCGAGCTGGCCACGCGCTCGGGCATCAGCATGGTGCTGGATGCGTCGTAGGGGTAGCAATCCATGCAAACGCTCATGGATCGCGCTGCTTCTTCCACCATCGATAGCGTTTGCTCTGAGCGGCCGTGGTTCGCGCGACCAATCAATTTGTGATGCGAGAGCACGAGCGGGCAGCCCACCGCCTTGCCGACAGCGAATGCTTCGCGCAGCGCATCGTCAATGCGATCGGCTTCGTCACGCAAATGCATGGTGATGGGCGCTTGGGCAGCGCCCAGCGGCTTCGCCACCGCAATCATCTCTTGCATGGTTGCAGCGTGAGCGGGCGGGTAATACACGCCCATGGACAATCCAAACGCGCCCGCATCCAATGCAGCCTGCACATCACGCGCCATGGCCGCACATTCAATGCCCGTCGCCTCCAATGTCAGATCGGCCACATGCCTGACACGCAGCGTGGTGTGGCCAATCAAAGCTGCTGCATTGCAAGCAGGCTGTGCAGCGTGCAACTCGTCTAAATAGTCTGCAAACGAAGCAAATCGAAATGCATCTTCGCCGAGAATATCTAAGGGAGCTGGCACATCACGGCTTTGCAAAGGTGCGAGGCTCACACCGCAATTGCCGGTGATCACAGTGGTCACACCCTGCGAAAGCTTCGGATGTGTGCCGCCCAAAGTCACAGATTGCAGCAGCAGGGCATCGTCATGCGTGTGCACATCAATGAAGCCGGGCGCAAGTACCAAGCCATCACATTCAACGCATTCCAGAGCACTAGCGAGGCTAGCCTGCCCTGCATCAAAAATGCCTGCGATGCCATCGCCATCAATCATCACATCGGCCATGCGCGATGCCGAGCCCGTGCCATCGATCAGGCGGGCATGGCGAAACAACACCATATGCATCAATCAACCCTCGCGCCGGAGCGCTGGATGACTTTTGCCCAGATCGGGCGTTCGCGCAGGGCACGCTCAAACAAGCGATCCGGTGGCGCAATCGTGGTTTCAAAAGCAAGCTGGCTGTAGCGCTCTGCCACGGCGGGCGTCGCCAAAATTTTGTTGATTTCTGCGTTGAGCTTACCAATGATTTCGCGCGGCGTGCCAGCAGGTGCAACGATGCCGCCCCAGGCCGTGGTCTCGTAGCCTGCTACGCCTGCTTGCGCAATCGTCATGACATCAGGCAAAGCCGGGCTGCGCCGCGCACCCGACACACCGAGCACGCGTACCCTGCCCGCTTTGATGTGCGGCAAGATCGAGCTGATGTTGTCAAACATCAAATCCACTTGACCGCCGATCAAATCTTGAATCGCCTGAGGGCTGCCGCGATAAGGCACGTGGGTGATGAATGTGTTCGTCATGTTTTTGAACAGCTCGCCGCCCAAATGACCCGTGGTGCCGTTGCCAGCAGAGCCCATGGTGAGCTTGCCCGGCTTGCTTTTGGCCAAGGCGATCAACTCATTCACATTTTTGGCGGCCACGTTGTTGTTCACCACGAGTGCGTTTTGCACATAGCCAAGCAAGGCAACAGAGGCGAGTTGTTTGTCAGCATCGTAGGCCAGCTTGCTGTAGAGCGATTGATTGATCGCGAGTGTGCCAACATTGCCATAGCCCAAGGTGTAGCCATCTGGCGCGGCGCGGGTGACTTCTTGGATGCCAATCGCGCCGCCCGCGCCAGGCTTGTTGTCGATGATCACACCTGTGCTGAGCACTTTGGCCAGCTCCGTGCTCAAGATGCGGCAGATCAAATCAGGTGCGCCGCCCGCAGCCGAGGGCACAACGAGGCGAATCGGCTTATCGGGCCAAGCAGCGCGTGCGATCAAAGGCACGCCCGCAGCGCTGCCAACCAAAGCTTGAATCAGGCTGCGGCGGCTCAATTTTTTGGATAGATCAAGTTTCATGATGGATTGCTTTCAAAAGACCATTCAGCGGATGCCGTCAAACAGGAATGTGCGAATGATGCGGTCTACAAGCACACCAGACAAGCGACAATTACCGATTGCCTCATGAGTTTTTCTCATGCAAAATACAGATTCTCCCTGTAGCTAAACTGGGATCAAACACAAGATCCCACTCCGCCCCACCCATGAATCGCATCCCCTCCACCCAAGCTTTGCAATGCTTTGAAGCCAGTGCAAGGTTAGGCTCATTCACACTCGCAGGGCACGAGATGCATCTGACGCAAGGCGGTGTGAGCCGGCAAGTGATCACGCTAGAGCAACGCTTGGGCTTTGCACTGCTGGTGCGCCGTCAAGCGGGCTTACAGCTCACGCCCGCCGGCATCGCTTATCTGAGAGAAATCGAGCCTGCGCTGCGAATGCTGGAGCGTGCCACCTCCAATGTGATGGCGCTCAAAGGCCTGGGCGGGGTGCTGAATCTTTCTATCCCCGCCTCATGGGGCAACTATTGGCTGATTCCTCGTCTGGGCGGCTTCACACAAGCACACCCCGACATCAGTCTGAATGTGTTGACAAAAATAGGTGCGGCAGATTTTTCTCAGCGACAAATCGATGCCGCCGTGGAATACCGCACCGTGCCGCGCAGCGATATGGCATCTGAATTCATCATGCCCGTGGTGCTCGCACCTTACGCCTCTCCAACATGGAAACGCCAGCATGGCAGCAGCATGCCCAGCAGTGCCATGCTACGCCACACCACCCTGCCCTTGGCTTGGAATGGCTGGCTAGCCAATCACAGCCACAGCGCTCCCCCTGTAAGCAGTGCGCTGGATATCGCACATGATGTGGCAAGTGGCCCGCGCTACGATCTGGTGTTCATGGCCATGAATGCTGCCGTTGCAAGCCTTGGCATTGCATTGCTGCCAGATTTCATGGCGACTCCTTTGGTCAAGGCACGCCGCCTATCGCGTCTTTCCACCACCACCTGGCAAGCCCCCGGCGGTTACTATCTTTCGCAATCACCACTGATGCGAAGTGATGCCGCATTCGCCACATTCCGCGATTGGCTGCGCGATCAGATCAACGCCAGCACCTGATGCGCTGCTTGCGCGTGGACAACGGTTGGCACCGGCGTTCAAACCCATTGAGTGGAGTCGCAGGCATGGGAGTTCGCGCACGAGTCAGTGTGGGCAGGTGCTATGTGCTGAGCAAACGTGATGGATCGTCGCTTTTCAGTACTTTACGCGCCAGTGTGGCCAATTGCCCAGTGTGGGCGGCTAGCACCTCGCGTTTCACGGTCAATATTTGGCTGGGATGCATGGAAAAACTTCTCAATCCCATGCCCAAGAGCAGGCGCGTGAGGCTGGCATCGCCGGCCATCTCGCCACATACGCTTACGCCTTTGCCAGCTTCATGGCATTGACGAATCGTGCTGGCGATCAAATGCAGAATCGCTGGATGCAGCGGATCGTACAAATGCGCCACAGATTCATCCGCACGATCTATCGCCAGCGTGTATTGAATCAAATCATTGGTGCCTAAGGAGAGGAAATCAAAATGCTTTAAAAACAAGGGCAATGCAATCGCCGCTGCGGGTATCTCAATCATGGCACCGAGCTTCACAAGCCCATGCGCAATGCCACGCTGATCAAGCTCAAGCTTGGCCAGTTCAATTTGTTTGAGTGTGAGCGTGATCTCGCTCAATGAACAAAGCATGGGGATCAGCAAATTGATCTGCCCATGTACTGCTGCACGCAAAATAGCGCGCAGCTGCTTACGAAACATCGTAGGCTCAGCCAAACACCAGCGAATAGCGCGCAGGCCTAGCGCTGGGTTCAGGTGGGATTCATCGCGCAAAGATGAGAGCGAGCGGCTGGCATCCAGTGGCTTGTCTGCCCCCACATCCACGGTGCGGATCGTCACTGGCAGTCCTTGCATTCCCTTGACGGCCATCGCGTAAGCCGCATATTGCTCCTCTTCATCGGGCAGCTTACCTGCTCGCCCCATAAAGAGAAATTCACTGCGAAACAATCCGACACCTACCGCCCCGGCAGCCAGTGCAACGGCTGCATCTTCTGGCCGTTCAATATTGGCCAATAACTCGACCTTTTGACCATCTTTGGTGATGGTGAGTGTATGCCTGAGCTGCTGTAATTGTTCGCGCTCCAAGATCGCGATTTGCTGCTGATCTCGGTATTGTGTGAGGATTGCAGCCGTTGGATCCACAATGATCACGCCAGCATCACCGTCGATGATGATCCAATCGTCTTGAGCAATCAATTGACTGGCTGTGCGAGCGCCCACCACGGCGGGAATATCCATGCTGCGGGCAACGATCGCTGTGTGGCTCGTCTTGCCACCGACATCCGTCACGAAGCCCGCAAACACCGAATCTTTGAATTGCAGCATATCCGCTGGCGACAAATCATGCGCGACCAAGACCAATGCGGCATCATCGCCCTGCCCCGATGCATTGAGCCCCGACACATGCGGTAGCTCAGAAGGCTTGCCCTGCAACACTTTGAGCACGCGCTCTACCACTTGATCCAGATCGCCTTTGCGCTCACGAAGATACTCATCTTCCATCTCATCGAACTGCCGCGCCAGCACCTCCATTTGCGTGACCAGCGCCCACTCTGCGTTGTAACGGCGCTCGGTGATCCAGTGCATCACGCCATCTTGCAGCGCTTGATCTTGCAGCAGCATCATGTGCACATCCATCATGGCGGCAATTTCTGCCGGAGCTTCTTTGGCATCGCGCGTGCCCATGCTGTGTTGCAGTCGCATCAGCTCATCAATCACCGTATTTTTAGCATCTTTGACCCGGGCGAGTTCTGCTGCAATTTGCGCATCATCCACAAAATAATGTGCCACATCCGCACGCCCCGAAGCCACCATGACCGCCCGGCCAATGGCAATGCCACTGGAAACAGCGATGCCGTGGATGGAAAAAGTCACAGTTTCACCGCCGGGCCGCCCCAAGGCGAAACGCGCCTCCCTCGGGGGGCAGCGATCCTCGCGCAGCGGGAGAGCGTGGGGGTCAGTTTCACCGCCGGGCCGCCCCAAGGCGAAACGCGCCTCCCTCGGGGGGCAGCGATCCACGCGCAGCGGGAGAGCGTGGTGGTCAGAATCACCTCCGGGCCGC
>JANNED010000148.1:0-12375 GCA_031388245.1 Variovorax sp.
TGGCGGCCATCCTGCAAGAGATGGGTGTGCAAAAGGGCGATCGCGTGTTGATCTACATGCCGATGATTGCCGAGGCGCTGTTTGCCATGCTGGCTTGCGTGCGGATTGGCGCGATTCATTCGGTTGTCTTCGGTGGCTTTGCCAGCGGCTCGCTGGCTTCGCGCATTGATGATGCTGCGCCGCGCGTGATCATCACTGCCGATGCGGGCTCGCGTGCAGGAAAGATCGTGCCTTACACGCCGCTTTTGAGGGAAGCTGTGGCGCTGGCCAGCACAAAGCCCGAGGGAATCTTGATCGTCGATCGCGGCTTATCGACTATTGATTTAGGAGCGCTCCGTGCTGTGGATTACTCGACGGCAAGGCAAAAACACTTGAATTCCGAAGTGCCTTGCGTCCATCTGGATGCCACCGATATCAGCTACACGCTCTACACCAGCGGCACCACAGGCAAGCCAAAAGGCGTGCAACGCGATACGGGTGGCTATTGCGTCGCGCTCGCTGCAAGCATGAAATACATCTTTGATTGCAAACCGGGACAAGTGTATTTCGCCACCAGCGATATCGGTTGGGTGGTGGGCCACAGCTACATCGTCTATGGCCCGCTCATTGCCGGCATGACGACGCTGTTCTACGAAGGCACGCCAGTGCGCGGGTTGGATGGCAGCGCAGATGGGGGCATCTGGTGGCGCTTGGTGGAAAAATACAAGGTCACGCATATGTTTTCTGCGCCCACTGCGATTCGTGTGCTGAAAAAGCAAGACGAAGCGCATTTGAAGAAATACGATTTGTCGTCACTGCAAGCTTTATTTTTAGCCGGTGAACCTGTCGACGAGCCGACGGCACGATGGATTTCTTCGGGCATCAACAAGCCTGTGATCGATAACTATTGGCAGACCGAGACCGGCTGGCCAATCCTCGCCACAGCCAACGGCGGCGGGCTCTCAGGTTTCGCTCCGCAGTTCGGCAGCCCTGGCGTGCCCATGTATGGCTACAAGCTCAAGCTCGTTCATGAGAGCACGGGCGAAGAATTGACAGGCCATGGCGAAAAAGGCGTGGTGGTGATCGAAGGCCCGCTGCCACCCGGCGCGATGCAAACCGTGTGGCGCGACGATGCGCGATTTGTAAACACCTATTGGAAGAGTATTCCCGGCCAGATGGTTTATTCGACATTTGATTGGGGCATCCGCGATGCCAACGGCTACTACACCATCCTTGGCCGCACCGATGACGTGATCAACGTGGCCGGCCACCGCTTGGGCACGCGCGAGATTGAAGAAAGTATTGCCGCGCATCCCAATGTGGCCGAGGTGGCCGTGGTGGGCGTGGCCGATACCCTCAAAGGGCAAGTGGCGATGGCATTTGCTGTGGCACGCGATGCCTCCGATTTAGGCGATGCCAACGCACGCCTGAAGCTGGAGGGCGAGATCATGAAGCTTGTGGATGGCGATTTGGGTGCCGTGGCTCGGCCTTCGAGGGTGTTTTTTGTGAGTTTGCTGCCCAAAACACGCTCTGGCAAACTCCTGCGCCGCGCTATTCAAGCGATTTGCGAGGGACGAGATACGGGTGATTTGGCAACACTGGATGATCCTGCCACGCTCCAACACATCAAAGATTTAATCAGCTCCACTTGAAAGATTCCTTTTCAGCCAACGACAAACCATGATGAAAGCTCCGTCGCACTCTTTTTTCAGCATCCCATCATCCTTGTATTTGAAGTCAGGTGCTTTGATGTTGATGATGTATGGTTTTGCTTGTGCTTTTGCACAGCCCGCAGATGGCGTTTCTTCGCCTTCACAACCATCGAAATCAGCCAATGCCAAGCCAAGCCAACGCATCAAAACCATGCTTTTTAGTTGCCGTGTGCTGTATGAGCCAGCACGATCTGTTTGGGTGAGAAGCTTGGAGCTTGATCACGATGCCAAGAGTTTTACTGCCTTGCGTATTGATGGCGTTGCAGTTTATGGTTTCGCTGTCGAAGGCGCTAAGCTGGTGACGCATTTGGACAACGAACGTATATTTATTGATCTTGCCGTTCCAAATTGGAAAAGCCAATTTCGTGACCAAGCCAGCGGTGAGGGTGTTTGTGTCAAAAACAAGCTTTGATTTGCTACGCCAAATCAAACGGTTTTTCTGCCCCGTGCCACTGCCAGCGCGGGGCGGTATTTTTATGGCAGAATCGTTTCATCATGGGCGGTATATCCAATTCATCATTAGCATTACCCAGCGGGCAAACCATCCATTTGCCGCTTGGCAGAACCGTGCAAGACATCTTAGCCAAAAGCTCAGCACCCGAAGTTGCCCGCATGATCAGCGATGCAGCGCTCAAGTCCGAGCAAGACAAAGCAGACGCTGTACTAGCCCGCAAAATCAAGCGCCGCTTGGCTGATATCGACAGCGGCAAAACTGTGCCCCTCACGCTAGCCCAGGTCAAAGCCAAGTATGGGCTATAAGGTTCGCATCGATACGGATGCTGACCGCACCTTGTTCAAAATGGATGCAGGGGTTCGCAAGCGCCTCTACAAAGCACTTTTGCGCATCGAAGCGCTGGACGATCCCCGCTCCAAAGGCCACGCCCTCACGGGCTTGTTCAAAGGCCTGTGGACATACCCTTTAGCCGAAAACTGGCGAGCCATCTGCGACATTCAAGACAACATTGTCACCGTCATGGTCGTCGATATTGGCCACCGCTCCGACATCTACCGATAAGCCCAGCTGAACCGCTGCCACCAGTGCTGCGGGATCGCCACCGAGCCAAGCAGCTCATCGAGCCTTCCATCTGCCTTCGCTTGCCTGATCTTGCCCACCACGTCATACCACTTGATGTAGTGGCGGCCACGCTGGCCATGCGGATCCATGCGCGGCACAGCCAGCATCCATGCTTCCACCTCGGGCACTGTCACCGGGATCTCTCCAAACAAGTCCCGCAGCCGGGGGCGCATCTCTTTCAGTCTGCCTTTGGGCATGGCTCACACCTTTAAAAGGCCGCGAGCATGCCACCGTGTTGCCCAGTGCGCACCGTCAGACCTGTCAGATTTGACAGCCAACGGTGCATCATGCGAATAACTTTACATAATATACATCGTATTATTTTATTCTTGCTTCACAACCGGTGCGGATCTGCCAAATAGCGCCAGAAAAACGATACCCAGCAATACAACTGTTGCACCCAGCGATTGAACGAAGCTCATGGTTTGCCCCAGTAAAGCCCAGCCCAGTATCAGCGCCGCGACTGGCTCTATGTTCGAGGCGGGTGCATTGCGAGCCATGTCTAGCTTCGGCATCAGCGCAAACAGAAAAGAAAATGCACTGCCATAGCAAGCTGTCAGGCCAGCCAACCCAAGCCAACCGATCCAATCCGAGGGCCAATGCAGACTGCGCTGAAGCCATTGACCCGTGCCGTCTCCTGCGCCACCCGCTAAAACCATCAAACTCAAAGCCACCAACATCAAAGTCACCAAAATCATCGTCCACATGCTGCGCACAAGCCCAGTCAGTGCCTTGAGCTTGGATTCAGTGACACGCAGCGCAAATGCAAACACCACGGCCGCACTCAAACCAAAAGCCACACCGGCCCAAAATTGCGCACTGCCTGTGCCGGGTTTGGCGAGCTGCCCAGGCAAATCGAGTGCGAGCGACAAACCACACACAATCACAGCCATCAAACCCGCAGCAAGCGCTGTGGGGCGAGGCCCACCAAGCAGCCAATTGAGCAAGGTAAACAATGCAGGAAACAGGTTGAATACAAGCAGCGCAAGCGCCACTGGAATACGCGCCACCGCCGAATACAAGAGCAGGCTCTGCAATGCAATCAACCCAGCCAGCAACCACACCCAGCGCTGCGGCACGTGATAAGCTGCTAGCCTCAAAGGCGATTTGAACCACAACGCCGCAGCCAACAAGATCAATGCCGTGACGCCTGATCGCACCAGCACAGCAGTCACCAAGCCGGTGCCATGGTCAAACGCAAAGCGCGCCGCAATGTGGTTCGACGCGAAAATCACACCCAGCAGAAGCAAAATACCTACGGCAGCCCATCTGGGAAATGGCTTGAAAGATTCTCTGGAAGATTGCGATTCGCTCATACTGATAACGCTTTGACCGCGCGCAGCAGATCTGGCGCAATCTCTGCAGGCCGGCGGCTCTGACGGCTGACCATCACATGAACAAAATGCCCTTTGGCAGCCGACAACGGCTCATCATCGGCAAACAAGCCCACCTCGTAGCGCACACTGCTTTTGCCAAGATGCGCCACGCGAATGCCAGCCGTAACGCGCTGCGGGAACGAAATCGGAGAAAAATAATGACATTGCGTCTCAACGACGAGTCAGATCATCGTGCCAGCTTGATTATCCAAGACGCCCTGCTAGATCATATGTCCGTTGACCGCCGTGTCAAACCAAGCGTAATACACCACATTGTTGACATGGCCATACACATCATTGTCTGCCCAGCGTGTGGTGATCGGCATAAATGAACGGTATGCGCTGCGTGGTTCGGGTTGGGGGCGAATCGGTTCAGTCATGTCTTCAAGCAAAATATCTCAACCTAGCTGATTGAGCACAAAATATGGAGCGGGTGATGGGAATCGAACCCACGTTATTTGCTTGGGAAGCAAGAGTCCTGCCATTGAACGACACCCGCAGTCACAGAAGTTTAGCGCCAAATTGCCAGCAAGAGCTTCCTCTAGAAATCATCGCCGCCCATTCCCGCTGCCAAGTTCTCAAACTTGGTGATTGGCTTCAAAAACGCGAGTTTGCACGTTCCCGTGGGCCCGTTTCGCTGCTTGGCGATGATGATCTCGGCGACTCCGGGCTCTTTGCTGTCTTTGTTGTAATAGTCATCGCGGTAGATGAACATGATCACGTCTGCATCTTGCTCGATCGCGCCCGATTCGCGCAAATCGCTCATCATGGGGCGCTTGTCGGTGCGCTGCTCCACGCCGCGATTGAGCTGGGAGAGCGCGATCACGGGGCATTGCAATTCTTTTGCGAGCATTTTGAGGCCTCGTGAGATTTCGCCAAGCTCAGTGGCGCGGTTGTCGCCATCGCTGCCGCGCGTACCGCTCATGAGCTGCAAATAATCCACCACAATGAGGCCGAGCTTGCCGCCCATTTGCCGCGCCAAACGCCGCGCATTGGCTCGCAATTCAGAAGATGTGAGGCCGGGCGTCTCGTCAATATGCAGCGAGATATTACGCAGCTTTTCAATCGTCTCGACCAAGCGCGGCCATTCGTCGTCGTTCAATTTTCCTGTACGCAAATGACCTTGATCAATGCGCCCAATCGAGCCGACGATACGCACCGCCAACTGGCTCGCGCCCATCTCCATCGAGAACACCGCAACTGGCAAACCTTCGTTCAGTGCAACGTGTTCGGCGATGTTAATAGCTAGCGCCGTGTTATGTGTAACGACGTAATCGTCGGTGATATACAAGTGCGAAGGATGGCTCACCGAGATGCATTGGCAAGGCTCTTGACCATAAGCCGTAATGCTGGAAACCGTCGGGCGCTTTTGCCGCGTGCGTGCTGGATGAGCGCGGTTGCGTTTTTCGGTCATCAGCATCAGGCTCTGCGGATCAGGATGAGCGATGCTGCATACATATGCGGGCAAGCCTGCAACGCGATTGCCGCTGCCGTTGGTGAAATGCGGCTGCTTCATGTGAACAGCACACCAGCCGCCCAATGAGCGCACCAGCGTGGCCACATCGCGCGCCAACCGCTGGCTCGCTGTCGATAGGCGAATACTGCCCCATTTTTCAACCCAGCCATCGGTGTCGATCAAGCCGCGCAACACATCAAGGCGCTGCTCTTTTCCAGAGAGCAAATAAATCTCAGGAATGAATTTTTCCTCGCTCGATGCGCCTGATAAACCCAGCGCCTGCAAAGCCACGCGCATCGGATTGGCCACCAAGCCCTGCACTCCCTTGACGCGCCCGCGATGCGTTTGCACGAGGCGATAGTCGTACTGACCCGCATGCACGAGCTCCATATCTTCAGGAAGCCGCTCTTGCATGCGATCAAGGAGCTCTTGCGATGCACTGGAAAGCTTCACACTACCCGAGCCAGTGAGCCCGCCATCACCGAGCAAACTACCCAATATCCAAGGATCAATCGGGAGCTCATTTTGATGCCCGAAATCGCCGCTCACGCTGTCAATCCATAAGCGATTTTTATAACGCGCTTTGCCCAGCATGTCGATGAGTTTTTCGGTGTTCACCACCTTCGGTTGCTCCCAATCGCGATACATCACGCGCCACAAATGCTCCGCGCAGCAACGGGTGCTGCGGCCATCGGAGAAGCTCACGGTGTAGGTGGGTTTAATGCCCTGTGGGAAGATGCCCGAGACGATGGAAGGCTTACCATCAAGGGATGCCAATGCATCGCCCACGACCAACTCGCCCATCGGCTTCCAGCCAGAGATCGTCTTAACTTTTGCATTCAACGGCTGTGCTTTGCCCATTGAAGGTCTTGCAGCGAGCACGATCAAATCGCCGGCCTGCATGCCGCTTGTCATGCGGTCAAAATCATAAAAGCCAGTGGGCACACCGGTGATGTCGTTCGGGTTTTTTGACATCTCCTCCACGCGATCAATCAGCGCCACCACCAAGCTTTCCATCGAATGAAAGCCTTGCTTCAAGCGCGAGCCCTCCTCGCCAATGGCGAAAATTTTGCGCTCTGCTTCATCGAGAATCTCGGCGACCGGGCGGCCTTTGGTGGTGAAAGCGCTGCTGGATATTTCGTCACTTGCGCCGACCAGCTTGCGCAGGATGGAGCGCTCGCGCACGATCTCGGCATAGCGGCGGATGTTGCCTGCGCTGGGCACGTATTGCGCGAGCTGGTTGAGATAAATCAGGCCGCCAATTTCTTCAGCCTTGCCTTCGGATTGCAAGCGCTCGTATACGGTGATCACGTCTGCGGGCTTGCTGCCGTTGATCAGATACGCAATCGCGCCATAGACCAGCTTGTGTTCGTACCGATAAAAATCGTTATCAATCAACAAATCGCCCACGCGATCCCAAGCGCCGTTATCCAGCAGCAAGCCGCCCAAAACGCTTGATTCAGCTTCCACACTATGCGGTGGCACGCGCAGCTGCGCGATCAGATCATCTTGCGAGAAATTAGGCGCTGGCGCGGAGACTGTAGAAGGAATGCTGTATTCAGATGAATCGCGCAGATCATCATCGGTGAGTTCGAGTTCGGAAGACATCCTGAGATTGTGAATGAGCTTTCGACACGGCCTGTGGATAAGCCTGTGCGTAACGCGTGGGCAGCTCTGTATATCTAAAAATCAAAGCTAGCTTGTAGCTCATCTTCCACCGCAGCCACCATCGCAGCGACTGCGGACGGCTTCCTGCGTTGCCCAGCCCTCGCTCGCACCCCTTCTCGCGCCGGATTGCGTGAGCCATGTTTGTCGTACACCTTGGCAGCGGTTTCGCGAATTCCTGGTCGATTTTTCCAGCCGTAGATTTTTTCTTTCGCTTCGCGCGTGGCGCTGGCCAGCTCAACAATCGCTGCGGGATATCCGTTGGGCAGAACGGCACTTTTCCAAGGCTCATGCAAAAATGCCGCTGGCACATCGCGCAACTCCGGCACCCAGCGGCGTATGAAATGCCCAGCGGGATCTTGATCTTGGCTTTGCTTGACAGGGTTGTAAATGCGCACGGTGTTGATACCTGTGACACCGCTTTGCATTTGGCACTGGCTCCAGTGGATGCCGGGCTCGTAATCTGTAAACAGCCGCGCCAAATGCAAGCCGCTATGCCGCCAATGCAGCCAGAGCTGATAGCTGGCAAAGCTCATGAGCATTGCGCGCATGCGAAAGTTGATCCAGCCCGTGGCGGCTAGGCTGCGCATGCAAGAATCGATGAAGGGATAGCCCGTGCGCCCTTCGATCCACGCGCTCAGCCTTTGCGATTCTTCTTGTGTCAAATTGCCTTCATTGCGCATGCCTTCAAAGCCGCGATGCACATTGCGCCATTCAATTTCGGGCTCGCTCTCTAGCTTTTGAATAAAGTGGCAATGCCAATGCAGCCGCCCTTCAAAGCTTTTGAGCGATTGCAAATAGCCTACTGGCCGCTCGGGCGCAGGCATCGCCAAGAGCTGCTGGCGACGCGCCCATGTCGCATGCACCGCCTCCTTGATCGAGAGATGCCCCCAAGCCAAATACGGAGAAATACGCGAGCAAGCCAGCGCACCGCCCTCGGGGTTAGCCATCTCAGAGCGATAGTATTGGCCGCGCGTTTGGAGGAAAGAAAACAATTCTTCTTCGGCTTGCGCTCTCCCGCCACGTTGAATCTGCTCAGAGACTTCGCCCACCACATTTAAATCCGTCGCACCCAGCTCGCCGCAATCTTGCAAGGCCGTCGGCATCAGCTTCATCCAAGGCACATCGCCGGGCGTAGGCAAAGGGGCATCGTTCATCCGCGCCGCCCAATGCGCGCTCCATTTGTTGCGCCCGCCGCCATGCGAGAGCAGCCGCCGCACCACGGCATTCGATGGCGCTTGATGCCAAGCCACGCCGCTTGATTTGCACCAGCGCATCACCGCTTGATCCCGGCGGTAGCTCCAATCGTTGCCCGTCTCCTCATGGCTGTGCAATTCAAACGCGCCAAACGAAGCCTTCAATTGCTCTAGCGCATCCAGCATCTCGTGCTGCAGCCGAAGCAACTTCCCGCCCTGCTCTGTCATGTTCGAGGCCAGCTCCCGCAGCCCATCGTTAGCAAACTGTAAATGCCGCGCACTCATATCGCTTTGCGCCCACATCTTCGGCTCATACACCCACAGCGCCAGCACTTTGCTGCCAAGCGCAAGAGCACGATCCACCGCAGCCACTAGAGCCGCGTGATCTGACAAACGCACATCTTTCTTAAACCAAACGACTTGCAACACAGACAGGCACCTTTCGCTGTGATTATATCCAGCGATGTTGGTTCTGTCGTTTCTGTTCTGTCGTTTGTCAGTCCATTGAAGTTAGTTTGCACAAAGTATGATTTTGATAGCAGACTATGCAATCAGAATGCTGGCTAAGCACTCAAATGGATGAACTGAAGGCATATCCTAATCACGACCTCTGCACCGGCTAATTGCTTCTTTTACCAAAGACACCAAGGCAGAAGGAGGAAAGGGGTAGACCGAGCTGATGTTGATTTCACACAGCACATAGGTCTCCTCCCCGCTGCGGGTTTTTTCGCCTCGGATGAAGTCAGCATCCCACAGCACGGGCAGATCATTCGGATGGATTGCCAGCAATGCGCACATCTGCGCGATCCAATCGCGTTCAAGCTACCCCGCTTGGCATGGCACCGCCAGAAGCTCCCGAGCGGCATCTTTCAAACTGACTTGCCAAACCCCATCTTCGCTTTGGCCGCGTAATTGCTTGAGCACGCGCGAGCCATGCCTCAGCAATTCGGGCAGCTCAGCGCGCATCGCATCCAAGCTGCTGTAGCGCCGCACATCCGTGCCCCAAGGCATCTGGCGCGTCTGCCAGAGCACATCTTTCGTGCCCATTTTGTCGATCACATCGGGATGCGCGCTCACCTTCACGCCTTGCGCGGCAAACGATTGCAGCATCGCATTCAAGCGCGTTCGATCACGCCCCGCCTCAATCGGGTTGTACCAAACTAGGGCGAGATCAGCGCTGTACAACCGCGCTTCAATCTCGCTGGCAATCTCATCACAAAACGGCGCACTGATCACTTGTGCTCCAGCATCGCCAAGCGCCTGCGCAATACCGGCCAAGCGCGTGCTTTCAACCTGCGTTGCAGCTCCTTCAGCCGCCCAAACCTCAGGCAGCGCTACTGAATACATAGCACTCTGCGCAATAAATATGCCGGCCAACAACTCAGAATGCTCAAAAACTCCGTATCACTGCGCACCAAACAGCTCAAACGCAAACGGTTGCACCGGATGCTCGCTCACGTTCACTCGCACGGCTCGCACATCGCTTGCGCCGGGCACTTCCAGCCGCGTGACGTTGCGTAGCGGCTTTTTGTCGTGTTTGAAAGGCTGATCAATTTTGAATACATGGCCATCGCCGTGGATCAGCAGCACAGGTTTTTTCCACTGATCAGCCAGCGGCAGCAAAGTCTCGCCGATGCTGCGGCGAAAGCCAGAAACGGCAGAGAAATTTTCCACCGGCTCTTTCTCTTCAAACATATCCGCCTGCATGGAGAAGACGATGGCTCGCGCGTTCTGCTGCGCAGCGAAAGCATAGGCCGCAGTGATCCATTGCACATTCGCCTCATCGCGCTCAAAGAATTCAGCCACGGCTTTCGCATCGCGCACCTCAAAATTGTTATTGCTGCCAACGATATGCAGCGTCACAAACAACACACCTTTGTGCATCCAGCGTGCGTTTTCGATGTATTTGACATGCGCAGGCTGCTCGATGGATTGGTTTTGCAGGCGTAGAGGCTTTTGCCCCAAAGACACGCCGGGTTTGAAATACAGCGCACGCAAGCCTTGCAGGCGCTCCAGCGGATCAAAGCCGCCATTGTTTTTGCGATGGCAATCCGTCCATTCGTTGTCGCCGGGCGTGTAGACCACCGCACCCGTGAACATATCAAAATGTTTTTTCTGCTCTGCAAATTCGCTGTCGCTGCACAATGTGGAGCCAGATTTGATGTCGCCCACGTGGATGGAGAAATCAGTTTTGTTGCCATTGATCGTTTGGATCAGTTGACGATACGGCTCATAAGATTTGGCGGGGTCACCATAAGGCAGATCACCCAAGGCCGTGAAAGAAAAACTCTGAGCGAAGGCCACTTGCGAAGCCAACAAGCAAGATAAAAAACCAAACAAAAAACGACTAGAAAACATAAACATCCCTGATGCGTTGAACAAGCTACTGACTATTGCTTTGCTTGATGACAGATCCATGAAAAAAGCCCGCTGATCGCTCAGCAGGCTTTGTTTTTAGCATGCCAATTTGCATGCTAGGCCACACAAAAAGTTATACCTTAGTGATGCGTGCCGTTCATGAACTGCTCATTTTCCGCGGCGCTTTTCAGCGCGGCGGTGGAAGTGTTGGCTTCGACGCCTTGCTTCACGCTCGTGCGATGCATCGGTTCACTGCCTCTCGCACCAAAGGCTCAAGAGCCGAAGGAGGAAAGGGGTAAACCGAGCTGATGTTGATTTCGCACAGCACGTAAGTGTCTTGCCCGCTGCTCGTCTTTTGGCCTCGAATGAAATCGGCATCCCAAAGTACGGGTAGATCATCGGGCTGGATGGCCAGCGATTTGCACATTTGCGCAATCCAATCTCCCTCAAGCAGGCGCTTCAAACCTTGAAAATCCGCTCGATCTGCCGGGAAATAGAGCCGAGGCCCCGGCTCTGACGCTTCGCTCTCTGGCTGGCCAGCGGGCGCGGGATACAGCGCATTGATCAATTGTTCGCCAAAGCCTGCCACTTGGTTGCGCACCATATAGCAGCGGATCATGCCTTCATGCAGGCGATCTGGAAAAGGCTGATCAATCATCGCTCCGCCCTGCACGAAATACGGGCTGCACAGTGCCAGAAATTCATACAAATGCATGATTTGCTCGCTACAGCCGCGTTTGGCATGGCGCACGGCCAGGAGCTGCTGCGAAGCGTCTTTCATCACCCGCCAAACGCCATCCCCGCTCTGGCCGCGCATCTGCTTGAGCACGCGCGGGCCGCGCTTGAGCAATTCAGGCAGCTCAGCGCGCATCTCGTCCGAGCTGCCGTAGCGCCGCAAGTCTGTGCCCCAGGGCATCTGGCGCGTCTGCCAGAGCACATCCTTCGTGCCCATTTTGTCGATCACATCGGGATGCGCACTCACCTTCACGCCTTTGGCAGCCACTGATCTGAGCATCGCATTCAAGCGCGCGCGATCACGGCCAGCTTCGAAGGGGTTGTACCAAACCAAGGCGAGATCCACATCGGCCAATCGTGGCTCGATCTCGCTGGCAATCTCATCACAAAAGGAAATGCCAGCGAGGCCCCCGCGAGCGCGCTGGTGCCAATCTGCCCAAGGAAATACCCATCAAAAATGATCACCCCCACAAAGGCCAGCAAGTTCATCACATTGGGCACGGCCAGGCGAAGCATAGTGGGCACAATCGCGCCTTCAAGCAAAAGCTTTTTTCGCACTGCTGCAGGTGTTAACAGCGCTTGGGCAGAGGCCGTTGGAAGGGTGGAAATAATCGAAGTTTGATTCGTCAATTCAGTCACAAAAACGCCTCCGCCCAACAAGGGGATACGGAGCAGCGCTTGAACACAATGTCTTGAGTAAGCCGGGAGGCCGCGTGAGAGCCCGACAGGCTTGAAGTTACCAGAAGTCTGCGCGGAATACAAGGTATCCAGCGTTTCGCAAAGATCCTAGACTGCTTGAGCTCCTGTGCTCCGCGACTGAATG
>JANNED010000194.1:0-15042 GCA_031388245.1 Variovorax sp.
GGTGTAGACACCATCGTCGTGTTCGATGTGCATTGGCAAGTCAACAGCGAATACCACATCAACTGCGCACCCCATTTCAAAGGCATCTACACCAGCAACGAGCTGCCGCACTTCATCAAAAACATGCCCTACGAATACAGAGGCAACTCCGCGCTCGGCCACACCATTGCCGATGTGGCCAACGAAATGGGCATCAAAACGCGCGCACACTCCGACACCTCACTCGAACTCGAATACGGCACCCTCGTGCCCATGCGCTATATGAATGCCGATCAACATTACAAGGTGATTTGCATCAGCGCTTGGTGCGATTGGCATGATTTAGAAGAGAGCCAGCGCTTCGGCGCCGCCGTGCGCCGCGCCATTGAAGAGCGCTACGATGGCACAGTAGCGGTGTTTGCCAGCGGCAGCCTCTCGCACCATTTTGCCGACAACGGCAAAGCCCCCGAATACGCCTTCAAAACCTACAACGCCTTCCTCGAGCAAATCGATCTGCGCGTGGTCGAGCTTTGGGAGCGCGGCGAGCACGCCATCGTGATCGACATGCTGCCCATGTACGCCGAGAAATGCTGGGGCGAAGGCGACATGCACGACACCGCGATGCTCTACGGCGTACTCGGTGGCCGCGCTTACTCAGAAAAAGCTGAAGTGATCACCCCGTATTTCGGATCAAGCGGCACGGGGCAGATCAATGCAATATTTCCGGTTGTGCCGTTGAAATAGAAAGTTTGCAATGCCCCACCTCGTGATTTATTACACGCCGAATTTGGATGCCAAGACGGACATGACGGTGCTCTGCCGCAAGTTGGCTGACACGATGATCGCGGTGCGCGATGAAGCGGGAGGTGTGGTGTTTCCTGTAGGCGGCACGCGTGTGCTCGCGTATCCGGCGGCGCATTTCGCAGTTGCCGATGGCGGCGCTGCGGGCAAAGCAGCAGGGGGTTCGGGAGAGTATGGCTTTGTGTACATGAACTTGCGCATGGGGCGCGGGCGCAGTGATGCGACTCAATCTATAGCTGGCCGCACAATCTCTGCATGCGCCAAAGCGCATTTTGATCAATTATTGCAAGCTGAGCATATTGGGATCACGGTGCAGGTTGATGAGGGGCATGAGGCTTTTGATGAGAAGCACAGCTCGATACATCCTTTGTTTAAGAAAGCCTGAACCATGCTGAGCGATGCATTGATTGAACAACTCGCTGCGCAGCTTGAAGCGGCAGAACTTTCGCGCCAGCAGTTGCGCCATTTCTCAGCTGCGCATCCGGGCATGACAATGCAAGACGGCTACCGCATCAACCGCGCGTGGATGAAAATCAAAGCCGCGCAAGGCCGCACGGTGATTGGCCACAAGATTGGCCTGACCTCGCGTGCGATGCAAATCTCCAGCAACATTGATGAGCCGGATTACGGCACGCTGCTGGACACGATGCGCTACACCTGCCGCGCCGGCGAGGTGCTGGAGATTCCAGTGAACAACTTCATCGCACCGCGCGTGGAAGTCGAGCTGGCCTTCATCTTGGAGCACGCGTTGCGTGGGCCAAATGTGACGGTGCAAGACGTGTTGGCCGCCACCGATTACGTCACGCCAGCCATCGAGATCATTGACGCTCGCATTGAGCAATTTGACCGAGAGACCAAGAAGCCGCGCAAGGTGTTTGACACGATCAGCGACAACGCGGCCAATGCAGGCATCGTGCTCGGCGATGTGACGACGGATACGCGCTACAGAATCGATCCGCATAAAACAGACTTGCCATGGGTCGGCGCGATTTGCCGCTACAACGGCGTGGTGGAAGAAACCGGCCTTGCTGCGGGTGTGCAAGGGCATCCGGCGATTGGCGTGGCATGGCTGGCGAATAAGCTATTTCCTTGGGGCGAACACTTGGCCGCAGGCGAGATCGTGCTCGCAGGATCGTTCACCAAACCCGTTCCAGCGAAAGCAGGCGATGTGTTTGAGGTGGATTACGGCGTACATGGATGCCTGCGCTTCAAATTTGTATAAAAAACGACGATTAGCCGACATATATTAACAATAGTTTGCTATTAAATAGTGAGCAATGCATGATGAAATCTGATTCTTTCCACCCCGATGAATGGCTCTCCCGCGTAGAGCTGGCCGCCTGTTACCGCATCTTCGACATGCTCGGATGGGCTGAGATGATTTACAACCACATCACGGTGCGACTGCCAGCGAGCGTGAGCGGTCAAGACAAACACTTCCTCATCAACCCCTTCGGCCTGCACTACAGCGAAGTCACGGCCAGCAATTTGGTCAAGATTGATGTGCAAGGCAACAAGCTCGATGCGAGCAATCCGCATCCGGTCAACCCTGCTGGCTTTACCGTTCACAGCGCGATTCATCAGCATGTGAGCGAGGCGCATTGCATCATGCACACCCACACGACGACTGGTTTGGCTGTGGCCTGCACAGCCAGCGGTCTGGCACAAAACAATTTTTATTCAGCGCAATTGCATGGCTTGGTGGCTTATCACGATTTTGAAGGCATCACCGTACACGCCGAGGAAGCACCGCGCTTGCTCGCAAATATGGGGGGCAAACCGCTCTTGATCTTGCGCAACCACGGCTTGCTCGCATGTGGGCCCACGCTGCCACTGGCACTGGTGCGGCTGTGGACTTTGCAGCGCGCTTGCGATGTTCAATGCATGCAAGCCAGCTTGGGCTCGGCGATCACCGTGCCAGAAACCGTGGCAGCAAAAACCACACATGACAGTTTTCAGTTTGATGCGCAGTTCGGCGCAGGGCAAGATGTGTTTGATGCACTCAAGCGGCGCGTGGACAAATTCAATCCGGGTTATGCGCAGTAAGCTGTTGCTATTTATTCAATAGCGATACATCCATATACTATGCCGGCAATATTGCTAAAAAGCTTGAGAAGTGAATGAAAGAATGAAAGCACAACGCATTGGCATCGTGGGCGCAGGCAGCATCGGCGGCTGGATCGGCGCAAAGCTCTCCCGCTGCGAAGGTGTGAAGCTTTCAGTGTTTGCACGCGGCGAAACTTTGGCCGCTGTGCAGCGTGATGGCTTGCAATTGCACAGCAAAGATGCGCAGATTCAAGCACAAGTCAATGCATCCAACGATGCCGCAGCGCTTGGTGAGCAAGACATCGTGATCCTCGCCGTGAAAGCGCCCGCAGTGCGCGAAGTGGCCGCGCAAATTGCGCCAATGCTGGGCTCGCAGACGATGCTGCTTTCTGCGATGAATGGCGTGCCCTGGTGGTTCTTCCATCACTTTGGCGGTGCGCTGGCGGGCACTCGGTTGCAAAGCATTGATGCAAGCGGCCAGATCGCGCAGCATTTGAAAGCACAGCACATCATCGGATCAGTGGTGCATGCCAGTTGTTCTGTCATCAGGCCCGGCGTGATTCAGCATCATTTTGGCAATGGCCTCATCATCGGCGAGCCCTCGGCTGAGCGCACGCCGCGTGTGCAAGCCCTGCTCGCCTTGCTGCAAGAAGCGGGTTTCGATGCCAGCATCTCGCCGCAAATTCAAAAAGACATTTGGTACAAGCTCTGGGGCAACATGACGGTCAACCCCATCAGTGCCCTCACTGGCGCGACGACCGATAAAATCCTCGGTGATGATTTGCTGCGTGGTTTCATCAGCGCAGTCATGCTGGAGGCCAAGGCCATTGGCGAGAAGATGGGCATCCCGATGGCGCAGCAGCCTGAAGACCGCCACCAGGTTACGCTCAAGCTGGGTGCTTTTAAAACCTCCATGCTGCAAGATGTGCAAGCGGGTCGCGCGGTGGAGCTTGATGCACTCGTCTGTGCCGTGCGCGAGATCGCGCAATTGCTCAAGCTGCCTACGCCTTACACTGATGCTCTGCTGGGCCTCGCACGCGTGCATGCACGGCAGCACAGGCTTTATCCAGAGTGAACAAGCCCCGCCCAGTCGGCCAGAAAAAAAGCCGCTCTTGAAAGCGGCTTTTTGTAGTGAGCGCAAACGCTCAATTTTGCGTCAAGCTGACCATCAAGCCGCTGCGAGCCAATACCCCGCATTAAATGGCGAGCTCATGCGCAGCGCCAAGGGCGACACGTCAACCAGCTTGTCAGTCGGCATTTTTTCGCCTTCCACTTCGGCCTCTGTCTCGGTCGATTCGCTTTTGCCCAGCTTGGTGCCCACGCTGGCGCGAGCCACGGCGAAGCTGTAGAAGCAGCGGAAAGGCACTTTACGGTCGTGCCAATAATCAGCGATGTCGCGGAAGATATCGAGCAGTTGCTCGCGAGCTTCTTTGTCGAATTTCGGGTTGGTGGGGATGTGCTCAAGCACGACGATGAAGCCGGGCTGGCTGCCTGATTTGTGGATCGGGTCGGTCAGCACGTCGTAGAGCGCATCGTAATTTTTGCCAAAGTGCGCCGGCAATTTGAGCTGCACAGCCAGCATATCCAGCACATCTTGCTTGGATTGCGCCTCGCCAATGCTGGCATACAAAAAGTGTTGCCCCATGTCAGTAGCCGCAGTTTGCAACTCTTGCACGCTGTGGGCGCGGATGGATTGAACGATATTGGGTTTGGTATGACGAAGGGGCATGGTGCTCTCCGTGGTTATGTCAAAAAAAACGAAAAAAGAAATCTGCTCTGGTGCTGGCTCAATTCAAAGGCCGCGCTCTAGGGAGCAATGCGCTTGAAACTCGCGTAATGGTCTTCGGTGTAGTAACACACCTCGGGTTTGACGGGTTGGCTGCCGCCGCAGACAATCCGTTTGGCCCCGCGTGTGCGGGCATAAGGCGTTTTGACTGTGTATTCGCGGTAGAAGCCGCGTTTTTGCGCGGGCAGCTGCTTTTCACGGTTGCCAAACACGGTGCCATCTTTGTCGTATGCAAAGGGGCCTCCGGCCAAAATCAATGCATAGGTTTCGCGGCCTTGTTTGGGCAAATCGGCCAGCGCGATACTCGCGCCGCTGGTGTTGGCATCGGCGGGGCCTTTGGCCTGCGCCGCAGGGTGAGCCAGCAAGCTGATGGCCATCACAGCCACATTCAAAGCAAGCCAAGCGCCAACCCAACTTTGTTTGATCCAGCGCAGCATCTCTTTGAACCCCAGCTTTTCAACTCAATTTGCACAAAATACGGGTTTTCCCGCAATTCCTAAGCCCTCTATTGTCGCGCATAGTCAAAAAAAGTGCAAGTGCCCCGGGATTCAAAACCCCTTTTGGGGAGGTTTCTTTGCCATCATCCGCTCCGCGACAAGATCACGAGCGAGGATTTAATGTGAGCACACGCTATTTCTTGGAGGCTTATCTGGCCGCATTGGCATCGGCTACGGTCAAAGCTGTCATGTTCACAATACGGCGCACGGTGGCGCTGGCCGTGAGGATATGCACCGGTTTGGCGCAGCCCAGGAGCACGGGGCCAATGGCAATATTGCCGCCAGCCGCTGTTTTGAGCAGGTTGTAGGCAATATTTGCTGCATCGATATTGGGCAGCACCAGCAGATTGGCCTCGCCCGTCAAAGTGCTGCCTGGCATGATGGATTTGCGCATCGCGGCATCAAGTGCCACGTCGCCATGCATCTCGCCATCGACCTCCAGCCAAGGCGCTTGCGAGCGGAGCAGGCTCAGCACGCGGCGCATCTTCAGGGCGCTGGGCTGGTTGCTCGATCCAAAGCTGCTGTGCGAAAGCAAGGCCGCTTTGGGTGTGATGCCAAAGCGCATCATCTCCTCAGCGGCCATCACCGTGATTTCACACAGCTCTTCGGCGGTGGGATCGTAGTTCACATGCGTGTCAACCAAGAAGAGCTGGCGATCGGGCAGCAGCAGGCCATTCATGCAGGCATACACCGGCACATCTTGCTCGGTGCTGTCTGCGCCGCCGGGGCGCTTGCCAATCACTTGATCGATGTATTGAAGGTGAATATTCGTCGTGCCCCATGTGCCGCAAATCATGCCATCGACATCGCCTTTGTGCAGCAGCATCGCGCCAATCAAGGTCAGGCGGCGGCGCATCTCAATTTTGGCCACTTGCGCCGTCACGCCCTGGCGCTCGGTCATGCGGTGGTAGGTTTGCCAGAAATCACGGTAGCGGTGGTCTTGCTCCACATTCACCACGTCGTAATCGAGATCTTCCTTCAGGCGCAGGCCAAATTTTTCGATGCGCTGCGCAATCACAGCGGGGCGGCCAATCAGCGTAGGCCGCGCCACGCCTTCATCCACCACGATTTGGCAAGCACGCAGCACGCGCTCCTCCTCGCCCTCGGCATAGGCAATGCGCTTGTTTTTGGCTTTCTTGGCTGCTTGGAAGATCGGCTTCATCGTCGTGCCTGAGGCATACACAAAGCTTTGCAGCTTTTGGCGATACGCCTCCATATCGGCAATCGGGCGCAGCGCCACGCCGCTGTCTTGAGCGGCCTTGGCCACAGCCGGCGCAATCTTCATCATCAGGCGCGGATCAAACGGCTTGGGGATCAAATATTCCGCGCCAAAAGCCAGCTTCTCGCCTGCATAGGCCGCTGCCACCACCTCGCTTTGCTCAGCTTGCGCCAGCTCGGCAATCGCATGCACGGCAGCAATCTCCATCTCCACGGTGATGGTGGAGGCACCTGCATCGAGCGCACCGCGAAAGATGTAGGGAAAGCACAAAACGTTGTTCACCTGATTGGGGTAATCCGTGCGTCCCGTGGCCATGACCGCATCATCGCGCACGGCATGCACTTCTTCGGGCAAGATTTCAGGATTCGGATTCGCCAGCGCCAGAATCAGCGGCTTGGCCGCCATGCTCTTGACCATATCGGGCTTCAACACGCCGCCTGCTGAGAGGCCAAGAAATACATCGGCATCTTTCATCACATCGGCCAGCGTGCGGGCCGAAGTTTTTTGCACGAATTGAATCTTGTCTTCATCCATCAGCTCGGTGCGGCCCTCATAGACCACACCCGCCAAATCTGTCACCCAAATGTTCTCGCGCGGAATGCCGAGCTTGACCAAAAGCCCCAAGCAAGCCAGCGCCGCAGCGCCAGCGCCAGAAGTCACGAGCTTGATCTTTTTCGGATCTTTGCCCACGACCTTCAAGCCATTCAAAATCGCCGCGCCCACCACAATCGCCGTGCCGTGCTGATCGTCGTGGAAGACTGGAATCTTCATGCGCTCGCGCAGTTTGCGCTCCACATAAAAGCAATCGGGCGCTTTGATGTCTTCTAAATTGATGCCGCCAAAGGTCGGCTCCAGCGAGGCGATGATGTCCACCAGCTTATCCAGATCGTGCTTTTCATTGATCTCGATGTCAAACACGTCAATGCCGGCGAATTTCTTGAACAAAACGCCTTTGCCCTCCATCACCGGCTTGGCGGCCAGCGGGCCAATATCGCCCAAGCCGAGCACGGCCGTGCCATTGGTGATCACGGCCACCAAATTGCCGCGTGCGGTGTATTTGAAGGCGTTATTCGGGTCTTTGACGATCTCTTCGCAGGGCGCGGCCACACCGGGGCTGTAAGCCAGCGCCAGATCGCGCTGGTTGGAAAGCGTCTTGGTGGCGGCGATGGCCACCTTGCCCGGTGTGGGGAATTCGTGGTATTCCAGCGCGGCAAGGCGCAGCTCATCGCGCGCCTGTTGGCGTGAGTCGTCGCTCATTTTGGGCGAGGTGTCATTCGTGGAAGGCATGCTGATGTCTCGGTGCAACTTGTCGCTACGCCGTCTTGTTGTAAGGTGGCAGCAATTGTAGGCCGATCAAGGCGAGCGCTCCCATGCGGGGATATGCGTATGCAGCATGGACTGTTTTGACTTATGCGTTGCAATTGAATCATTCATTACTATTGTTTTTATAGCAAACTAAGCAGATAGAAAGCCGGCAAACACTTAAACGGGTGTCGTGGGTTGAAACACCCGGATGCGGGCAGTGATCTTGCCGCTGCTCTCGCGCACAATCATGCGCATGTCGTATTCCGTTTGTAGATGGAGCCAATAGCGCGGCTCCATGCTGAAAAACAGACCTAAGCGCAAAGCCGTATCGGCAGAGATGGGTCGTTGGCCGCGCACGATATCGCTGATGCGGCTGGGCGGCACATCCATATCAGCGGCCAGCTGGCGTGCCGTGATGCCCATGGGCTTCATAAAGTCTTCCAGCAAAATCTCGCCCGGGTGAATCTCTTCGAGTCGTTGGTTTGCCATGGCAGCCGTCCTTTCAGTGGTAATCCACGATTTCTACTTGATAAGCGCCTTCGTCGCGCCAAACAAAGCAGATGCGCCATTGATCATTGATGCGCATGCTGTGTAGCCCCTTGCGATCTCCTTTGAGAGCCTCCAGCTGATTGCCCGGCGGGATACGTAAGCTGCGCAGCTCGGTTGCAGCATGCAACTGGAGTAACTTGCGCCTTGCAACCCGTTCTATGTTTTTAAACCGTCCAACGGGGTGACTTTGAAACAGAGCTTCTGTGTCTGCGCAGACAAACGAACAAATCATGCAGCGATAATAATCTGTTTCACAGATTCTGTAAACAAGATTTTTTACACGTCACAAACTTAAATTGCTCCTGTTTTTATAGCCTACTATGTAGGATTTATGACTGCGATTGGCTGTTTTGTGGCTTTTGGGGGTTGATTGGCACGCTATGGCCCGTGGGAGTCGTATTCGGGCGGGCTCATGTACCCTGCTCGCGAGTATGGCGACACCTGTCGCCGGGACAGACGAAAAGCGCAAGCGCTTTAAACGCTGCGCTGCGAGAAATCGCCCGCCCGAATACGACTCCCACAAGCCAGGGTTAGCGAGGGCAGTTCCCATCGCAGAGCGCCAATTCGGTTGGAAGTCGTTACAGTGGGCGAGCGACGCTCTCAAGATTCGCCAACAGACCCCTAGCCTCGCAGCCGATTTCAAAAAACAGCATCTTCAAAATGCTACAAAATATATAGCATACTCAGCAGGAAATGCGCCGGCAATCAGCCTGAAACGCTTTAAAAATACCCGTCAAGCAGACGTGGTATCTGCCTCGGGCTCTTCTGGCTTTTTAGAGAATTTGATGTAAAACTTCGAGGCAAAGAGCCCCACTTCATACAAGATACACATCGGAATGGCCAGCGCCAATTGGCTGATCACATCGGGCGGCGTGACGACTGCGGCCACCACGAAAGCCACCACGACGAAATAGCCACGGAAATCCTTGAGCTTTTCAATCGTCACGATGTTAAAGCGCGTCAGCAGCATCACAATGATCGGCACCTGAAAAGCCAACGCGAAGGCAATATACAGGCTCAAAATCGATTCAACATATGAGGCAATATCAGGCGTGGCAGCCACGTTTGCCGGCGTGAAATTCTGGATAAACGCAAACATCTTGTCGAGCACGAAAAACTGCACAAAAGCCAAGCCCGTGTAAGCCAGCAAGCTGCCAAACATGATCAGCGGCAGCGCAAAAAGCTTCTCATGCTTGTACAAGCCCGGTGCCACAAACATCCAAAGCTGATACAGCACCCAAGGCAGCGCCAGCAAGAAAGAGCCCATCAGCAACACTTTAAGCGGCACAAAAAACGGCGAAAACACCCCCACAGCAATCAACTTTGCCCCCTTGGGCATATGCGCCATGATGGGCTGAGAAATAAAATCAATCAGGCCGCTCGGCCCCGGCCAAAATGCCAGCGCAATGCCCGCAATCACCAAGCCATACACGCAATACAGCAGCCTGTCGCGCAGCTCCTTCAAGTGCTCTACAAAAGGCTGCTCGGTGCCAGCCATCTCGTCTTTTTTATCTTCGGTCATGGGGTAGCGGGTCTGAGATGGGGTAGGCAAGCTGGCAATACGGCGCGCATCATGGCGGCGCTCTACAAAGGCTTGGCCGGGCGATACCTGGCCACGCGCGCCGCGCCCGATTGCGCGCTCGTGCGCACACCCGAGCGGCTTTTAAACCATTTGGGCGTTGCGCTGGTTTTCATGCGCCATTTTTTGTGCGGGCGAGAGTAAGTGGGAAAGCTCTCATACGAGCTGCTCCCCGCTTCATTCGTCACCTGCTCCCAAGATTTTTCAAAATCAGAAGTGGAGGTTTGGATCGAGCTTTGCACATCGCGGGCAGCGCCCTCGACCGTGTCTTTCATCTTTTTCAGCTCATCCAAATCCATCGAGCGATTCACCTCAGCCTTCACATCGCTCACATAGCGCTGTGCCCGGCCAATCATCGTGCCCACCATGCGAGCCACACGCGGCAGCTTTTCAGGCCCAATCACGATCAGCGCCACAGCGCCAATCAGGGCGATTTTAGAGACACCAAGATCAATCATTCAAGCGCTTAGCTTTTTTGCTTGGCTTCCACGTCAATCGTGGTCTTGGCAGCGGCAGAGCCATCTGCCACTTGCGATGCAGCCGTGGCAGAAGCATCTTTGGCTTCTTCCCCGCCTGTCTTGATGCCGTCTTTGAAGCCCTTCACAGCGCCGCCCAAATCCGAGCCCATGCTCTTGAGCTTCTTGGTGCCAAACACCATCACCACAATGAGCAAAACGATCAGCCAATGCCAAATAGAAAATGAACCCATGAAATTCTCCTAACACGGCCTGTTGCCGCAACAGTGTTGATTCTAAAGCCCCCGCGCAGATGTGTGCCGGGCAATGCCTGACATCTTGGCGGGTTATCGCCGATTCAGCCCTTCTTCCAAGGGCGTGCGCCGCCAATCACGTGCACATGCAAATGCTGCACCTCCTGCCCGCCTTCATCGCCGGTATTGCTCACCACGCGGAATCCGCCCGCCGGATACGGGTTGCAGCCCTCTTGCGCAGCGAGCCGGGGGATCAGCAGCATGATGCGGCCCATCAGGCCAGCGTGGCGCTCTTCAAGGTGTGCGATCGACGTGATGTGCTCTTTGGGGACCACCAAAAAATGCACCGGCGCCCAAGGGTTGATATCGTGAAAAGCAAAGATCTCTTCGTCTTCATAGACTTTTTTAGAAGGAATCTGGCCGGCAATGATTTTGCAGAAAATGCAGTGGGGATCAGAATGCATGGTGAGAAAGCAAAGAAAAGCGGCTCAGCGCGGCTCGCGGTTGTCGTTAAAGCGCAGCCAGCCCTTGATGCAGCGATACAGATACCACAGCCCCACCACCGAGAAAGGCAGCCAAGCCAGCGGCAGCAAAATAATCGTGATGCTCATCAGCAGCGCCAGCAGCCCCGCCGGAATCATCCAAAGCAGCGTCCACCAAAAGGTCGAAATCATATAGCTGTGGTGCATCACATACAGCGGCTCGGCCTCGTCGCTGCGCTTGATGTAATTGATGATCAGCGCAACCACGGCCAGCGTGCCCAGCGAAGCCCATGCCACGGTATGCATGGCATACAAAATATGCATGATCGTGCGGTCTCCAGAGCTCTTGGGCTCGAAGCTGGCGAAATCTGTTTGGCTCATGGCATCTGTCCCTTTGGTATGTTGCGCGATGGCTGCTGTTGATCTGCTTCTCGCTCGCTGGCTTTGCGCGCCGCCTTCTCATCTAGGCCACTCAAGCCCACGCGCCGCTCCAGCTCAGCGAGCACATCGCTCGGGCCTAGGCCATAAAAGCTAAGCGCCACCATGCTATGAAACCACAAATCAGCCGTCTCGGCCACAATTTTTTGCCTCAACGCCGCAGCGTCGCCCCCAGCGCTCGCATCCTTGCAAGCGAGCACCACCTCCGTGGCCTCTTCGCCAATTTTCTTCAAAAAAGCATCAGGCGCCTTGGCAAACAAGCGCGCCACATAGCTCGTTTCAGGATCGCCGCTTTTGCGGCGCTCCAGCACGGCGGCTAATTTTTCAAGGGAATCGTTAGAAATCATATTGCAGCCATTCATGCAGCTTATTTATAGATGCTTTGCGGGTCTTTCAAGACCGGCGCCACAATTCCCCAAGCTTTTCCCCCTTCGTTGTCTTGCAATTGATTGAAAAAGCAGCTGTGGCGGCCCGTGTGGCACGCTATCCCCGGCTCATGGCCGAGCTGCGTCACGGTGAGCAAGATCACATCGCCATCGCAATCGAGCCGAATATCATGCACCGTCTGCACATGGCCTGATTCCTCGCCTTTGAACCAAAGTTTGCCCCGCGAGCGGCTGAAATACACCGCGCGCTTGAGCTGCGCCGTCTTCTCCAGCGCCTCCCGGTTCATGTAAGCAAACATCAGCACATCGCCACTGCCCTGCTCCTGCGCAATCACCGGCACGAGGCCGCTGGCATCCCATTTGATATCGTCAAGCCAAGTCATGGTTGGATTGTCTATGAATTCACAGCAAGCCACGCTGCTTACTTCTTTTTGCCCGATTTTTTGCTTTTGGCCGGCTTGGCTGCACTATCAACCGCAGCGGCAGAGGCGCTGGGCAGCCCGCTTGCTGGCGCGGCCTTGCGCGGCCCCGGGCTCTTACCCGGCTCAACCGTCACATGATCCAGCGGCAGATCATTGCGGATCATTTTTGCCACCTCGGTATAGCCTTTTTCCAAATCGCGAATCAACATCGGTGCATCAAAAAGCGGCAAGCTATCGCGGCTGCTCAGCAGCATCTGCTTTATGGCGGCCAGCCGCTCAGGCGCATTGGCCAGCTCAGCTGCTTTGGCCACATAAGCATGCCAATCGGTGGTGATCAATTCATCCAGATGCGCGGCTTTGAGCAAGCTGGAGCACATGCGTGAGACCATGCTGTGGCCTTGATTCGTCAAGATCGGGCAGCCAGCAAACAGCGCATCGCTGGCCGTGGCACCAGAGTTCACCGGATAAGTATCCAGCGCCAAATCAGCCATCACATAGCGCTCCAAATGCTGCGCAGGCGCCATGCGCGGGCCGATCACGAGGCGGCTTTCATCCAAGCCGCTTTCAGCCATTTTTTTGCGCCAAGTCTCAGAGGCCCATTTGTTGTCTTCCAGAAGCCAGAGCTTGGCCTTGGGCGCACGCCGCAAGATTTCAATCCAAGCGTCCAGCACGCCGGGCTGCGTTTTATAAGCTTGGTTGAAGCTACAGAGCACCACGTCGTCATCGGCAAAGCCGAATTCTGATTTTTTCACCTCTGATCGAGGCACGATACGGTTCGGATCATTGATCTGAAAGGTAAAGGGCAGACGCAGTGTTTTCTCGCTGTAATACGGAAAATCTTCCTCTGGGATCACCGTGGTATCGGCCACGATCAAATCATAGTATTTGCTGCCCATGGTGCCTACGAAGCCCATCCAAGCGGCCTGCACCGGGGCGGCTCTCAAGCACATGAGTTGCGGGCGACCGCCGCGCGTGGAGCAGGTCAAATCCACCAAAATCTCACAGCCGTCCAATCGAATGTTATCGGCCATTTCAATGATGGTCTGATCCGTCATGTCGACCCAGCGCTCAGCAGTAGCGCGAATGCGCTTGCGCACTTCGCTGCCATCGTCGGCGCTGTAGCTGTAGGCTGTGACTTCAAATTTATTGCGATCATGCAAGGTAAACAGCTCTGCCGCCAACACGCCCAACGGGTGCTGCCTGAAATCGTTGGAAATGTAACCAATTTTGATGCGGGCGTTTTTTGGGTTTTTCCGAATAGGTCTGGAAGCTTTCAAATCGAGGTAGGCCGCCTCCACCTGATCAGCCGCCACAATGGCATTGGTGTACTGAACGTTGGCTTGATCAGTGAGCGACAGCATGATAAAAGTGTTGATGGCGTTGTTTTTGTCTGCCATACCTAGCGCCAAAATCTCAGCGCGCAATTGCTCCACGCCTTCCCACATGGCTCCATGCATTTTCTCAGCAAAGAGCCAGCTCAGATTGCCAACATCCTGTGGACGATAACGACGAATGTGTTCTAAGTCGCCCACTGAGCCGGCGATATTGGTCTGATTCACATACATCATGGCGCGGCCGTTGAGTGCGTAGTAGTTGTGCTCATCCATCTCCAGCGCTTTGGCATAACACTTCTCAGCTTCAGCAAGGTTATTTTGCGCTACATAGGCTAATGCTAGGTTAGTCCAAAAAAGAATCGTGTCTGGAGCAACTTCGAGCAGCCGTTTATATGCTTTTTCGTTGATATTTTCTTTGTTCAGAATTTTGAGGATGTTGGAGACTTGGAAGAAAGTATTCAGCATTTCGCTGTCTTCCGTCATGGTCTTGAAATCCATTTTTTTACCAAGATCTAGCGCTTTGACGAGCGGGTCAACAGCCTCCACCATTTGCTTTCGCTTGACCAGCTCAGCGGCATAACGCACCTGCGGCTCGAACGCAAAAGGGGAGAGCTCTGCAGCGCGTCTGAACAGGGCGAGAAGCTCTTCTGAGACATCCTCTGCATTCATTGCCGCTTTGAGCTTGCCGAGATTCAGGCTGGCGAAGGCGTTGTTTTTGTTGCGCTTGATGGCCTCACTAAAAAGCTTGGCAGCTTCTTCGTTTTTGTGCTGATCGACAGCGATACAGCCTAAGTTAACCCAAGCCATATCGGCTTGAGCATTCAAAGTGGTCGCTTTTTGGCCGAATTCCAAAGCTTTTCTGTAGTTTTTCGCGCTGCGGTGAGCGCCACAGAGATTGACGAGCAGCTCGTAATTGTCTGGCTGGATTTTGTAGGAGCGGTTCAGATCATTGAACGCATCCATGTGGCGTTTCATGTCTGAGAAGATCGCGCCGCGTGTGTTGTAGAAAAATTGATGAGGTCGCAGGGTGATGGCTCTGTTCACCCACATCAGCGCCTCGGCATGCTGTCGCTTTTCTTTGTAAATGTTGGCGATCAAATGCATGGCATCGACGTTCAGTGTGGAGGAGTTGAGCAGACTCTGATACGCCTGCAATGCCTCTTCATATTGCCCAGCACGATGAAGCCCGATGCCACGCTCCAACTCTTGCATTTCCAAATCTTGCTTGCTCACGGTGGCCATCTGCAACTCCTACTGTTTTTCTTGAACATGAATCATATCGGCAAAAAAAAGAGCCTCTTGCGAGGCTCTTTCAAATCAGCAAGAAGCGAAAGCTTCTTGCTGCTGGACGGGAGGTTATTTGAACGTCCAGTTCATGCCTGCGCCGAAGGTCGGCTTGCTAGAGCCGTTCAGGCCAATCGATGCGCGGTAGCTGAGGCCTGGCTGTGCCACACCCGAGATGCCGACGGCCAGAGAAGTCTCGCCACCGGAGGAGCCAACGCCCACACCG
>JANNED010000208.1:0-6951 GCA_031388245.1 Variovorax sp.
CAAATCGATCTTGCCATCGCCATCAAAATCGATCGCGTATTTCACCCAGCTGCTGGGCATGAATTGGCCCAGGCCCATCGCGCCGGCATAGCTGCCGCGCATGGCCAGCGGATCGATGCCCGTGCGGTTTTTGAGCGAGAGGAATTGCTCCAGCTCGTCACGGAAGAAAGGCGTGCGATCGCGTTTGTCTGTTTTGGGGAAATCAAAAGCCAGCGTGGCCAGCGCATCCATCACGCGGAAATTGCCCATGTCGCGGCCATAAATCGTCTCCACGCCGATGATGCCCACGATGATCTCGGCAGGCACGCCGAATTCAGCTTCCGCGCGTTCGAGTGCCGCTGCATTGTCGCGCCAGAATTTCGCACCAGCTTGGATGCGCACGGGATCGATAAAGCGGCTGCGATACACGCGCCAATTCTTCCACACCACGCCACTGGCTGAGGGCTGCATCGGGCGCATGAGGCGCTGCACCGTGGGGATGAAGCGGGCTTGGCCAATGGCTTGGCGCACCCATTCTTTGTCTAAATTGCGGCGCTCGGCCACATCATCGGCAAAGCGCATGGCATCTTCGCGGCTGGCATACGCATCGCCCTGCGCAGCGGCTGCTGGCGGCTTTTTAACGGATTTCTTTGAGCTTTTTTGGGCATTTGCCGGCATGGAACCTACACACAGTGCTATCAAAAAAAGAGTGATTTGCCATCTGCGAAAGATCGCGAAGCCAGGGCGGTGAGATGAATTTGGCATCAAGAAAGGGCTTGCGGCAAAGGTTTGAGGCGAGAAAATGCTGCGCTAAGTGTAGCCAAGCTGCGTGGGGTGTGGCTGGCTTGGCTGGCCTGCGGGCGGTAGCGCAGCGCATCGAATTGCAGCAGCCAATCGTGCAGCGGGCGAGCAGATTCGCCAAATTGAGCCAGTGCTTGCAAAGCCAGCGTGCGCGGCGGCATGCTCGCATCAGTTGGCAGCCCCGCGCTTGCCAGCAGTTTGCGGGCTTTGGCGAGCTGGCGCAGCCACGGATCTTGGGTGTGGCGCTCCCAGAGCGTGAAAGCCGCGCCCAGCAAGCCCACCAAGGTGACGATGCCGGCCAGCAGCTTGCCCAAATCCTCCCAGCTGGGGCTCTGAAAGCCCAGATTTTTCAGCAAATCAAGCTGCTTGGCTTGCGAATAATTGAGCACCCATTGATTCCAAGAATTGTTTATGGCCTCCCAAGCGGCGCGCATTTGCGTGAGCATGCCCAGCGGCATCACTGCGCCCAAAGCCGCGCCCACCGCGCCCTGCGGCGCAGCCAAGCGCTCAAAGCTGCCCGTGCGGCCTGGCGAGACTGCGCCTGTGGGATCAACTCTCACCCAGCCCACGCCGGGCTGCCACACCTCGGCCCATGCATGCGCATCGCGCTGGCGCACTGTCCAGTAGCCATCGACAGCGTTGATCTCGCCGCCTTGGTAGCCGGTGACGATGCGCGCTGGAATATCTAGAGCACGCATCAAGATCACAAAGCTCGATGCGATGTGTTCGCAAAAGCCTTCTTTCTTGTCAAACCAAAATTCATCGGCGGTGTGTTGGCCAAACACGCCCGGCTCCAGCGTGTAGGTGTAGCCGCCGCTGCGCAGCCGGCGCAGCACCTCGGGCACGAGCGTGCTGGCATTGGCTTGCGTGAAGCGCGGATCGCGCCGAATGTCGAAAGCCAGCTGCAAGGTGCGCGGATTGAAGCCGGCGGGCAAATCGATGAAATCTTGCAAGCCGATCACGGCTCTTTCGGGCCCGTGTGAGAAACGTGTGCTGCTGGTGGCTTTGTAGCGCAGCAGCTCGGTGATCGGGCGGTTGGAGAGCCATTGCAGCTCATTCGTCATCAGCAGCTGGTGGCCGGGCACATCGGGCTTGGCGCTGGCGGATTCGAGCACAAAAATCCAAGGCCGCTGAGATGGCTCCATCGTGACTTCATAGCGCAGCGGCTCGCCGCTGGTTTGCAAATTCGGCAGCACGGCGAAGCGGCGAGCGATTTGCGAGGTGCTGGGTCGCCAATTGCGGCCATCAAAGCTGGTGAGCACCGGCCCGCGAAAATACTGCTCATTGGCGGGCGGGATCTGTTGCCCCGCGGCCAAATTCCATTTGATGCGAAAAGCAATCGAATCATCCAAAGCTAATTTTGCAATCGAGCCTACCTCCATCTGCGCCGACAAGCCGCTGCGCCCTGTCATGGCATCGCCGGGCACACCCCAGAGCGGCGCGAGCCGAGGAAAAAGCACAAAGAGCAGCGCCATGATGGGCGCACCAAGCAACACCATGAAACCCGCTGTTTTGAGGGAATCCACCAGCGGCGGCTGGCCCACCACACGATGCGCATTCACCAGCGCTGTGAGCAGCCCCATCAGCGCCACCATCATGGCAGCGGCCACAGCCAAGCTTTGCGAGAAGAAAAAATTGGTGAGCATCGTGAAGAAGCCGAGGAAAAACACCACAAACGCATCGCGCCGTGCCCGCAGCTCCAGCGTCTTCAAAGTCAGCAGCACCACGATCAGCGTCACGCCAGCATCGCGGCCAAGCACCGTGCGGTGCGTCAAGAGCGTGGCGCCGATGGTGAGGATCAGCAAGCCGACCAGCCACCATTTAGAGGGCAAGGGCTTGCTTGCATAGGCTAAATGGCCTCGCCACACCAAAACGATGGCCGCCAGCGCCGAGCACCACAGCGGCAGATGCGGCGTTTGCGGCACGATCACCCAAGCGATCACGCCGAGCAAAAAAAGCGTGTCTCTCGCATCGCGCGGGAGGTGGCGCAGTTGGCTTAGCCAGCTCAGCATAGGGCGAGTGCCTCCAAACAGGCGCGTTTGTGCGCCTCACCGCTTTCTGGCTTGATCTCGCGGCCTGGGATGCGCAGGCCAAAATCTGAGCCGATTTTGTCGGCGGCGAGCACCCAAGCGGTAAGGCGGGAGAGCTTGGCTTCATGCGCAGTGACGGCGCAGGCCGCGTAATCGAGCCAGAGCTCGTAGCGCTGGGTTTGTTGCGTATCGCGGCTCACCAATTCATCCGATTTTGCGGCTTTCTTCCAGACCACCAGCTTCAGGGGATCGCCTCTGCGATACGCTCGCACACCATCAAACTCGCCGCTTTGCTGCATCCGCGCCGCACCAGAGCCGCCTGAGCGCGGCTCGCCGGGCGGCAGCGGCGGCGCATGCGGCTCGGGCGCAGGATAGACCAGCACCTCCGATTTCGGTCGCCAGACTGTCCAGACGCGAAATGTGCCCAGCGGATAGCGCGTCTCGGCCTGCAAATCTGGCACGCGATGCAGGCCGCGCCGGGAGGCTTTGAAGGCCACATTCACCGTGCAGCTGCCTTGGGCGGGCACATCGGCCCAAGCCCAATGCGGCGCATGCGCATCATCGAGCAAAGCCAAGCCGATGCTGGGGCGCTTGGCTTTGCGCACATGCGAGAGGCGCACTTCTACTTGCGCAATTGAGCCAGCAAATATATGACCAATAGAGCTTTTCCCCGGCATGGAATCTGCACGGTTTGCTATCAAATTCATAGTCATACCGCGCAAATTGCCATGCGTCACATGCATGCCCACCACCGCTGCACCGGCGAGCATGAAGGTCAGCAAATAGCCCAGATTGAGCTGGTAGTTGATTGATGCAATCAGCAGCACAAGCAAGGTGAGCGCCAGCATCCAGCCCGCGCGGGTGGGCAAGATATAGACATTGCGCTGCGTCAGCGTCCAGGTGTCGGTCAGTGGCAGGCGCGATTGCCACCACTGCCTGAACCGTTTGCGGATAGCGCCGATCATGATGGAGGCCAAGGGTTCAGGGCAGAGCCACAGCAGCCATCATCGCCCGCACTTGCTCTACGCTGCCGCGCCCAGCATCCGACACAGGAATGAGCCGGTGCGCAATGGTTTGCGGCAGGATCGCTTGCACATCATCCGGTGCGACGTAATCTCGGCCTGCCAGCAGCGCCTGCGCTTTGGCGGCTCTGAGCAAAGCGATACCTGCGCGGGGCGACAAACCCTGCAAAAACCATTGCCCGCTGCGCGTGGCGGCGATCAAATCTTGCACGTAATTGAGCAGTGGCTCCGAGGCCAGCACCTGCTGCACCGCCGCTTGCAGCGCACGCAGATCATTGGGCATGAGCACGGGCGGCAATTGCTCCACCACATCGCGCCGATCGGAGCCGGCGAGCAATTGGCGCTCCGAGGCGCGATCCGGGTAGCCCAAGCTGATGCGCATCAAAAAGCGATCGAGCTGGCTCTCGGGCAGGGCATAGGTGCCCAGTTGATCGTGCGGGTTTTGTGTGGCGATCACAAAGAAAGGCTGCGGCAGCGGGCGCGTCTCGCCCTCTACCGTGACTTGCTTTTCCTCCATCGCTTCTAAGAGCGAAGATTGCGTCTTGGGGCTGGCTCGGTTGATCTCATCGGCCAGCAGCACTTGCGCAAACACCGGGCCAGGGTGAAACACAAAAGTCTCTTTGCCACGCTCATAAATGGAGACACCCGTTAAATCACTGGGCATCAAATCAGCGGTGAACTGCACGCGCGAGAATTTCAGGCCGAAGCTGCGCGAGAGCGCATGCGCCAGCGTGGTTTTGCCCACGCCGGGCACATCTTCAATCAGCAAATGGCCGCCCGCGAGCAAACAAGCCACGCAATCGCTCACTTGGGGCTTTTTGCCCACAATCACCGTGTTAAGCTGTGCCAAAAGACGGGCAAGAATGTCATTGGTTGTGTTGGAATCCATCTTGAAACGATACCTTAAATTATGGTGGCCTCGGTGACAACGGGGTATTTCTCTCATGCCGATTGTCGCTTGCACGAGATGGGCGCTGGCCATCCAGAATGCCCTGAGCGGCTCGATGCGATTGCCGATCATTTGCTCAGCACAGGTTTGCTGGATGTGCTGGCGCAGCCAGAGGTGCCGTTGGCCTCCATGTCTGATCTTGAGCTGGCACACAGCCGCATGCATGTGGCCGCAGTGCAAGGCTTGCGAGATCGCATCGAAGCCGAAGAGATGGCCGGAGGCCCAGCACATTTTTATATCGATCCTGATACCGCCATGAATGCCTACAGCTGGGATGCTGCGCTGCGAGCTGCGGGCGCTGCCGTGGCCGCCACTGATGCGGTCATCGATGGGCGGCTGCAAAATGCCTTTTGCGCTGTTCGCCCGCCTGGCCACCACGCGATGCACGGCAAAGCGATGGGTTTTTGTTTGTTTAACAACATTGCTGTGGCAGCCAAGCATGCGCTGGAGCGGCATGGCTTAAAAAAAGTGGCCGTGGTGGATTTTGATGTGCACCATGGCAATGGCACAGAAGATATTTTCAGCAGCGATCCGCGCTGCCTGATGGTGGGGATTTTTCAGCACCCGTTTTATCCCTACAGCGGCGAGAATTCAAGCGCCACGAATATGCTCAATCTACCCTTGCCCGCTTACACGCGCGGCGCGGCGGTGCGTGAGATTTTTGAGCAAATTCTTCTGCCGCGCTTGGATGCTTTTGCGCCAGAGATGATCTTCATCAGCGCTGGCTTTGATGCGCATCGTGATGATGATCTGGGGCAAATGGGCTTGCTGGAGGCCGATTACGCTTGGCTGACTCAAGCGATTGGTGAAGTGGCGCAGCGCCATGCCAAAGGCCGCATCGTCAGTTGCTTAGAAGGTGGCTACAACCTCGGGGCATTGGCTCGCAGTGTGCATGCGCATCTGCAAGCGCTCATCGCGGCTTAGCTGCGCAGTCATACCCTTGTTGCCTGCTTGCCTTGCGGCCGCGATTGCAGCGCCAAGCAGCCTCATTGCGGGAGCATTTTCTCTTGCCAAATTTGGCGTGACCGTTTAAGGTAGCTCCTTTAACCTTTCCAAGGAGAAGTTCATGACCGTTGCCAAAATCATTGAGATCAGCTCAAGCAGCAAAAAAAGCTTTGAAGATGCTATTCAAGTGGGCATCGCCCGCGCTGCAGAGTCCGTTAACGATATTCAAGGCGCTTGGGTTCAAGAGCAAAAAGTCGTCGTCTCTAAGGGCAAAGTGGTGGAATACCGCGTGCAGATGAAAGTGACTTTCGTGTTGCAGGGCAAAACTACTGCGAAGAAGAAATAATCGTCAACGCGTCATCGTCAATGGATCTCACGCTTTCCCATTGCGCTGGGCGAGCGCTGCCATCCATCAGCACACAACGCTGATGGATGGCAGCTGATGAATGGCAAATGTAAGATGATTTAAATACTCTTTTGCTCTATAAAGAGTATTTAAGCTATCTTTTTATTTGACAATTAATGCCTTAAAAGCTATATTTACGACTCATTTCTATTAATTTGAGTCGTTTTATGAGCTTAAATGAAGAGTTGGCTTCTATCCGCAAAGCCACACCGTTCACCCAAGAAGATCTGGCCGCACTCGCCGGGCTCACGCGCATGACGGTGCAGCGCATTGAATCGGGCGCTATCGACCCCCGCTTGTCGAGCTTGAGCGAAATGGCGCGCGCGCTCGGCATGGAGATCATGCTTGTGCCCCGTGAATTACGCGAGCCTTTGCAATCGTTTGTGCGCTCGGGTGGGCGGCTGCTGGGGCAGAGCGCGGGCGCGGAAGGCCCGTTATCTTTGATTGATACGTTTGCAGCTTCTCCCAAGCTCTGAGGCAACAGTTAGTCAAGCCATGAGCACCTCGATTCGCTACCTGCGCCTGTTTCTGCACCTGCCCGATGCATCGCGACGCGGTATCGGCTATCTCTCGCAGTATGGTGATTTGATGCGCGTCTCGTTCGATGAGGATTATGTGAACGATCAGAATCGGCCCACGCTCTCGCTGGCGTATGTAGGTGCAAGCGATGCAGACACGCGCGCCATCCTTGCCGCGCAGCGCGATGAGCGTGTGGCACGCAGCGATGCGCATTGGCCGGTGTATTTTCAAAATCTCTTGCCCGAAGGCCACAACCGTGAGCGCTTAGCCCGCGAACGCCGCTGCAGCACGGAAGATGAG
>JANNED010000239.1:0-2971 GCA_031388245.1 Variovorax sp.
AATTACACGGAAGACACAAAAAAGAAACTGATTTTTCTGTGTCTTCCGTGTAATTTCCGTGCCTTCCGTGTTCTTCTAATTTTTAAAAAACCAGTAACCAATGCAAGTTGACATCAAAATCCTAGACGAACGTCTAAAAAACAACCTCCCCGCCTATGCCACCGAAGGCAGTGCAGGGCTTGATCTCAGGGCTTGCTTGCCAGAGCCCTTAACCCTGCAGCCCAATGCTTGGCAGCTCATCCCCGTGGGCATTGCCATGTGGCTGAAAGATCCGGCTTACGCGGCGCTGATTTTGCCGCGCTCTGGGATGGGGCATAAGCATGGCATCGTGCTGGGCAATCTGGTGGGGCTGATCGACAGCGATTACCAAGGCCAACTCATGGTCAGCTGCTGGAATCGTTCACCCGCTGCCTTCACGATTGAGCCAATGGAGCGGATTGCGCAGCTCGTCATCGTGCCGGTGGCGCAGGCGCAGTTCAATGTGGTGCAGGAGTTTCCGCCCACGGAGCGGGGCGAGGGCGGGTATGGATCCACGGGTAAAAAGTAATGGCACGCGGTAAAGATAAAAAAGTCAAAGGCCCACAGCCTGATCCAATAACATATCTGATTGACTCGCTAGATATTGAAGCACAGGGTGTGGCGCGAGCGGATGATGGCAAAGTGGTCTTCATCGACGGCGCTTTGCCCGGCGAGCGCGTGAGTGCGATCACACGGCGCAGCAAAAACAATTGGGAGGCCGCGGATCTGGTTGCCATCCACAAAACAAGCAGCCTGCGCATCAAGCCGGCCTGCCCGCATTTCGGTTTGCATGTGGGCGCATGCGGCGGCTGCAAGATGCAGCATTTGGAGCCGAGTGCGCAGGTGGCGATCAAGCAACGCGCGCTAGAGGATCAGCTGGTGCATTTGGGCAAGGTCAAGCCCGAGCTCATTCTGCGGCCGATTCAGGGGCCCGATTGGGGCTATCGCTATCGTGCGCGGCTCTCAATGCGCTATGTGCAAAAGAAAGATGAAGTGCTGATCGGCTTTCACGAGCGCGCGAGCCGCTATTTGGCCGATATGAAGACCTGCGTGATTCTGCCGCCGCATGTGAGCGCAATGCTGCTGCCGCTACGAGCCCTGATCAAGGGCATGGCGGCACGAGAGACGCTGCCGCAGATCGAGCTGGCCTGCGGCGATGAAGTCACCGCGTTGGTGCTCAGGCATTTGGAGCCGCTCTCAGTTGGCGATATTGCGAAGTTACGCGAGTTTGCAACGGCGTATGGCGTGCAGTGGTGGCTGCAATCTAAAGGGCCAGACACAGTGAAGCTGCTGGATGAGCCTTCGACAAGCTCAGGCCGAACGGGAATCTTGGCCTATGGTTTACCTGAATTCGGCATCACGATGCCGTTCAAACCGACAGATTTCACGCAGGTGAATCCGCATATCAACCGCGTGCTGGTGGCGCGTGCTCTGCGCTTGCTCGGTGTGCAGAAAACAGATCGCGTGATCGATTGGTTTTGCGGCTTGGGTAATTTCACACTGCCGCTGGCCACTCAGGCGCGCGAGGTGCTGGGCATTGAAGGCAGCGACACGCTGGTGGCGCGTGCAAAAGCAAATTTCAATCATAATTTGAAGCAAAAACAGCATTGTCCCGGCACAGAATCTACGCAGGCTGCTACTGATTTCGTAGCGCGAAATCTGTTTGAGATGACGGCTCAAATGCTGGTTGACGACGGCTATGCCGACCGCTGGCTGATTGACCCTCCCCGTGAAGGTGCTTTCGCACTCGTTAAAGCACTCGCGCAAATTCATCAGCAGCGCTTGGGAAATCTGCCTGACATCGCTGAAGACCAAGCGCCCGTGCAGCCTGTTCACATCGGTGATTGGCAACCCCCGCAGCGCATTGTCTATGTGAGTTGCAATCCATCCACGCTCGCTCGCGATGCAGGTCTGTTGGTGCATCAAGCTGGCTACCGCTGCACATCTGCCGGCGTGATCAATATGTTCCCCCACACCGCGCATGTGGAGAGCATGGCGGTGTTTGAGTTGGTGTCTTAAGCGGCAGGCTCGGCGATACCGCCCACCACGTTGCTGAAGCCGCCATCCACATAAGTGATCTCAGCGCTCACGCCAGCAGCTAAATCGCTCAACAAAAATGCCGCAACGTTGCCCACGTCGTCGATGGTGACATTGCGGCGAATCGGCGAATGTTCGGCAACCGTGGACAGGATTTTGCCAAAGCCTTTGATGCCACTGGCTGCCAGCGTTTTGATCGGGCCAGCGCTGATGCCATTGGCACGCAAGCCACGATTTTTGGCACCCAGTGACTCTGCCAAATACCGCACGCTCGCCTCCAAAGAGGCTTTGGCCAAGCCCATGGTGTTGTAGTTGGGCACCACACGCTCAGCGCCCAGATAAGTGAGCGTGAGCACGGAAGCTTTGTCATTGAGCATAGGCAGGCAAGCCTTGGCCATCGCCGGAAAGCTATAAGCCGAAATATCGTGCGCAATTTTGTAGCTTTCGCGCGACAGGCCATCCAGAAAATCCCCTGCAATGGCCTCGCGTGGCGCAAAGCCAATCGCGTGTACGAAGCCATCAAACTTCGGCCAGGTTTGCGACAAATCAGCAAACATCTTGGCAATCTGCTCATCAGAGCCCACATCACAATCAAAGATCAGTGTCGAATCAAAATCTGCCGCAAATTCTGTGATGCGTTCTTTGAAGCGTTCGCCCACATAAGAGAAGGCCAGCTCTGCACCTTGCGCGTGGCAAGCCTTGGCAATGCCGTATGCAATAGAGCGGTTCGACAGAACACCGGTGATCAGCAGTTTTTTGCCAGTAAGAAAACCCATGAGTGCGCCTTTTGATGTGTAGCTGTTTGCAATGAATCCAGAATTGTCTCATGCAGAGCCTGAAGGCTGGACGTATTGGCAGATGCGGCGCCTTCAACATGCGTGCACACAACTCATGGCGCTGCGTTGACAAGCTGAAT
>JANNED010000267.1:0-31363 GCA_031388245.1 Variovorax sp.
CAGGCGCACAATCTGCTCAATGTTGTGCCGCGTGCGGCCGGGTGTGCATTCGCGCATGAATTGCAAACCCCACATCCACTGGCGCATATCCGCGCGAATGCGAAAGAGCAGTGGCGCATCTTCTTTGCCCAGCCATTGCAAAACTTTAAGCGGCGCGCTCGGATTGGCCCAAGGCTCAGCGTGGCTCACGGAGATTTGGCCGCCATTGGCAAAGCTGGTCTCCGCAGCCGGGCTGGCTTGGCGGTCTACCACGGTGACTTCGTGACCGAGTTGAGAGAGGTAATATGCGGAGCTGACACCGAGCAATCCGCTGCCCAGAACGAGAACTTTCATTTTTTAAAGCCTTTTGAGGGGTTAGCCGGCATAGAATCTGCGTGAAATGCTATTAAATAAGTAGCATTTGCACGTCTCCTACGCACTGCCGCTCCCCCTGTCCTCGGTACCTGAGAGATTCATACTTCGCTAAAACAGCGACGCATTTGCTCCTTCGGTGCGCCTACTTCAGTGTGTCCACTGACGCAAGGCGGCTCTCCAGACGGCTTCAATAAAAAATGCAGTGGTGGTGACCTGAGCGTGTATGGGAGTTTGCGCCTTCGGTGGATGCGATCCGTACTTTATGCAAAATACTGCCGCATCTCTCTCCTGCATGACTGAAGTATGGTGCATATTATTTGGGTTGGCAAGGGGGTTCGCCCTTGTATTGTGAAATGAATCAAGGGTTTACCCTTTATTTGAGTCAATTATGCCAATAGGCTTCACGTCCGTCACAGTTGCTTGGCATGCATCAAGGCTTTGGTTAAGCGTTGGCGTAGTTTTGCATTGCTCGCGTCTAGCTTGCCGATCAGAGGTGATCCACTCGCACCCTCTGCAAAATACGCATTGGTGTAACGCAAGACATAGCTTTCGTCCAAGTGGAACACCGTGTCGTGATGCAAGCCTGTCTTGGTAAACCAAGGATCAGTTTCATAAATGGCGAGGTCTGAGCTTTTTAACGCTCGCCGAGCTTGGATGCTTGCGCCACCAAATACGCTCACCTGCACCACATGCGTTTTGTCATTCAGTGCAGTGACCAAGGCAGGATGGCGTGTGAGGGTTTCAATGCCTTGAGTATCCACATACGGAACGATGCACTACACAATATCACCGGATGAAAGTGCAGGCCAGTGCGCTGGGGTGTTGTCTGCTGTAGCCTTTGTTTGGGCCGTCATTGCCTAGCGCGCCTTCGAGGCTTTGAGGCCCCAAGCGCTGGCGAGTGTTTGCGTGGGTTTGAATGCGCGAGATCCTGTGACGCTTTTTGAGCGCGTGCGCAGCAACGCCTTGGAGACGTCTGTGAGCGGGCCTTTGCCTTCCGGAATGTTGATCGGCACATCCTTGGCATTAGAGAGCTTGCCACTTTGCACATCGGCATAGAGCCTAGCCAATGCAAAGTGCGTGATGAAGGTGGCATCTTGGCCAAAATGCTGCGTGAGCGTTTCAAACCGATCGCGGCTTACCGTCAGCACACTATCGGGCTTGAAATTGACATACAGCACATCGGGCTTGCTGCCTTTTGCTATGGAGCGATTGAGTGTGGCTGTGGTTGGCATTTTTAAACCTTGATTTGACCTAGGTATTTTCTAGAAATTTGAGATATTCGTCAAGTCTGTGAGAACCATTCACGAAGCTGCAAGAGGCGTCCACACTTCCAACTTCAAGCTTGGAAAATTCTCAAAGTCTTTGGCATTGCGCGTGAGTAGCGCGTGGCCATTGGCAATCGCAGTCGCTGCAATCCACGTGTCGTTGCTGCCAACGGTGATGCCTTGCGGCAGGTCTGCCAAGAGCTGCGCGTTCACGCGAGCGACTTCTATAGTCACAGGCAACAAATCCATGTCTCGCAGCAAGCCTTCCACGTAAGCAGAGCGACGCTGTCGTCGCTCGGGGGTCGTTGCTTTATGCACACCGACCAACAACTCACTGAAAGTGATGGCACTGACGAGCAATTCACCCCATTTCTCCCAACGCTGCAGCCCAACAGAGATGCCTTTTTCTGCCATGACCCAGACATCGGTATCAACAACAATACCCATCATTCATCTTCCCAGGGATCGCGCACTGATGCTCGCTCAGAGCGCCCTGCGGCAATATCCGCGGCAAAAGATTCGCGCTCCTCCCTGCTCAAAGGCGGCAAATTGGCAAGCAAGGCATCCACTTGTTTAGCAGTCAACCCTCTGGGCTCGCTGTCTGTTGGGATCACGCGAGCAATGACTTTCTTTCCGCGCGAAATATCAATCACCTGTCCCCGGTATTGCACTTGGCTCAGGTAATCCGAAATTCCGCGCGTGAACTCGGTGGCTGTGACGGAAATGGGTAAAGCGGTTGCATTCATGGCAACTCCTTGAAATCAGAAAATCATTTTATATGATTTTTAGATTCGATGAGTGAATAACACAATCGCAAAATATCTTAGCAATACAGCATAGTCATGCGTATGCGCAATATTCCACAACGCATACGGATAACCACAGAGTTTGAACAAGATTGGCTCATTTCTTACTACTTGAAGGCTGAGTTTTATTCAACCAAAAAATAAGGCACACAGCACAAAACGTAAGCAAAAGAAAAAATACTGCAAACTGCATAAATGTGGGCGCTTTCCAAGCCGCGCAGATGGTTGCCAGCATGAAAAGCGCAAAAAGTACTACCGTCAGTGCAGTTGCTGGCCTAATTTTGGCAAGAGCAAAGAAAGCTGAGGAGAAGATTTTGTAGAAACCATTAGGCGGCATAGTGATTACTTTTAAGGTTGCAAAACAAACAGGCGAACTCGAGCAATTTGTTTTGCTAAATATGAGTTCGTCATGTTTTTTGCACCGTAATCAGGCAGCCCCGTTATCAGTGTTTCTATGGCGTTGTGTCAATGACACCGCGCATAAATTTTAACGCGTAGATTGAAAATTAGTCAAGAATTTTTCAATCTATCTCTGTATATGCTTAATCCACCCTTGCCCCACTCGCCTTCACCGGCTTCTCATACTTCGCACGTTCAGTCTGCATGAAAGCCGCAAACTCAGATGCACTGCTGGGGGATGGCTCGGCCATGAGGGTGGTGTAGCGGGTTTGGGTCTCGGGGGATTTGAGGGCGGTGGTCAACGCCGTGTTGAGTTTGGCGATGATGTCTGCGGGCGTGCCTGCGGGAGCCACCAGCCCCCACCAAGTGTCAACGGCGAAGCCGCTGAATAAGTTGGGCATGGCTTCTGCCAAGGCGGGTACATCGGGCATGGCGCTACTGCGTTTGAGGGTGGTGACGGCCAAGGCTTTGAGTTTGCCGCTGCGGATATTGGGCGCGGCGGTGGCGAGATTATCGAAGTTGAAATCAACTTGGCCTGAGAGCAGCGCGAGCTGGGCTGGGTTGCCGCCGCCGTAGGGGATATGGACAGCGAACACGCCCGCGCGCTGCTTGAACATTTCACCCGCCAAGTGGCCGCCCGAGCCATTGCCGCCTGAGGCGTAGTTGAGCTTGGCGGGGTTGGCTTTGGCATAGGCCACGAAATCTTGCAGGGTGTTGATGTTCAAGCGCTTAGCGGTATCGGCATTCATCACGAGCACATTGGGCACGCGCAGCATTTGCGTGATCGGCGCAAAATCTTTGCCTGCGTCGTAGGGCATCTTGGTATAGAGCCAAGGGTTGATGGCATGCGTGGCGAGCGCGGCGATGCCAATCGTCAAGCCATCGGGCGCAGCCTTGGCCACCAGGTCTGCACCGATGTTGCCGCCCGCGCCGGGTTTGTTGTCGATGATGATGGGGCCTAGGCTGGTTTTCACTTGCTCAGCGATGAGCCGCGCCGTCACATCAATCGGCCCGCCTGCTGCATACGGGACGATGAGGCGAATCGGTTTTTGTTGGCCAAAAGCTTGGGTGGCCGACATAGATATTGCGCTGAGCGCTACTGATTTAGTAGCTAGGGAGATGAGTTGTCTGCGTTGCATGATGGTGATTCAGATAAAGATTTTTTAGAACGCGAAAGACGCGAAAGTTACGCGAAAGGCGCAAAAGAAATCAGTTAAGAGTTTGAAGAACGAGAACTGGAAATGCTCGGTATTTTTCGCGTTTTTAGCGCAACTTTCGCGTCTTTCGCGTCCGGATGTTCGGTATTCAACTTGTTTCAATCCAATTTAGCCCCCGAGCGTTTGATGATCGGCTCCCACTTCTTGGCCTCATCGGCAATCAGCTTGCCGAAATCATCCGCGCTGCCGCCTACGGCATCGAGACCAGCGGCTTTCATGCGCTCTTGCACGCTGGGCTCTTTCATGGCGGCGTTGATGGTACTGTTGATGCGGTCAATCGCGCTGCGCGGTGTGCCAGCGGCTACCAGCACGCCGTTCCATGCGATGGCTTCAAAGCCTGCCAGCTCACGAAGGCCTGAGCTTTCCACCGTGGGCAAATCGGGCGTGAGGCTGTAGCGGGTTTTGCCTGTGACGGCCAAAGCCTTCATGCGGCCTGCACGCACCTGCGGCAAGATCAGTGTGGGCACGGTGGCGAGGATTTGCGTATCGCCGCCGGCAGTGGCCAACACAGCGGGCGGGCCGCCGTTGAACGGGATGTGCACGGCAAATGTGCCCGTCAGCGCTTTCAGATACTCCATCGTGAGGTGCGACGATGAGCCATTGCCCACGGATGCGTAGTTGTATTTGCCGGGGTTCGCTTTCATCAGCGCCACCAGCTCTTTCATGTTGTTGGCAGGCATATTCGCGTTGACGGCAATGATGTTGGGCTGCGATGTGGTGATCACCACAGGGCTCAAATCTTTGAGTGGGTTGTAGGGCAGCTTGCTGTAGAGGAAAGGCGCAAACGCCACCGGGCCATTGAAGCCGAGCAACCAGGTGTGGCCATCGGGTGCGCTTTTGGCCACTTCGTTGGTGGCGACGGTGCCGCCAGCTTGAGGGCGGTTTTCAATCACGATGGCTTGGCCGAGCGCAGCGGCCAGACGATCTTGCATGGCGCGGGCAATCGCATCGAGCGAGCTGCCCGCGCCCGATGCGATGATCCATTTGATGGGTTTGGATGGGAAATTTTGAGAAAAAGCAGGGATTGCCGGCACAGAGACTGCGCAAGCCGCTATGGTTTTGAGAGTGATTCGTCGTGTAATCAAGCTAGGAAGAGTCATGATGCGAGCCAATGGAGTTGCGTTAACCAAACTTTACCTTGCTTTGCATGCCCTTTGTGAGCGGGTTGCCACCGAGGCGCGTTGTAGGTGCATCTGTTCAACGTTGGTGTTGGCAGAGGCTACGATTCCTTAACCGATGGAGATCATGATGAAATTTCATACCTTGATAGCAGCGCTGAGCCTGAGTTTGGCTGGCGCCGTGTTTGCACAAACCACCACCCAAGCCACCACACCCCGGGTGGACCAGCGTGAAGCCAAGCAACAGGCGCGGATTGACCAAGGCGTGGCCTCCGGCCAGCTCAATCAAAAAGAAGCCGCACGCCTAGAGAACGGCCAAGCCCGCGTCAATCAAGCCGAAGCCAATGCCAAAGCCGATGGCAAGGTCACGCGCAAAGAAAGAAAGCATCTTGATCACATGCAAGACAAGCAAAGCCGCCACATCAAACGCCAAAAACATGACAAGCAAATGGCCAAACCAGCGGGCTAATTGACTCAGGCTTTGCTTTTGTCTGCCTCGGTGGTAAACGAATCAGCGTAAAACTCATCCGGCGGCAAACCGCGCATCGCGACAAAATCGCGCTGCGCGGAATCCACCACGATCGGCGCGCCACAGGCATAGACTTGGGTCGCGCTCATATCGGGAAAATCATCCAGCACGGCTTTGTGAACAAATCCTGTGCGGCCTGCCCAAGCGTCTTCTGGCAACGCATCGGACACGACGGGCACATAGCGCAAATTCGGCATTTCAGTCATGCGCTCTTTGACCCAAGCATCCAAATACAAATCTTCAGGCCGGCGGCCGCCCCAGTAGAGCACGGTGGGGCGCGTGATATTTTTGAATTGCATGTGCTCAATCAAAGCCTTGATCGGCGCAAAGCCCGTGCCCGAGGCCAGCATGACGATGGGCTTGTCACTTTCACGCAGATAAAAGCTGCCATACGGCCCTTCGATGCGCAAAATTTCTTTTTCTTTCATCGCACCAAACACGTGATCCGTGAACTTGCCGCCAGGCATGTGGCGGATGTGCAGCTCGATCATCGGCGCGGCAGCGTCCAATGCATGAGGCGCATTGCCCATGGAATACGCCCGGCGCGCGCCATCGCGCAGCAAAAATTCCACATACTGCCCTGCGTGGTATTGCACCACATCGTTGGCCGGCAATTGCAGCTTGACGCGCATCACATCGTGTGAGAGTTTCTCCAGCGCCATCACACGACTGGGCATTTTTTTGATCGGGAACGCGCCAGCTTCGGTGACTTGTTTGGATTCGAGCAACACATCAGAGAGCGGCTTGGCGCAGCAGGTGAGCACAAAGCCGTTTTCCTCTTCCTCGGCAGAAAGCGCCTTGGATTGATGCGGCCCATGCTCGACAATCCCAGAGATTTTTTTGCATTTACAGCTGCCGCAAGCGCCATCTTTGCAGCCATAGGGCAAGCCGATGCCTTGGGATATGCCAGCAGCAAGGATGAATTGATCGGGGTTCACCGCAAAACTGCGGCCACTGGGCTGGATGGTGATTTGGAAAGACATGACAATAGGCGCTGTTGAATTCAAACAGACTCGATTTTGCCTTCAAATCAAAACCCCCTCGGCGCACTACCGCGCCGCTTTCGCCAACAACGCATATTGATTGTGGGTTGTGGCGATGTGGGGCTGCGCGTTGCCCAGCAGCTTCCGTCTCATGTACGAAAAATTGCACTCACTTCCTCACCGCAGCGAATGCCGCAATTGCAAGCGGTGGGCATTCAGGCCTTGTTGGGCAATCTAGATGATGTGAGCAGCTTGCAGCGTTTGGCGGGCATCGCAGATCGCGTGCTCCATCTCGCGCCGCCACCCACCGAAAACAAAGATGAATGGTGGCGCGATCCGCGCACCGCGCATCTGCTGCAAGCCCTGCGCCGTCGCAGCATGCCAGCCAAGTTGGTCTACGGCTCCACCACGGGCGTGTATGGCGACTGTCAAGGCGATTGGGTGAGCGAGAGCCGCGCCACCGCTGCACACACGCCGCGTGCGCATCGCAGGGTCGATGCAGAGCGACAAATTTTGGCATTGGTTCGCAATGGCTTGTCAGCCAGTATTTTGCGTATCCCCGGAATCTATGCCAACGACAGGGAAAACGGCACGCCCCGAGCCCGATTGCTCAAAGGGACGCCCATTCTGAATGCTGATGACGATGTGTACACCAACCACATCCACGCCAACGACTTGGCCCGCGCTGCAATAGCCGCGCTATGGCGCGGCAAACCGCAGCGCATCTACAACGTGGTGGACGATACCGAGCTCAAGATGGGCGACTATATGAGCCAAGCCGCTGATCTCTACGGCTTGCCCCATCCGCCGCGCATCAGCCGTGATGCCGCGCAGGGCGAGTTGCCGCTGATGCTGCTGAGCTTCATGAGCGAATCACGGCGCTTGACGAATGAACGGATGAAGCGAGAGTTGCGCGTGGTGCTGCGGTATCCGAATGTGATGGATGGGTTAAAAGCTTAGGAGCTTTTTGGCAAGTAGCCGGCGTATTCATTGCATGAAGTGCTATGAAATACATAGTAAATGAATAGTGGTGCTTTCGGGAAAAGCGGTCTCGGCTGCGATTGGGATGTTCCCCTTCACTCGTGTCCTCCTGAGCGTGCAGCAATCTTTAAGCGGTCAACCATTCCAACACCGGCAAAGCCCCTGGCAAAATCGGGCTTACATCGGGCGGTAAATTTTGCCAGCGCATCTCTTGGCCCTCGCGCATGTCAAACACGCCACTCCACTCAAATACTTTGCAGAAATGCAGTCGAACCAGCGCATGCGGATAGTCAACCACCTGTTCTTTCCAAGGGTGCACTGCGCCGATCGTGATGCCGATCTCCTCGATCAGTTCCCGCCTCAGCGCCTCGGCAGTAGTTTCTTCGCGTTCAATTTTGCCGCCTGGAAACTCCCAGTAGCCTGCATACACCTTGCCTACAGGCCGTGTTGTCATGAGAAAAGCGCCATCTGCTTGCATCAAGATGCCCACTGCAACATCAACAATCTTGCGTTGTCCGTTGTCATCGATGCCTTGGCGCGGAATGTGTGAGTCGGCTTGAAGTGTGGTGATCGTCATCGCGGTATTGTCATTCAAGCCGAGGGTTACAAACTTTGGCAAAACGCCAACACCTCATCGGCATACATCTCAAAATCGCTGATCGCATGATCGCCACCCTCTATCAGGCGCATCGTGCCAGCGGGATAGCGCTGCGTCATTTCGCGCCAATCCAAGATCTCATCGCCTTGGGTGATGATGGCCATGTAGCGCTCTGGGCGGGTGAATGCTTGGGTCTCGATCAGTTTGAGCTCCTCCACATGCTGCTGCGTGAACAAAAAATCACCATCGTTGTGCCAATTCTTCTGATTGCCAATATGCGCTGCCAAGTCTCGTGCTGGATAGGGCGCTGGATTGAGCAGCACGCATCGCGCATACATTCCAGCGCGTAGAAGCCGCTCGGTCAGCGCAGCTGCATAAAAGCCGCCGAGTGAAGAGCCAATCACTGCCAGCGGCAGCTTTCTTGTCGCGTCATCTGTGGGAGCAGCCCAATTCCAAGCCAGCTCAAATGCTTGAGCTGGCGAGGCAGGAAGCTGCGGGCAAAACCATTCAACACCCGCGCGTTTACGACGGGCTAACTGCACCTTCGCTGCCATCAATTTCGCTTTGGAAGATTGAGGCGACGAACGAAAACCGTGGAGATAAAGCAGGCGCATGATTTACTGCTTTTCAAAGGGCGAGCTGCTCAGCAAAGACATTTCTTTGCCTTCTGAAGGATGTTGAAAAACAAGTTTCCAAGCATGCAAATACATGCGCTTCATACCCTGCTTGACCAGCGCTTTGTTGAGCTCAAAATCCCCATACTTTTCATCGCCGATGATTGGGTGGCCATGGTGTGCGAGGTGAACGCGGATTTGATGCGTGCGGCCAGTTTTGATGGTGACTTCAAGCAGACTGGCTTGCTGATCATTGGGCAGGGTGTAGAGCTTCGCCACCTTGACCAAAGTGATCGAGCGCATGCCATCGGGGTCGTCTTTGGCGACGACCTTCACGCGTCGCTCGCCGTCCTCCTCGCCGCCATTGACCAAATACTTGTGCAGCGGCAGATCAATCACTTTAAGCTTGGCCGGCCACACGCCTTTGACGAGTGCGAGATATGTTTTACCTGTCTCGCGCGCCTTGAACTGTGCTTGAAGGTGAACCAAGGCGCTGCGGCGTTTGGCGATCAGCAAGATGCCGCTTGTGTCACGATCTAAGCGGTGAACGAGTTCGAGAAACTTTGCTTGCGGCCTAGCGCGGCGCAATTGCTCAATCACGCCAAAGCTCACGCCCGAGCCGCCATGCACGGCCACGCCTTCGGGCTTGTCAATTGCCAGCATGTGATCGTCTTCAAAAAGAATAGCAAACTCTCTAGGCGGTGTATGGGCGGGGCCGCTTTTTTGTTCACTAGCTTGCGGCGCAGCGCCGCCGCCCAACCGAATCGGTGGAATGCGCACCACATCGCCCAGTGCGAGCCGCGTATCCACCTGCGTGCGCCCTTTGTTCACCCGCACTTCGCCCGAGCGGATGATGCGATAAACATGTGTCTTGGGCACGCCCTTGCACACGCGCAGCAAAAAATTATCCAGCCGCTGGCCTTCGCTGCTCGCATCGATGGTGAGCAGGCTTGTCTTGGGTGAGGTATCAGTAATGGCCACGACACTGCGCGATGATGAGTTCATCGTCCTCGATGCGATAGACGATTCGATGCTCGTCGGTGATGCGGCGTGACCAGAAGCCGCTGAGATCATTTTTCAGGGCTTCGGGCTTGCCGATGCCGTCAAACGGGTCGCGTTGGATGTCGCGGATGAGTTGGTTGATCTTCTTCAAGATCATCCGATCTTCTTTTTGCCAAAACTGGTAATCCTCCCAGCCAGCATCCTCAAAGCAGATCATTCTTCAATCAACTCGCGTTTGACCAGATTTTTGCGATTGCGGATGTTATCCACTGATTTGAGCAAACGCGGCCCATTTTTGCCGCTCAGCAAAAACAGGGTCTCTTTCCACGATTCGAACTCGCGCAAGCTCATGAGCACCGTGGCCTCGCCTTTTTGGCGGGTGATGACAGTGAAATCGCAATCGTTGATGACGCGGTCAATGTGCTTGGCTAAATTGTTGCGAGCTTCTGAGTAAGTAATGGCTTCCATGCGGGTGCTCCTGAAGAGGTTTCATTGTACAGATATTTGACCAATGATATTCGGTCATCTCTTCTGAGCTACGCGACTCACGCAGCGCTTGCGCATTCCCACCTATAATGTTCTTACCAATTAACGCGAACAAAACGCGCTTAAGTGCTTGATTGACAAGCATTTAGGCGCACAACGAAGCGGCAATTGGCGGTTGATGCCACCGGGATGACGCGGGGCGCAAGTTGGCAGGCCAGAGTCTGCGGCGGCGCTTCAAACCTCTCGGACGAGCGGAATCTTTTTGTTGACACCCCTTTGGAATCTGGGTGGTCAGTTGTGCAGCGTTTTACAAAAAATGCCCAGCAACTGACGACCTTTTGGAAACACGGTTTGATGATGTTTTTACTGGCAAGTATCTTGATGAGGCTGGAGCGACTTTTCGTGTCGTTTTACAAGCCTTTTGATGCTTTAGCCGGCATGGAATCTGCGCAACGTGCTATTATTTTTATAGTATCGCTTCCATCCTCACGTCACGTGAGTGCCCAGCGCATCCCGACATCTCACGGCCCACATCCTGCGCCAACGCCAGCACTTGCGACGAGTTAAACCTCGTCGCACGCTGTCCCACGGCAATTCCTTTCCGTCTCAAAAATCTCCGCTCACGGCATCGTTTGACTCGCAATGAGTCTGTGAAAGATGTGCTGCTTCGATGTGAAGCAGAGTAGGAGAATTGCATGAAACGCATGCTGATCAATGCCACGCAAGTGGAAGAAAAACGCTTGGCCATTGTGGATGGCCAAAAACTGCTCGATTACGAGATTGAGATTGACGGGCGCGAGCAGCGCAAAGGCAATATTTACAAAGCCATCGTCACCCGCGTGGAGCCCTCGCTGGAGGCTTGCTTCGTCGATTACGGCGAAGATCGCCACGGCTTTTTGCCTTTCAAAGAAATCTCCAAGCAGTATTTCAATGGCAACGTCTCGCCATCGCAGGCTCGCATTCAAGATGTGATCCGCGAAGGCCAAGATCTCTTCGTGCAGGTAGAAAAGGAAGAGCGCGGCAACAAAGGTGCGGCTCTGACCACCTTCATCTCACTGGCAGGCCGCTACGTGGTCTTGATGCCGAACAACCCGCGTGGCGGTGGCGTAAGCCGCCGTATTGAAGGCGATGACCGCGCTGAGCTCAAAGAAAACATGGATCAGCTCCAGTATCCCAACGGCATGAGCATCATCGCGCGCACGGCTGGTATTGGCCGCAGCGCGCCTGAATTGCAGTGGGATTTGAACTATCTCTTGAAGCTGTGGACAGCCGTTGAAGGCGCAGGCAAAGGCGGTAAGGGCGCTTTCCTGATTTATCAAGAATCCAGCCTCGTGATTCGCGCCATTCGGGATTATTTCAGCACCGAAGTGGGCGATATTCTGATCGACACCGACGATATCTATGAGCAGGCCAAAGGCTTCATGGATCACGTGATGCCGGAGCATTCGGCGCGCGTCAAGCGCTACCGTGATGATGCGCCGTTGTTCAGCCGCTTCCAGATCGAACACCAGATTGAAAGCGCCTATTCGCGCACCGTGCAGCTGCCCTCGGGCGGCGCGATTGTGATTGATCACACCGAAGCGCTGGTGAGCGTGGACGTGAACTCCGCACGCTCAATTCGCGGCGGCGATATTGAAGAGACCGCGACTCGTACCAATCTTGAGGCTGCTGACGAAGTAGCCCGCCAAATGCGCCTGCGCGATTTGGGCGGCCTGATCGTGATTGACTTCATTGACATGGAAGAAAGCCGCAATCGCCGCGATGTAGAAAACCGCCTGCGCGATGCGCTGCGCCAAGATCGCGCGCGCGTGCAATTCGGCTCGATTTCTAAATTCGGCCTGATGGAGATGAGCCGCCAGCGCTTGCGCCCAGCGCTCAGCGAAGGCGCATCCATGCCTTGCCCACGCTGCGGCGGCTCGGGCCATATCCGCGATACGGAAAGCTCCGCATTGCAGATTCTGCGCATCATCCAAGAAGAGTCCATGAAAGAAGGCACGGCAGCGGTGCATGCGCAAGTGCCGGTGGATGTGGCTTCGTTCTTGCTGAACGAAAAACGCCTGGAGATTCAAAAGATTGAACTCAAGCAGCGCGTGGCTGTGATCATGATTCCCAACAAGCAGCTGGAGACACCCAACTACAAGCTCGAGCGCTTAAAGCACGACGATCCACGCTTGGACAACTTAGAAGTCAGCTACAAGATGGCTGAAGAGATTGAAGAGGCGACCGCTGTGACGCGCCGCATCAATGAGCCGACGAACAAGCAAACGCCGATCATCAAAGGCGTGTTGCCGGATGCACCAGCGCCTGCGCCTGTGGTCAAACCTGTCGAATTGGTTGCTCCTGTTTCAGTAGCGCCCCGTGCAGCAAATACGCCGGCAAACAACACAAATGTTGGCACAAAAGCCATTGAAAAACCTGCCGAAAAGGGCTTTTTCTCTTGGATCAAAGGCTTATTTGGCAGTGCAGATGCTGCGCCCGTGACAACGCCTGTGAAAGCAGATGTCACGCGCGATCGAGCGCCGGGTGTGGAAGGCAAAGAGGGGCGGCAAGGTCGCGACGGTCAGCGTGAAGGCGGCAGAGAAGGTGGCCGTGATGGCCGACGCGGCGAGCGCGGAGGCCGTGGGCGCGGTGAGCGTAGCAGTGAGCGCACCGAGCGCCAAGGTGATCGCCCACCAGCAGAAGGCCGCGAGCCACGCGAAGGTGGCCGCGAGGGCGGACGTGGTGGCCGTGGTCGTGGCGAGCGTGCAGACCGTGCGCCGCGTCAAGATGCTATCGAAAACGGAGCGGCTAGCGTAGATTCTGTGCCGGCAAATGGCCAAAATAATGCACAAACTAGCATGCCGAGCGAAGCACGTGAGCCACGCGAAAGCCGTGAAGGCGGTCGTCGTGAGCGCGGCGGTCGCCATCGCAGCGACCGCGCAGATCGCCCTGACTTGCGCATTGGCGCTTCAGAAGGCATCGGCGCTGCAACGGCTCTGGCCGCTGGCGGCATCGTTGCAGGTGTGGCGGCAGCCTCCAGCGCTGGCGATCATGCCGCAAACAGCGCAACAAGCGGCGAGCAAGCCGCGCAAGGCGAGCGCCACGCCGGCGACGCTGGTGAAGATGCTGGCGTGGCCGGGGAGCGTCGTGAGCGCCGCTCGCGTGATCGCTATGGCCGTGATCGCCGGGAGCGTGGCGGCGAGCGTAGCGGGTCATCTGAGCACAGCCCACAAGATCCACCTCAAGGCGAATTTTTTGATCAAAATCAGCCATCAGCCGGCACAGAATCTGCATACCATGCTACTGAATTTGTAGCAAATGAACCGCAGGTTCAAGTCCCAGTTGCTGCACCCTTGCCTGCCCCTGCCATGGCTGCCGCCGACACCGCAGCACCTGCCGCCGCGCCAACGGCCCAAGCTGATGCCAAAACGGGCATGCCATCCATTGGCAGCTTCGCGCTGCCAGTCAGCGAGATGGATGCCGTGGCCAGCCGTGCCGGCTTGCAGTGGGTCAACTCCAACGCAGAGCGCATCGCGGCCGTGAAAGCGCAAATCGCTGCTGAGCCCAAGCCAATCCACATTCCCCGCGAGCGCCCGCCAGCCGTGGTGATCGATGCGGGCCCACTGGTGTTGGTCGAGACCAAGCGCGATCTGCGCAACATGACACTGCCTTTTGAGCAAGCGGCTCAGCAATAGGCTTGCCTTGCGGCCAGAAAAAAACGGCTTTCGAGCCGCTTTTTTCAGTGGCGCATGCTGCGCGAAGCTGGCTTATCGCAGCAACCAAGCGCGTATCGCGGCAAAGACGCTGGCTTTCTCTGGGTCATTCAATATCTCGTGACGCATCGCCTCAAAGCATTGCGATTGCACGCAGTGCGCAGGTGCAGCGGCGGCAAAAGCACGGCTGCCCTTGGGGCTGACCAAAGCATCTGAGCCGGCATACAGCAGCAAGCTGGGCAGCGCCCAGTTCGGTGCAGCCTCGACGATTCTTGTGCCTTCATCGGCGATGAATTTCGCCAGCCGCCCGCTGACTTTGCGATGCACAAAATGATCGTTTTTGTAGTCTTGCACCACCATCGGATCGCGGCTGAGCTGCTCAACTTTCAAGCCATTGTCCACACGGAGATTCGGCACAAAGCGGGGCAAGACGGCGAGCATGAATTTTTGCATGGCATTGAAGCCAGGATCAAGCGCTGGCGAGCTCAAAATCATGCCGGCCACCGGGCGCATCTGCTGGCGCACAAATGAAGCCACCACCACACCGCCCATGCTGTGCCCGAGCAAATACAAAGGGCTGCCCTCGCGCATGGCGCGGCGCGTATCATCCACCACATCGGCCAGATCATCGACCAGGCGCATCTCGCTGGGAATCGTGCCTCGCTTGCCGCCAGATTCGCCGTGGCCATACTGATCGTAGGCACGCACATGAAAGCCCAAAGTGTTTAAAAACTGCGCAACATGCACATAACGAAATGCATGGTCGCCCAAACCATGGACGATGATCACCGTGCCACGGATGGTTTGATCCGACCAAATCTCGGGCAGCGGCCAATCATGAATGGCGATGTTTTCACCATCGCTGGCGGTGAATGGGGAAAGAATCGAATCGGCGGTCATGGCCTGCTCAGGCAGGATGCGCAGCCATCACGCTGGCTACCGAGGCGGTGATCTTTTTGGCGTAATCCACATGCAAAAATTCATTGGGGCCGTGCGCATTGCTCTTGGGCCCGAGCACGCCACACACCATCATTTGCGCATTCGGAAAGCCTTTTGAGAGCATGTTCATGAGTGGGATCGTGCCGCCTTGGCCAATGTAGCCACACGGCGCGCCGTAGTAAGCCTGGCTGGCGGCATCGAGCGCGCTTTGCAGCCAAGGGGCGGTGCTGGGCGCATTCCAGCCACTGGCCGCGCCGCCGCCTTGGAAGGTGACTTTGGCTTGATACGGCGCGTTGTCTTCGAGCAGTTTTTTCAGTTCTTGCACAGTGGCCACCGCATCCACCAAGGGCGGCGTGCGCAGCGAGAGTTTGAAGGCGGTGTAGGGCCGCAGCACATTGCCGGCATCCTTCAATGCGGGAAAGCCTTCCGCGCCCGTCACGCTGAGCGTGGGCTTCCAAGTGCGGTTGATCAGCGCTTCGACGGGGTCTGTTGTGGTCGGCAGTGCAAAAGCGGTGGAGCCACCGCAATCGGCATGCGCCCAAGGAAAGCGTTTGTACACCTCATCACCCAAAATCTTCGCGGTGGCTTGCGCTTGGGCGAGGCGATCGGGCGGCACCTCGCAATGAAAGCTTGCAGGCAGCAAACGGCCTGTGGCACTGTCTTCCAAACGATCGAGCACCTGGCGCATGATGCGAAAGCTCGAAGGCACGAGGCCGCTGGCATCGCCTGAGTGCACGCCTTCGGTCAGGATATCGACCCGCAAGGTGCCGCTGACCATGCCGCGCAAGCTGCTGGTGAGCCAGAGCTGATCATAGTTGCCCGCGCCGGAATCGAGGCAAACGACGAGCGAGACATCTCCCAGGCGGCTCTTCAGCGCATCCACATACGGCAGCAAATCGTACGAACCCGATTCTTCGCAGGTCTCGATCAAGCCGACAATGCGCGGATGCGGCGCGTTTTGCGCTTTGAGCGCTTGGATGGCGGCAATGCTGGCATACACCGCGTAGCCATCGTCAGCGCCGCCACGGCCGTACAGGCGTTTTGCTCCGTCGCTGCCTGTTTCCAGCTTCGGCGTCCACGGGCCGAGATCATTGCGCCAGCCGTTGAATTCAGGCTGTTTGTCCAAATGGCCGTACATCAGCACGGTTTGATTGCTGGCAGGCTTGTCTTCTTTCGTGTTTGCAGGCACTTCAAAAAACAACACCGGCGTGCGCGGCTTGCCTTGCGCATCATGCAGGCGCAACACTTCTAGGGTGAGCCCTGGCACTTTTTGTGCAGTCACCCAATCTGCTGCTTGGCGCAGCACGGTTTCAATGTGCCCATTGGCATGCCAATCGGCATCAAAGCCGGGTGATTTGCAGGGAATGGTGATGTAGTCGCTGATGCGCTGAGTGATGTCATCGTCCCAAGCGCGATTCGTATGGGACAGGATATCAGCCGAGCTGAGCAAGGAGGCGGGCGTGCGGGCATTCATGGCAAGGTATCTCCAGAAGCCACCATGTTAAACCGAAACATGCTGCACGCTGCAAGCAGCGATCATCCAAGCCCGTGTTATTGCCCTGTTGCCGTCACACCGCAGGTCACGGTAAATGTGAGCGATGAGTTGGAAGGAAAGGTGGCAATTGTGATGCCGCTGCCCTGCATCGCATTGACTGTGCTTGCTGGGCAAATGGCACCGCTCAGCGCAGAGCAGCTCACACTGGTGCAAAGCAAGCCTGTGGCGATCGGGTCTTTGAACACAGCGTTGTTGGCCGAGTTAGGCCCCGAATTGCTCACGACAATGGTGTAGCTGGTGGTGGCTCCTGCAGCCAATGCTGTGGTGTTGTTGGTCTTGCTGATAGACAGAGCCGCCGGCACGGGAATGGTCACGGTGGCCAGCGCGCTGTTGTTGCTGCTCACAGGATCCACCACGGTGGGCGGCGCTGTGACGGTGGCATTGTTGACTTGCGTGCCCACACCGCTGGCCACAGCTGAGAACAAGATCGTGACACTGCTGGCAGGCGGCAGTGTGAGCGTGGCGTTCAGCTGGCTGGATGTGGTGGCAATGGCCGTGGCCGTGCCGCCGCCACTGCCCGAGCTTGATATCAGCGTTGCGCCATTCAAACCCGATGGAAGCTTGTCAAACACCGTGGCATTGGTGGCCGTTTGCGGGCCTGCATTGGAGACAACCAATGTGAACACCGTGGTTTGGTTGTCGTTCAAGGTGGTGGGGCTGGCTGATTTGCTGATGGCCAAATCTGCCTGCCCGCCGATGGTCACTTGCGCCGTGCCACTGTTGTTGCTGGGTACTGGATCCGTCACGCCCGAGGGCGGGCTCACGCTGGCGCTGTTGATCACCTGAGAGATCGTGCCGCCCACAGCTCGCAGCACAATGCTGAGCGTGCTGTTGGCGGGCAACGTGGCTGTGCCGGTGAAGTTATTGCCCGCCAAGCTGTTGGCAGTCAACGTGGCACCGGCTGCGCCAGAGGCGCTCACAAAGCTCACCGTGCCTAAATTTGCAGGCAGGTTGTCTAGGATGCTCGCCCCCGTCACCGCACTGGGCCCGAGATTGCTCACCGTGAGTGTGAATTGCGTGGTTTGCCCAATTTGCAGACTCGCCGTGCTCACTGCCTTGGTGATGGCCAAATCTGTGGTCGGGCCGATCACCACGCTGGCGGTAGCCAAGTTGTTGCTCAAGTTCGCATCGGTGATGGTGCTGGCCGCATTGATGCTGGCGGTGTTGACCACAGAGGTGGCGGATGCGCCCACCGCTTGCAGGGTGATGGTGATGGTGCTGCCCACAGGCAAAGTGACTGTGCCGGTGAAGGTGGTGATCGAAGCAATGCTGGTTGCGCCGATGCTGGCACCACCGGCCACACTGGAGCTAACCCATGTCAGGGTGCCCAAGCCTGCTGGCAGGCCATCCATCACCGTGGAATTGGTGCCCGTTTGTGGGCCCGAGTTGGTCAGCGTGAGCGTGAATTGTGTGGTCTGGCCAATGGTGATGGAAGCTGGATTGGCCGTTTTGCTGATGCCTAAATTGGCTTGTGGCAAACACTTGTAGCCGGAGTTGGTGATGGGATCCGTAGATTCCGAAACCAATGAAAATACGCCATCTGATCCGGGCAGTGCGCCGTGATCCGCACCGCCGGGTGGATTATCAGCTGTATTGGTGATGCCATTGATGCCTCCCGCATTGTTCACCGTCGCGTTGCCCGTGAGAATCGCCACGCCGCCGCCGCCACCACCGCCGCCGCTGTGCGCTGATCCTCCGCCAATCCATGAATCACCGCCTTGGCCGCCTTGGGCGTTGATGGTGAGTGCGCCGCTCGTCCAATTGGGCGAGACGATGATCACACTGCCTCCCGCTGCGCCTGCACCCGCAGCATCGTTACCTAGGTTGTTGTTGCCCACACCGCCTTGGATATCCACTGTACCGCCGCCAGTCAGTGCGCCAGCGCGTATCAAAACCATGCCACCGCCTGTGCCGCCGCTCATGGCACCCAAATCGCCGCTCGAATTACCGTTTTGATCGCCTGCGCCGCCGCCGCCGCCCAAGACCACGCGGGCAATGCTCGCGCCGCCAAATGTCGCTCCACCGAAGGCGGCCAAATGCTGCCCCGTCACAGTTTCAATGTTGGAGTAATCCGGCAGCACGGTGGCCCAGCCGGCGGAGCGCCAGCCAAAGCCGCCGCGCCCGCCATATCCCCCGTTGCCGCCGCCACCGCCACCGCCGTTGTGGTATGCACCGGTGTTGTATTGCCCGCCGCCACCTGCATTGCCCGGCGCACCACGCGCAAAATCAAAATCAAAACCCGTGCCGCCGGGGTAGCCAACATAGCTTTGTGCGCTGAAATTCGTCACAGTGCCGGTGGTGGTGGTGCGATCAAACGGCGAGGCATCGATAAAAAGCAAGCGTGGCGTGCCGGCAATGCCTTCTGCTTTGGAGGCATGGCTGACCGATCCGCTGGCTGGGTGGCGAAAAGGATTGATGCCATCGGCCGTGCTTTCGCGGCCACCTCCACCGCGAAAACCTTTGGCGCTGATGTCGATCGTCTGGCCGCTGAAATTGAGCGTTTTGGCCACATCCAGCGCAATCACGCCGCCATTTAGGCCATCCCAAGCCAAGCCCGCGAGCGTGCCTCCCAGGGTGAAATTGCCATACTGTGGCACACGAATGATTTGGAAACTGCGCCGCGTGCTGGTCGCCGTAGGATCGGCTTGCACATAGGTTTTTTGCAAGGCCGCGCCGGCCACGAAACTGCTGGCACTCGTGCCTGCGCCAGCGGGCACATATTCATATTGCCCCACTTTGCATGTGCCAGACGGCGTTTCCAAATAGCCGTATGCCGGGCGGCCTGTTACACCGTCACCATACGTATCGGTGTCTGTATTGATGATATCCACACACTGCATTTGAATGATCAAAGCCAAATCGCCAGCGACCCAGGCCGTATCGCCCCGGGCATTGCCCAGCGCGATGGTCGGCGTGGTGTTTGCAGCAAACGTGGCATTGGCCGCCGATGGACTGAAATAACCGTTGACCACTTGGTTGGCCGTCGATGTGACATTGGTGCCATTGTTTTGCGGCACGGCGCAGACCTGCGCCCATGCTGGCATGCAAGCGAGCAAGCCCAAAACAGAGGCGGCCACGCTTCGGGAAGATTTTTTCAGTGCAGAGAGTCTTGTTACAAAATATTTCACAGCCAAATACTAGCGCAAAGCTCGCGATGGCAGCGATGGCAATTCGCTCAAATGAGAAAAATACACGAAATCAGGCTGCCAGACTGGCTATCCACGCCACAAACGTGCCACAAACCGCCAACACCAACAGTGCTGCCACGCGGCTGCCCGCTGTGTCTTGGGAAGATTGCACAGCGTGTGCCATGTGCTTGTCGCCATGAATCATCGGTTTGATCAAATTCTCTTTTTTCTTGTACAAGTAGAACAAAATCGCGGCAATATGCAGCGCGATGAGTGCCGCAATCACCCATTTGCCCACATCCTTGTGCCACCACGTGGCCAAGCTCACGCGGGCATTGCTCACAAAGCGTGAGAGCGGGCCTTGGTTGGTGATTTCATCGTCGCTGATCAGGCCGGTGGCCACTTGCAGCGCCAAAAATCCCAACAGCGCAAACACGGAGCCCGCTCCCAGCGGGCTGTGCCCGGCGGAATGCTCGGGTTTGCCTTGGCCTTTGAGGTAATCAAAAAGGCTCTTGGGCGAGTAAATAAACGATGCAAAACGCGACCACTTGCCGCCGATCACACCCCACACAAAGCGAAATAAAAGCAATGTCATGACGCAATAGCCAAAGCGAAAATGCCAAGGCATCAAATTGCCGCCGACATTGCCTGTGATGATCAATCCAACGACACAGACAAGCAATGCCCAGTGGAAAATACGGGTGGGCAGATCCCAAATTCGGACGGTGTGCGTGGTGGTCATGCTTGCTCTTCTTGGTTGTTCAAACGGATGGCCATGATTGTGCCGCCTTGCAGACGATGATGTCTAGCACGTTGCATGCGGTTTGCTGGGCATGGCATGCCATCGCCTTAAGTTTGCGACAAGCATGTGACACCCGGTTTAAAAAATAACCCCGGGATTTCCCTAGTGCAATGGCTTGGAACTTTGCATCTTGAGTTAATCTCAATTCTTCATAAAACACCCCAACTGGAGCTCCTATGACATTTCGTATCGCCCTCGTTCTTGCTGCCAGCACTTTGCTGGCCAGCGTCTCTGCGCAAGCACAATTCGCCAAACCCGAAGATGCCATCAAATACCGCCAAAGTGCATTGTCTTTGATGGGCACCCACACCGGCCGCTTGGGTGCGATGGTTGCTGGGCGCGTGCCATTCGATGCCAAAGTCGCACAAGACAATGCAGACATCATTGCCACCGTGGCCAAATTGCCTTGGCAGGGTTTCGGTGCTGGCACCGAAAGCCCCAAAGCCAAGGCCAACATCTGGACGGATGCAGCCAAGTTCAAGGGCAACAGCGACAAACTGGCCGCCGATGCCGCCAAGCTCGAAGTGGCTGCCAAATCTGGCAACTTAGATCAAATCAAAGCAGCCTTCGGTGCATATGCCGGCAACTGCAAAACCTGCCACGACGAATTCCGCAACAACTGATCTCCTTTTCCTCCTCGACAGCCCTCTAGGGGTTGTTTCTGCCCACAGGTCTTTGGCTTGTGGGCTTTTTTTGGTGCGATTTTGGTTTGTGGGAGGTCTGTTTGAGCGAGCTCATGGTGCTTCTTCAAAATGCAAAGAAAACTTCGCAACCGCCATATCCTAAAAAACTGTCAAAACGCTACAAAATCAATAGCAAACTAAGCAGATAGCAAGCCGGCAATCAGCCCAAAAGATCAAAAATCAAACCTTCTCAGCCAACAATTGCCCAATCAATGCATGCAGCGCGACGAAATCTGGTGTGCCCACATAGCGCTTCACGATGTCGCCTTTTTTGTTCACGAGATAAGTGGTCGGCGTGAGCTTCACATCGCCCCAAGCCTTGGCGACTGCGCCTGTGTTGTCAATCGCGACTTTGAAAGGCAACTGCCTTGATTGCGCGAAATTCACCACGAATGCAGGCGGATCGTAGCTCATGGCCACTGCCACGGTGTCGTAGCCTTGCGCTGCAAACTTCTGGTGTGTCGAGATGATCTCAGGCATTTCAGCCACACACGTGGTGCAGCTGGTGGCCCAAAAATTGACCAAGGTCACTTTGCCTTTCATTTGATCTGTGCTGAAAGGCTTGCCATCGAGCAACACCATGGTGGACGCAGGTGCCGCGCCCGTGAAATCCGACACATTGTTGCAGCCGGAAAGCATCACACCCGCGCTCAAAAGCACAACCCATGGCGTTGACAGGAAATAAGCCGTTGCTTTGCGGCGTGAAATTGGGGCAAGATGCATGCTCTTCAATCCAATGGAGTGTTCTGATATGAAACGTCGCCAGTTTAACCAAGCCGGAGCATCAGCGCTTGGCCTGTGCATTGCCGCTGCTTACCAACAAGCCTACGCGCTCTCGCTGGGCAGCTTGAGCGATGCCGATGCCAGCGCGGGTCTGAAAACAGCGCTGGAGCGCGGCGCTTTGTCTGCCGTCAACATTTTGGGTAAAACCGATGGCTTTCTCGGTAATTCGTTAGTGCGCATTCCTCTGCCAGGGTTCCTGAATGACGCTGGCAAACTCATGAAATCGCTCGGCCAAGGCAAAAAAGTGAATGAGCTCGTCACCGCCATGAACCGAGGCGCTGAGCAGGCTGTGCCGTTTGCCAAGGATTTGCTGGTCTCCGCTGTCAAAGGCATGAACGTGACGGATGCGAAAAATATTCTCAGCGGCGGTGACACCTCGGTGACCAAATTCTTTGCCGACAAGACACGCAGCCCACTGGCCGGCAAATTCCTGCCGATCGTGAGCAAAGCAACTGAAAAAGTGCAGCTTGCTGACAAATACAACGCTGTGGCAGGCAAGGCACAAGGCATGGGTTTGGTGAAAAAAGAAGATGCCAACATTCAGCAATACGTGACCAGCAAATCGCTGGATGGCCTCTACACCATGATCGGCGAAGAAGAGAAAAAGATTCGCAAAGACCCCGTGGGTACGGGCAGCGATATTTTGAAGAAGGTGTTTGGGGTTTTTAAGTAGTTTCCTAGGCATTTTGATGGCCTTGCCGGCGTATTTCCTGCTTGGTTTGCTATTTATTTTGTAGCGCTTGCGTTCTGAAAGCTTCGTTTTCGGTAGACCGGCTGTGAGGCCAAGGGCTGCGGTGTCTGCCTGATGTACCCTGCTCAGGAGCATGGCGTATGAACGCCTTGGCGCTGCGATTGATGCGATTTTTTGCAGCTCGGCGACGTGGTTTGCGCATGAGTCAGGTTTGAAACGATCAGCATACGCCGCCCTGTCTCCGTCTTGATAGCCAAAATCCGCCCCGCCCATCACACTTGCACCATGCCCACTCTCTACCTCGTCCGCCACGGACAAGCCAGCTTCGGCGCGGCAGACTACGACAACCTCAGCAACCTGGGCCACCAACAGTCATTGCAACTGGGCAATTATTTCAAAGGAAAGAACTTGAAATTCGATGCCGTCTATGCCGGCACACTGCGCCGCCATGCGCAAACTTTGACGGGGATTTCGCAGGGCATGGGTTCTCAGCAAGAGGCGCTGCAAAGGCCGGGGCTTAACGAATACGACAGCGATGCGGTGGTTGCTGCGATTCACCCCGAACCGCTCTCACGTGAAAGATCACCCGAGAACTATCGCAAACATTTCCGCCTGCTGCGCGATGGCCTTGCCGCGTGGATGGATGGCAAAACCGAGCCCAGAGGCATGCCGCATTACGCTGACTTTGTGAGCGGCATCACCGATGTGCTCGATGAAGTGCGCACGCAGTTTGGAGGCAGCGACGATGCCCGCATCTTGATCTGCTCCAGCGGCGGCCCGATCAGCACAGCAGTGGGCTGTATCTTGGGCACTTCGGCGCAAACCACGATTGAGCTCAACCTGCGCATCCGCAATACCAGCGTGACCGAATTCGCCTTCACACCCAAGCGGCATATGCTTGTGACATACAACACGCTGCCGCATTTGGAAGACAAACCAGATTGGGTGACTTATGCGTAGTCAGCCCTGCCAAACCCCATAGCCCTTGGCTTGCAATTGGATCGCCAGTTCCACTTCAATTTTCTTCGCCGTCACATTCGGCATGGGATTGAGATGCGCATAGAGCTCGGGCATCAAATGCAGCCCGAAATCCGTGACGAAGCGGTTGGCTTGAATGCCCGCTTTGTGTTTGTCAAAGCGCGTATCGGGATCAAGCCCCGTCATGCCGACGTAAACGAAGGGCTTGCCCATCACGTAATCCGGGTTGCAGCGGCGAAATTTAGCGCTGTTCCAGACGCGATCATCCAGCGCGACCACATAAACATGATACTGACCACGCGCCATCAGCTTGCGCTCTCTGCGTCTTCGCCTTGGAGAGCGCCTTTGAGTTGGAGGGCCAGCTCATACAACGCATTACGCGGCTCGCCGCTGATCTCTGCAGCGAGCTTCACAGCGGTTTTGGTGGGCAGCTCTGGCAACAGCAGCTTGAGCAGGCGCTCCCCTTCTCCAGCGCTAACGGTGCTGGCGGCTTGCGGATGAATCGCTAGCGCGAATTCGCCACTGCTGCGATGCTTGTCTTGCGCCAGCCATGTGACCAACATATTGGCAGGCATGGTGGAGATCTGCTCAAACTGTTTGGTGAGCTCGCGGCCGACGGTGAGCGGGCGCTCTTTCAAGGCGGCCAGCGCGGTGGCCAGCGCCTCGATGCGATGCGGCGCTTCGAGCAAGATGATGGCTCTTGGCTCTGCGCTCAAGCGCTGAATCTGCGCTTCGCGCTCTTTGGCTTTGCTGGATAAAAAGCCTTCAAACACAAAAGCGCCGCCATCGCCTCCCGCGCCGGTTAAGCCCGCCGCACTGATGAGCGCCGTCATGCTGCTCGCGCCAGGCAGCGGCATCACGCGCAGATTGGCTGCATGCACGGCGGCGGCCAGGCGCGCGCCCGGGTCGCTCACAGCGGGTGTGCCGGCATCGCTCACATAGGCGATGCGCTCGCCGGATTGCAGCCGTGTGATGATGCCCTGCGCCGCTTCGCGTTCGTTGTGTTCATGCACGGCGAGCAGCGGCTTTTGAATGCCATAGATGCCCAGCATGCCTTGTGTGTGGCGCGTGTCTTCGCATGCAATCGCGTCAGCCAAGCTCAGCAGATGCAGCGCACGCAACGAAATATCAGCCAAGTTGCCAATCGGTGTGGCCAGCATATAGAGCGTGCTGCGGGGGTAATGCTGCGCACCGGCTGCGGATTGCGCAGCCAATAAGGCGGGAGAAAAATCAGCTTTCAAGGTTTGCTTTCGCGGCACAATCATCGAATGAAGTTATTCAAGAGCATAGCGGCAAATGGCATGGCAGCAGCCCGCGCCGCGCCTGCACGGCCTGCGCAGCCCACCACGAAAGCGGTGGGAGACAGCGGCGAGGAGCTCGCGCTGCGCTATTTGCTCAAAAATGGTTTGCTGCTGGTTGCGCGCAATTTCAAAACACCGGGGCGCGGCGGTGGTGAGGTGGATCTGATCATGCGCTCGCCCGATGGCACACTGGTTTTCATCGAGGTACGGCAGCGCAAGAATGCCAAGCATGGCGGTGCGGCGGCCAGCATCAGCGCGACAAAACGGCGGCGCATCATCTATGCGGCGCAGCATTACATCAGCCGCCTCGCCCGCCTGCCGTCTTGCCGCTTTGATGTGATTGCGCTGCATGGCGAGGGCTCAGATTGCGAGCTGGAATGGTTGAAAGCCGCATTTGATGCCTCTTGAAGCCATGATTATTTGCATCCAGATGCAAATAATGGGTGAAAAAGCTGCTTTCCCGGCATAAACGCAAGAAACTTTGCTATCAATTTAGTATCATTCAACCACTCACCCAAACACCATGCTCGAACAACGCATTGAAAAAAACTTCATCGACAGCGCCGACTTGAAATACCAAGCGGCGCAAAGCTTGGCCAAGCCAATCGCGCAGGCCACCGAAGCGCTGCTCGCCTGCGTCACCAACGGCGGCAAGGTGCTGGTGTGTGGCAATGGCGGCTCGGCGGCAGATGCGCAGCATTTCGCCGCAGAATTTGTGGGTCGCTATGAGCGCGAGCGGCCCGAGCTGGCCTGCATCGCACTCACCACCGACAGCTCCATCCTCACTGCCATTGCCAACGATTACGATTTCACCCAAATCTTTGCCAAGCAAGTGCGCGCACTGGGCACTGGCGGCGATGTGCTTGTGGCGATTTCAACCAGCGGCAATTCTGCCAATGTGATTGCCGCCATTGAAGTGGCGCAATCGCGCGAGATGATCGTGATCGCGCTGACTGGCAACAAAGACGGCAAAGCGGGTGGCAAGATTGGCGCGATCCTCAATGAGACCGATGTGCATATTTGCGTGCCGCATGAGCGCACGGCACGGATTCAAGAAGTTCATCTGCTCACACTGCACTGCCTGTGCGATGGGGTGGATGCCATGTTGTTAGGCGATCAGGAGAATCTATGACTGAAATTCAAAACGATATCCATTTAATAGCACGCCGCGCAGTGTTGATGCCGGCAACTGCCTTATTTGGTGCTTATTTTCTCAGCGGTTGCCTGCCCTTGGTGGTGGGCAGCGCTGTCTTGGGCGGCACCTTGGTGGCCACAGACCGCCGCACCTCGGGCGCGCAATTGGAAGACGAAGGCATTGAGCTGCGCACTGTCAACCGCTTGCGCGAAGCTTTTTTAGAGCGCGTACACATCAATGCCACGAGCTACAACCGGCAGGTGTTGCTCACCGGCGAAGTGCCCACAGAAGCCGACAAAATACGTGCGCAAGACATTGTGAGCCGCGTAGAAAATGTGCGCAGCATCGTCAATGAATTGGCCGTGCTCGGCAACACCTCGCTCACCTCACGCTCATCGGATTCGCTCGTCACGGGCCGCGTGAAAGCCGCTTTTGTGGATGCCAAGGATTTGTATGCCAACGCCTTCAAAGTCGTCACCGAGCGCGGCACCACCTATCTGATGGGCCGCGTCACACAACGGGAGGCAGCGCGAGCCACCGAGATCACCCGCACCATCCCCGGCGTGCAGCGCGTGGTGCGCGTGCTGGAGATCATCAGCGAAGAAGAATTGCAGCGCTTGCTGCCGCAGCCGGCCAAGCCAAGCAGTGCGCCCGCAACGACAACGCTTTGATTGTGTGCTCGCGCTGGGCGTTCTTTTTGAACGCAGAAGACGCGAAAGTTACGCAGAGCGAGTCAGCAAAGCCAATGCATCTTGTACCTGACATGTAACCCGATTACAGTCACAATGTAATCTGATTACTTCTGTGCCACCAAAACGAGGACTCCCCATGCAAGAACGCATTCCCACGCACGCTACAAAAATCGTAGCGACCATTGGCCCAGCCTCATCGACAGTGGAGATACTTGAGGCCATGATTCGTGCCAAGGTGAGTGTGGTGCGGCTGAATTTCAGCCATGGCAAGGCGCAAGATCACATTGACCGAGCGCTCATGGTGCGCGAAGCTTCGCGCCGTGCAGGCCGTGTGGTAGCGATCATGGCCGATTTGCAGGGGCCCAAAATTCGCGTGGGCAAATTTCTTGAAGGCAAAGTGTGGCTAGAAAATGGCATGCCCTTCGTGCTCGATGGCGACCGCACCGAGCTGGGCGATGTGAATGCCGTGGGCTTGGATTACAAAGAGCTGCCGCGCGAGGTGAAAAAAGGCGATGTGCTCTTGCTCAACGATGGCTTGATCGTGCTGGATGTGACCGCGATCAAAGGTGAGGCGGTGCACACCGTGGTGCGCTTGGGCGGCGAATTGTCAAACAACAAAGGCATCAACAAACAAGGCGGCGGCCTCACAGCCCCTGCGCTCACCGCCAAAGACATGGAGGACATTCGCACCGCGATGAGCTTCCAAGCCGATTACGTGGCCGTGAGCTTCCCGAAAAACGCCACCGACATGGAGATGGCGCGCCAGCTGTGCAATGTGGCGGGTGCTGAGTTCAAACACAAGCCGGGCCTGATTGCCAAGATTGAGCGCGCAGAGGCGATTCCGCATCTGGAGGCAATCCTCGCGGCATCCGATGGCATCATGGTCGCGCGAGGTGATTTGGCGGTTGAGGTGGGCAACGCCGCTGTGCCCGCCCTGCAAAAGCGCATGATCAAGATGGCTCGTGAGATGGACAAAGTGGTGATCACCGCCACGCAAATGATGGAAAGTATGATCACTAATCCTGTGCCCACGCGCGCTGAGGTGAGCGATGTGGCCAATGCGGTGCTCGATGGCACGGATGCCGTGATGCTGAGCGCCGAGACGGCTTCGGGCAAATTCCCGCTGGAGACAGTGCAAGAGATGAGCCGCGTGTGTGAGGCCGCAGAAGCTGCGGAAGACGTGAAGCTCGATGCAGACTTTACCGGCAAGACCTTCAGCCGCATTGATCAATCAATTGCAATGGGCGCATTGTTTACCGCGCATCACCTAGGCGCGAAAGCGATTGTGGCGCTCACTGACAGCGGCTCAACGCCTCTGTGGATGAGCCGCGCTCGGATTCATATTCCGATCTACGCGCTCACGCCCAAAGTGAGCACGCAGCGCAAGATGGCGTTGTATCGCAATGTGCGCCCCCTCTTTATGGAAATCTCCAGCGACAAAGACAGTGCGCTGGCCGCCGCAGAAGCGCATCTGAAAGAGCGCGGCATCGTGAAAACTGGCGATGTGTATGCGATCACCTGTGGCGAGCCCATGGGCGCACCGGGCGGCACAAATATGCTGAAGATTTGCAGCGCAAGCTAAGACGCGAGAGGAGCAGGTATCATGCGTGTCCCATGTCTGATGCCGCCTACGATCCTTTTAGCACCACGCCCGTTGGCATCCACATCAGCGATATTGAAGCCGCCATCAACTACTGGCGTGAAAAAAGCCCCTCGCCCGACGGCATCGCGCTGGCTGCGCCGTTGAGAGCGCTGGCAGAAATTTATGCCTTGCTGGTGTTTCACAAGCAAGATCGCGCCAGCGAATTCTCCATGCCCAAAAAAGCGCTCGATGCGTGGCTCGCTTGGTATGACAGCACGCCCGATACGCCATGCATTGCCATTTGCTCCACCAGCCAAGGCGATGATTTTTGCAAAGGCTGTGGGCGCAAGTTTGCGGAAGTGCAGCATTGGCCAGAGATGAGCCCCGCCGCCAAACGCGAGACCTGGCGGCGCATCACCACCGAGGGCACATCTTGGCGCTTTAACCGTTATGCTGAGCGGGCAGCTGAATCGCGTGCTCAGGCTGCTGTTTCTTCTACACCTTCTTTGTTTAACCATGTTTGATGCTGTCGTCCTGTTCTTCATCCTTGGCGTGATTGCTCGCCTTGGCAAAAGCGATTTGAAATTACCGCAGGCGCTCTATGAAGCGCTGTCGGTGTATTTGCTGCTGGCCATTGGCCTCAAAGGCGGCATTGAATTAAACAAGCAAAGCATCACTGCAGTATTGCCGCAAATTTTGGCTTGCATGGCGCTCGGTGGGCTGATTCCGGTGTTGATGACACCGCTACTCAAGCGCATGGGCTTCTCGGGGGTGGACAGTGCGGTGCTCGCGGCGCATTACGGCTCGGTCAGCGTCGTCACCTATGCGGTGGCATCGAGTTATTTGCAGCGGCAGGGCGTGGCATTCGAGGCGCATGCGGCGCTGTGGGTGGCCGTGATGGAAGCGCCGGGGATTGTGGCGGGCGTGTTTTTGGCGCGGCGCGAGCTCAGCCGCGCCAGAGCTATGGAAGGCAAAGCGCAAGAGGCTAAGAGCAATTGGCGCGAATTGGCGCATGAGGTGTTGTTTGGCAAATCGGTGCTGCTGCTCGCAGGCGGGCTGGCGATTGGCGCTGTGATGGGGCAAGAGGGCTTAAAACCCATTGCACCGCTGTTTACCGATTTGTTCAAAGGCGTGCTCGCGCTGTTTTTGTTGGAGCTGGGCTTGGTGGCAGGGGCGCAGCTGCCGGAAGTCAAGCGCTATGGCTTCAGGCTATTGGCCGTCGGTATCGTCTCGCCGCTGGTTTTATCGCTCATGGGCGCAGTGGTTGGCAAGCTGCTGGGCTTGTCCACGGGCGGCATCGCTATTCTTGCCACGTTGGCAGCCAGCGCGAGTTACATCGCCGCGCCCACGGCGATGCGCATGGCGGTGCCGCAGGGCAATGCGGGCTTGTCGATTGCTGCGGCACTCGGCATCAGCTTTCCATTCAACATCGTTGTTGGTGTGCCGCTCTACACCTGGTTGGCTAAGCAAATGGCGTGAGCAAGATCATGGACACATACTATGGATAAGCACCCCAAGAAACTCCTCGTCATCTTCGCCGAAGCAGCGCTAGAAAAGCGCTTGGTGCAAGATGCCAAAAAATTCGGCGCACACGGCTACACGATCTGGGATGTGCGCGGTGGCTCAGATCGCGGCTCGCAAGCTGGCAGCTGGGACAACGACCGCACCATCGAGATGAAGACCATTTGCAGCGCGCAAGTGGCCGATGCGCTGGCAGCGCATTTGCTCGCCGAATATGCGCAGGATTTCGGGCTCACGCTGTATTTTGCGGATGTGCAGGTGCTGCGCAGCGAGAAGTTTTGATGCTTCTGATTTAATAGCAAACAATGTCGATTCTATGCCGGCAATATGCCAGTTTTGATTAAAAATGCTGAGGTAAGTATGTCTTTGCAACTCTATTTCGCGCCCGGCGCATGCTCTTTTGTGCCGCATACCATGCTGCAGGCCGCTGGCGCCTCGTTTGAGCCCCGCTTGGTCAAGCTGCACAAAGGCGAACAATATGGCGAGGAATACAAAGCCATCAACCCCAGAGCCCAAGTGCCCGTGTTGGTGGCCGATGGGCAAGTGATCACGCAAATCTTGGCGATCACGCCATTCATCGCCGAGCGCTTTCCCGCAGCGCAGCTCATGCCTGCCCAAGGCACAGCAAAAGCCAAATTCTTGGAGCTGCTCGCGTGGATGAACAACTCCGTGCACCCCACTTTCACCCATATCTTCATGCCGCAAAAATTCACCTCGGATGAAGCAGCGCAAGCGGCGATCAAGGCGCACAACACGGCATTGTTTGCCAAGCAGTTGGCTGAAATTGACGGGTATGTAGCAAAGGCGAAAAGCAGCGGCGGGACATACCTTGCCGCCCTGTTTGGCCACGATCACCTCACGGCGCTCGATGCCTACACCCTCACCTTAACGCGCTGGGGCTCGATCGCTGGCATCGATCCCACGCAGTTCACCCATTCTTGGGCACATCTCCAAATGCTCGCTGCGCTGCCGGCGGTGGCCAGTGTGATCGAGCGCGAACGCTTGCAACTCAATATGATGCAAAAAGACTAGAGCGCTCACGACCATCCCGCTATGCAACTCGCGCCCGCCCAGCTCCAGCAGCACCTGCAAAAAGGCTTGAAGAGCCTCTACACCTTGCATGGCGATGAGGCCTTGCTGATTCAAGAAGCGGCTGATGCGATTCGTTTGGAGGCCAAGAAGCAGGGCTACACCGAGCGCGTGGTGCATGTGGTGGCTGGCGCGCATTTTGATTGGAGCGAAGTGTTAGCCTCGGGCGGCTCGATGAGTTTGTTTGGCGACAAACAAATTGTGGAGGTGCGCATCCCCAGCGGCAAGCCGGGCAAAGATGGCAGCGCTGCGATTCAGCAGATGGCTGAAGCCTCGAAGGGCAACAATGATGTGCTCACGATTTTTGTGCTGCCTAAGCTTGACAAAATGAGCAAAACCGGCGCATGGTTTAGCGCGCTAGATAGCTTTGGCATCACGCTGGAAGTGCAAGAAATTGATCGCCGCTCTCTTGCGCCTTGGCTCACGCAGCGCATGGCCGC